>CAYMHQ010000099.1:0-4914 GCA_964390275.1 uncultured Coriobacteriaceae bacterium
CTCGTTGCACCCATTCGTCGATTCTTCTGAAGACACTGTGCGCGGTCCTAGAAGGGGCACCGGGTAGGGTAAAGTGGTTCCAGCAGCAGAACCGGGTGCCTCGAACGACGGCAGGGAGCCGTGACGTCGACTTGCCCGCGAAAGCTGAGAGAACACAGCAGTTGGCAGTTCGACAAACAAGCACTTCAACCCGGAAAGAAAGAGGAGCCAGCCATGAAGCTTTCCAAACTCGCCAAGGTCGTCGCCGTCGCCGCCACGTCCATGCTCTGCATCGCCCTGCTCGCGGGCTGCTCGTCCAAGGTCGTCGAGGGTGGCGCCACCTTCACGACCGACAACGCGAACATCTCCGGCCAGATCGACGTCAAGGACACCGCGCTGACCGTGAGCCTCAGCAGCAACCCCACCACCGGCTATGAGTGGACCTACGAGATCGAGGGCGAGGCCGTCGCGTACAGCAGCGACGAGTACCAGGAGCCGACCGACTCCACCGAGCTCGGCGCCAGCGGCACGCAGGTCTACACCTTCGCCGGCGTTGAGGGCAAGGCCGGCGACGTGACCGTCACCTTCACCTACGCCCGTCCCTCCGACGACTCCGACAAGACCGTCGTCACGCTGACCGCGACCACCAACGACAAGGGCCAGTTCACCGCCGTCGCGTGCGGCGAGGCCAAGCTGTCGGCGTAAGCCAGGCCACGGCTTCGGGCGCGATGCCGGGCGCGATGCGAACGGCGAGCGTCCCATAGGAACCGGCGCGAACGAGGCGCGGGCGTGCGAGCGAGCACCCCGCGCCTTTTTGGTGGCCGAGCGGGGCGGAGCGGCCTCAATCGGCGGGCACCTCGACCTCGGCAGACTCCTTCGCTCGGAACCCTTCCGACGACGAGGCGAGCCGCTTCTCCTCCGCCTTCAGACGCCGCTTCACCACCTTGACGTCCTCCTCCGCGGGGAGTTCCTCCGGCACGATGCCGCCCAGCTTGAGCGCCGAGCGGACGATGCGGTTATTGCCGACATGCTCGCTCTCGATGCTCTTAGTCCCGCGGACCCGGCTCATCCGGAGGTTGTGCACCGTCATCGAGTTCGCGAGGTTCTTCGCCGCGATCGTCACGTCGGGCAGGTGGTCGGCCAGGGGGTCGCCGGACGGGACGCCGAGCCGGAGCTTCATCGCGCGCGTGTCGAAGCCGCCGAACAGCGCTCGGTCGCCTCGCGACTTGATGCGCGCAAACCCCTTCGGCCCGATCCCGCGCTCGAACGCGAGCCCGGCGAGCTGCTTCTCCGACTCGGTCAGCGCCTCGCGCGACTGCAGCCGCTCGACCTCCCGCATCCGACGCTCAATCAGCTCCTGCCGGCGCGTGGCGATGGCAAAGTACGACTGGGCGAACGCGATCTCCTCCTTGCGCGGATCACCGTTCATCGCCACGAGGTAGCAGGCGTACCGCGTGAGGCGATAGTCCCTCACCGGCCTGCGCAAGCCGTTCGCGCCGACGACGATCCGCGCGACCTCGCGAAAATGGTCCCCGGCGCGCGTCCCATTGGCCTCGGCCGCCGAGACCGCGCGCCTCACGACCGCTTCGAAGTTCTTCCATCGCGCATAGCCGAACACGCGCATCAGGTCGCGCGCGTGCCAGAACTCGACCCCGTCGAGGTCTACCTGCGCAAACTCGTCGAGCGAAAGCCGTCTTCTCTCAATTTCCTGGGAATCCATACCGGCACCGTCCTTTCGCTGGGTTCGTCCGGGTGGAGAACGTGTGGGAGCGGAGGGGCTGGGCAAGGCGTCGTTGGCGGAGCGGGGGCGAAAGCAGGAAAAGTGTGTTAGGCGAAGCGGAAAGGCTTGCTGCAGAAACAGCAAACCAGAGCGCCGCAAACCCAGCTTCATTCTAGCAGGGTTCGACCTGCGGGCGCCACCGGGGACAGCAGAAGAGCCCGGGCACCCCTCCTCTCGGAAGAACGCCCGGGCTCTCTCAGCCGTGCGATATGCGGAGTCTTGCTGTCTGGCGTTCGAGCCCGGCCTACCCGCGCGGACCCGATGACACCATCATCTACCAGCGCTTATTTGCCGTAGTCGCTCGAGATGGACCACTCGACGCCGGTGTCGAGGCCCCACATGTTGAAGACCTCATTGTAGAAGGCGGGACGCGAGTAGTCGAGCGCGTACTCGTACTGGGCCTCGAAGTTGTAGCCGAATGCCGTGACGCCCCAGCCGCAGGCGCAGTCCATGAACGCCTGGAGCTTGGAGCCCGGGATGCAGAACGTCGCGTCGGTCTGCAGGGTGCGGGCGCGCACGACCTCGCCGCAGTCGGGGAAGCACACCTGGTAGTTGTCCCTGTTCATCGTGTTGACCATCTCGTAGACGCAGGAGTCGATGCCGTCGAAGTTCGAAACGATGGTCGTGGCCTCGAGGCGCTTGGCGATGAGGCACATCCAGTTGATCTTGTACGGGTCGCCCCACGCGAGGACGACGTCGGGCTCGAAGTCCATGGTCGAGAGCGGCGCCACGACCCACGCCTGGTACTTGTTCAGCTCGAAGCGGGGGTACTCGTCGGCGTAGAAGCGGCCGGCGGCCTCCATGTCCTCGATCATGAGGCAGGAGACAACGACGTCGAACGACTCGGTGCCTTCGCTGCAGTCGACCTGGCCGTAGCCGACGAGCGGCGCCCAGCACCATTCGTCCTCCTTGGTCATCACGGTCGTCTGGCCGTTGTAGCGCGCGAGGCTGAACGCCTGGCACGTGGCGATGTGCTTGCCCATGTCGCGCTTGGGGCTCACGGCGCTCTCGGGAACATCGTCGACGTTCTCGTAGAACTTGATGCCGATGAGGTTGCTGTCGAGGCGCAGGGTCTGCTTCATCGTCTCGTTGAACTGGGCGTACGTGACCGGAGCGGCCTCGGTAGCCTCAGCGGATTCGGCCTTGGCCTGCGAGACGCCGGCCACGCCAGCCGCCGCCATGCCCGCCGCGGCCATGCCGGCGGCGCCCAGAAACTGCTTGCGATTGAGTTCCATAGTCGGTACATCCTTTCCGTTTGCGCCCACGCGGACAACCGCGCGGGCCTCCCCAATTCCGATGCCTGCCTCCCCCGCCGGCCGCGAACCGAGCGGATGGCCCAATCGGATGACTCGGTCGTATGACCCAGTCGCATGGCCCGAACGAAGGCGCAAGACATCACCGGCCGCGCCCCTAACGCGGTCGGGCACTCCTGCCGGGCGGGATTAGACCCGCCCGGCAGATGTATGAATCTCCTGGTAAACCGTGTGATTGGCAGTCCGGGCGCCACGCCGGGCCCCGGGTGCCGCGCAGAGCAGCCGGCCCGCTACGCCGCGTAGTACTTCGCCGCGTGATAGGCGAAGAGGGCGCGCAGGACGCTCGTGATGTTGCTCGTGGAGACCGTGGCGCCGGCGACCGCGTCGACGTCGATCCCCTCAACCTGGTTGCCGTAGCCCTCCCAGGCATCGAAGTCCGCCTTGGTGAGGCCAACGAGCGGCTCGACGAAGTTCTCGTTCATGTACTCGTCGGTGTAGGTGGGCTGGCCGTGGATGGGGTTGCTGTCGCCCCAGACGCCCACGCCGTAGCCCTCGTTGTCGGTGAAGCACACCCAGCGCAGCTTGGCGGCGTCGCCGGAATCGGCCGTGTTGAGCATCTCGACGTACATGACCGAGCGGTAGTTGCTCGCCGCGTCGCGGCAGGTGCACGAGGTGAAGGCGACCTGGTAGCGCGTGAACGTGGAGTTCGCGTTCTCAAAGAGGATCGCCGCGTACAGGTCCTGCTTCACGCCGCCGCTCGCGTAGTGGGGGTAGGGCAGGAGCGTGAACCCGCCCACGCTGATGACGCCCGAGTCGTCGACCACGACGTCGCCCGAGACCTCATCCTCGCCCTCGACGGCAGCGGCTTCGGCGGGCTCGGCAGACTCCTCGGCATGCGCGAGCGACAGCGGGGCCATGGCGGCGACACCCGTCGCCAGCACGGCGGCGCGGCGGCTCATCGGCTTCTCCCAGACGCTCCCGGACACGCTGCCGGACGTTCCCTTCGACATTGCGTTCCGCCCTTTCCTACTCGGCCGGGTTCAGACGGTCGAAGTCGATGTAGGCGTAGTCGGCGCGCCAGGTGGCGTAGAGGTTGGTGCCGCCGTGCTCCTCGGAGTACACGATGAGCTCGAGCGCGTTGTCGCCGGTGTACTCCCAGTTGCCGCCCACGTTGTAGAGCTTCTCGGGATCCCAGCCCAGGAAGATGAGCAGCGCCTTGGTCATGCCCGCGTACCCGCCGCCGCCGCACATGAAGAAGATGGCCTTGTCCTTGGGGAACAGGTCGTCGAGCACCTGCTGGGACTCCTTGTAGTTGGGGGTCGCGGAGACGATGTTGCCGTCCTCGTCCCACTCGAGGCTGAAGAGGCAGTTGCCCGCGTAGGCGCCGTCGACGGGCAGCGCGGAGAGCGTCGCGAGGTAGGGGTAGGGGACGATCTTGAAGCCGCGGATGGTGGCCGAGAGGTCCGCGTTGCCGCCGATCGCGCCGTAGTCGGCCGGGTCGAACAGCATGCGCGCGTCGATGTAGCACACGTCGTCGCGGTCGAGGTACTGGTCGATCGTCGCCATGTTGATGTTGATGTCGACGCCGAACTGGCTCTCGGGGTCGGCCTCGGGCGCGGGCAGCGCGGCGGGGGCCTCGTCCGCGAACGCGGCGGACGTGCAGGCGCCGGCCAGCAGCGCGGCAGCGGCGGTGGACTTCACGAACGAACGACGATCAAGTTTCATGGTGTTCCCTTTCCCTTGTTCAACCGTCAACCGTGTCGAACGGAGCCGGGGGGTGCCGGCCAGCGGCCAAACCGGAGGCCCTGCCAGAAGCTCGTCCCCCAACAAACATCCGACATGGTCACTGTAGGCCCTCCGGCGGCGAAAGGGAAGCGTCCGGTTATTGCCCGGGCGCAACCG
>CAYMHQ010000099.1:5014-7398 GCA_964390275.1 uncultured Coriobacteriaceae bacterium
CGGGCCGAGCGGCGGATGCGGCGCGCGTTCTCCCAGCTAGATGTGCGCCTTGTACCCCGCGCCCTTGACCCGGCCCTCGAGCGCGGCGTGGCAGAGCTTGAGGTAGTCCCAGAACCGCTCGGCGGCCGCGGGGAGACGGCCCACCTTCCGACGGCAGGCGTAGGTGCCGAACACCTGCGCGTCGTGCATGCCGAACGGAATGTCGACAGTTGTCATGTGAGGTTTGGTCGCCTGGGGCGCGCACGAGAACGAGCACGCCGGTCGGTCGAGGTGGAACTTGAGCGCCGACGAGCCGGAGACCTGCGCCACGATGTTGGGCACGACGCCGGCGAGCTCGCACTGCTCGGTGAAGAACCGGTGCAGGTGGTTGCGGCCGCCCAGGGTCACGAGCGGGACACCCTCCATGTCGGCCAGGTCGACGTAGTCGCGCGACGAGAGCGGGCTCTCGAGGGGCACGCACAGGAAGAACCCCGGGTGCGCGAGGTCGAGATAGGTGAATTCCTGCAGGTACTTGGGGTGACTGCCCAGAATGATGATGTCGACCTCGTCGGCGCGGAGCCGCGAGAGGGCGCCCTCGGAGCTCGTCTCCTCGATCTCGACCTGCACGCCGGAATCGGGCCGGAAGAACTCGATGCCGAAGTCCTCGGGCGTGGTCTCGAACAGGCCGTTGCACACCGCGAGCCGGAGCCGGCCGTCGAGCGGCGCCGAGAACGACTCGAGCTTGTAGAACGCCTCGAGGGCGGGCAGGGCGTCGGCGAGGAACCGCTCGCCGTCGGCAGTGAGCGTGAGGCGGGCGCCGTCCGTCGAGAACAGCGGGCAGCCGCACTCCTCCTCGAGCTTCTTCACCGACTTGCTCAGCGCCTGACGCGAAACGAACAGCCTCTCGGCGGCTTTGGTGAAGTTGCCCGCCTCCGCCGCGGTGACGAAGGCCTCGACCTGCCTGATGTTCATCGCTCGCACCCCCCTTGGCCGCGCATCATAGCACATCGCAACCATAGGTTGCACTCTCGCAGCGAAGATGCGCGGCGGGGGCGAGGGGGTCGGCGAGGCGAGGGACGCGATGGAGGCGCTACCCCTGGTTCGCTCCGCTCCCCTGGCCCATCCCGCGGCCGCGTCCCATGCCTCCGCCGGCGCCGCTGCCAGCGCCGTTGCCCTTCCCATGCCCCGAGCCGCTGCCCGAGCCGGAGCCGCAACCGGCGCCGACGCCGCCCGACTCCGCAAGCTTCGCGAGCGCGTCCTGCCAGCTCGCCCCGCCTTGGACCTCGGCGAGAAGGAATCGCAACTCACGCATGGTCAGGTCCCGGCAGTCCTCGACCGAGGCCTCGGAGTCAAGTGCGGCGATCTCAAGGTAGAGCGCGTAACGTCCCACGCCCATGCCGTTTAGCTGGGCTTCCTCCCTCGTCTCGGAATCGACCGCGGAGCATCGCCCACCGCATCCCGCGCCCTCCGCCGCCCGCGCGCATACGGACAGGGTCTCCTCGCGCTGAGAGGCGTCGTCGCCGGACACGGTGATCGAGAGTCCCTCCGAACCGCCGAGCGCGTCGACCACCTCGTCGCTCGCCAGCAGCACCTCGACCGCGTTGCCGCAGGACTGCCCGCCGATTCCCAGCCCGTCGACCGAGGATTGGAGCGAGGCGTCCGACGTCTCGACGCGCACGACGCGGCCCCACCGGTTGAGGCCGATCTCCACCGTGGTGCCGCCGTCGAGCTCGACCTGCGCCGTCTCGCCCGCGAACGCGAACCCGGCCGCCGCCATGGCACCGATGACCAGGCACGCCGCCATGAGGTGAAGCGCGTCCCTGAACAGGACACGCCGGCTGGGGGACCGCCGCGCCTTGGCAGGCTTGCGGGGCGACACCGTCGAACGACCGGCGGACAAGGACAGGGGCGTCGGTTCAGGCGTGACGTCGGGCGAAGCGGCGCCGAGCTGGGACCCTTCGGACGCGGGGACCGAGGCTTCGACATGCTGCGCCGTCTTTTCGGCCTTCACATGGATGAACGACAGCGTCGCCGCAGGGAGGTCCTCAGGCATGCGCTCTTCGCACATCGCCTGACGGAGAAGGTCGTCGAGCTCCTCGTCGCTGACTCCGCAACCAATACCGCCGCCGTGTTCGTTTTCGCTGGTAGAAAGGGGATTCGAGCGTGTGTTCACGATAGCGCCTCCCTCAGGTGCTCCTTGCCGCGCGCGACCCAGGAATAGACCGTGTTGACCGGCACGCCCATCATCTTCGCCGCCTCGACCGCCGGGTACCCCTCGCAAACCGTGAGGTAGAGCGCCTGGCGTTGGACGGGGGCGAGCTGGTCGAGAGCCTCGGAGACCTCCCAGAGCGCCGCCTCGGGCTGGTCCTCGGGCCGCGTGTGGTGCCGGCCGTCGATCTCGGCGG
>CAYMHQ010000099.1:7408-9823 GCA_964390275.1 uncultured Coriobacteriaceae bacterium
GGGCCATGTCGATGCAGCGGTTCGTGGCGACGCGAATCAGCCACGCCCGCCGGTGCTCCTCGTCCTGGAAAGCGACCGAATCGTGCGTGGCGTAGGTAAAGAACGTCTCCTGGAAGGCGTCTTGGGCGTCGGCGCGGGACTCGGTGCGCATCAGGCAGACGCGCCACACGGTGTCCCCGTGCGACGTCATCGCCCTCTCGATGTCGTTGTCATCGCGCATAGTGGCTCCTCCGGCAACCATCGGCGCGGCCGGGACGGCGGAGGAACCCGACGTCCCGGCAGGTAGATGCGTTAATGCAGCGCGGCTGACGCGAGGCTATTGTAACCCCGCGCCCCGTGCCGATGCGACCTGCGCCTACCCCTCGTCAGCGGCGGGCGCCGTAGCCGCAGCCTCTCCCCTGCCCCGCGCCTTGGCCAGCGCCCCAGCCCTGGCCGTTACCTTGGCCGGCGCCCCAGCCCTGGCCATTGCCCTGGCCCGCGCCTGCGCCGAGACCCGCGCCCAAGCCGGTCCCGCAGAGACCGTCCTCATAGTTGTCGCAGATGCCGTCGGCGTCCTCGTCGACATAGCCGGCACCCATGCCCAAGCCGAGGCCCGCGCCCGTCCCCGCCGCGTTCGTCGACGCGCATCGCGCGCACAGCTCCCTGAGCAACGCCCTCGCCGAGAGATAGCACCCCGCAGGGACGCGCCCGCAGGCACCGACCTGCGACGCGACGACCTCCGACGACGTGGCTTCCTCCGCCGCAGCGACCCCGACGGGCCCAGCGATTCCGGCCGCGCCGGCGAGCATCCCCGCAAGCAGCGTCGCGACCAGCAGCGGAGCAAACGTCCTACCGATGTTCTTCCTGTTCTCCATGGCTTCCCCTTCCGTGTGTCGAAGGCCTCTCCCGGGCCTCACCTACAACACGTTTGGGGAGTGCGATTCCTTGCACCGGCGGGAAAAGAAATTCGGGAGGGCTTCACAGCGGCTTCACGGCAGTTGTCGCGGCGGCTGTCAGGGAAGCACTGCGATGTGGCAATAGGGCGGACAAGCAAAATGGCTCGATATCCCACGTTGCAGCGCGCCACTCGGGACCACTCGGGGTCCAAAACCGCCCTCGGACGGCGTCGCTCACTCTTGGTGTTCGCCTGCACCGCGAATGCTCTCCAACGCCTCCTCGACAAATCTGTTTGTCAACGAATCATCCTGTCTGACAACTGCAACGACAGACATTGAAATCCCTTTTATGGGAATGACGGAAAATCTGTCCTTATCGCCAGCCGCATCCCCAGAAGTCGCCGGCGAAGAGACCCAGACATAGTCGGGGATTTCGATATCCATCCCCACGGTCCGTTCATACCCGATGACCTTGCCGAATGGCGTGAATCCGTTGCGTCTGCACTCTTTGACGAACTCGTTCCATTCGTCGTCTGCGTTGTTCAAACGGCCGGCCTCACGGGCGAAGCGCTCGTTGGCAATCGCATCGGGCCCCAGGACATCGCGCGAGGACAGGCCGTGCGACTTCTCGACCACGGCGAGAGGCTCTTCGGAATAGAGCTCGACACAGCGCAGGCCGTCCGCTTGGTCTTTCTCCCAACGGGATTTAAATGTCACCGCCACGTCCAACGCGCCGCCAAGCAGGTCGTCAGGAATGGACTTCGGGGACTCCGGGCGCAGATACCTCACATTGAGGCGATACCCGGAGTAAACCAGCCGGGACCTTGCAGCCTCGAAGGCCGAGGTCACCCTGCGTGCGCTGGACAGGCCTCCAACCAAGATGTCCCGTTCCAGACCGCTCGCCGCCTGGTTCTGGAAACGCTCCTTCACCTGATTGCCGATCTCCACAAGGTCTTTTGCCGATTCGTACACATATCTGCCGTCTATCGTAAGACGAACACCCGTAGGCAGCCGCTCGAGAAGTTTCGTCCCCAACTCCTTTTCGAGCGCGGACATGTGGGTCGAAAGGACCGACTGGGCAAAGCCCAGCTCCGCAGCCGCCTTCGAAACAGAGCCGCATCGGGCAGTAATGACGAACTCGTACAGATAGTCGCTGATCACGTCGCCTCCTGAAATAGGAACCGCGCCGTTAGCGCACGGGAACAATGCGCTAGGCGTGCGCCGACATTGTAACCAGCTTTAACGCCTCCGCATCGCCCAAAGCGGCCGCCTGCCTGAGCAAACGCTCTCCCTCTTCGCGACTGTTCTGAGTCGGACAGATTTGACCAACGTATTCGTGGGCGGGATCGCACAGCAATCTTCCCAGTTCCCGAAGACCAAAACTATCGTCAGGGACTCTCAGCAGCAGCTCCCTCAGAATCGTAATCGCGAGAAGGGTGTCCTGCTGCACGCCAAACCCCTGAGCTTGTATGAGCGCGCCGATGCGATAGCCGTTGAGATCTCCGCCTGCGACCGCAGTACGGGCATGGATGAAAGCAGC
>CAYMHQ010000100.1:0-8141 GCA_964390275.1 uncultured Coriobacteriaceae bacterium
CCATAAAGAGGGGTATGTGAGTTAGCTTTTTGATAAGACATACATAGTGAATACGCTAATCGATGAATCCGATTGTTTCCTACGTCACTGTTTCCGCATTTGCCCAGGTAGACGGGCTGACGCTGTTGGGGCCTTCGATTCGGCATTCGGACTCGGCGCGGCGGACGCTCGTGAATAAGCGAGATTCTACAGATGGTATATCAAATGGCTAACTCACATACCCCCGAAAGTGGTCAATAATCCGGAAAGACCCAAAACGGATTCGCCGCCTTTAGCCTGCCGGCGCAAATAGTATGCATTTCAGGCCGCTATTTATGCATCCCGCGCGATTCTCGCTTCCGTGTCATGTCCCGAGGCGGCCGGGGTCGATTTCTTGCTGCTGACCGACCCGTGAGCCGCAACGGTCTCGGGCGCTTCGTCGGTGTTCTCGGGAACCGTGCCGACCTGCGCCGACCTGCGGGGTTACAATACCCGGTCGAAAGCGATTGCGGTGGTCCCGCCCGGGGCCGCCGGAGGGCGACAATGTAGGAGCGGCGGTCCCATGGGTCATGCGGGCACAGGTCATGCGGGCACGGGCTCGAAGAGCGGCGCGGCATCGGCGGAGGGGTCGGGAGCTTGCGGCATCGGCGCCAGCTCGGCACCCGGTGCCCTCACGGCTTCCGGCGTCCCACTCTGGCTCGGCCTCGGGCTCCTGTTCGCCGCGTTCATCGGGGTCCTCAACAAGACGGGGGAGCCCACGCGGGTGTTCGTGGGCATCTTCTCGGGCCTTCTGTGCGCGGGCGTCGCGACCTGCGCTGTCACGCCGGCGGTGCTGAGGCGGGCGGGGAGGGGGTCGCTGAGGCCGCTCCTGTTCGCGCTCGTCGGCGTCTCGGCGGTGCTCTCCCTCGTCGGAATCGTGATGTACCAGCTCGAGGGCACTGCGGGGATGCTGGGCGGGGCGCTCTTCGGCGCGGGGTCGCTCGTCCTCGCGACGTGCTGGGCGGTGGCCTACGCGCGGTTCTCCCTTCCGGCGTCGATGCGGCGCGGCGCGTGGTCGCTCTTCGCGGGCGTGGCGCTGTACACCCTGCTCGGGAGCCTGTTCGAGCCCGGCGCCGTCGTCCCCGAATGCGTGCTGTGCGCCGCCTCCGCCGCGTGCGCCTGGGTCTTGCTGAGTCGGGGACCGTTCGAGTCCGACGCGCCCGCCACCGGCGGCATCGGGATGGGGCATCGCCTGTGGAGCCTGGTCAAGGCATCGTGGGCGCCGCTCGCCGGCCTCATGATTTGCGCCTTCCTCCTCGGCCTCCTGTGGTACCAGCCGCGCCCCTCGACCGACCTGCTCGGCATCCCCTCGGTGCTCATCGACGCGGCGTTCCCGTTCGCGGTCACGCTCGCTGTTGCCGTCGTCGCTGGCAGACTGGATGATTACGGCGGCATCAAGCGCATGGTGTGGGTGGTGGTGCCCATCGTCGCGGCGTCGTTCGTCATCACGCACAACTTTGACACCGTGACGGCGCCCGAGTGGAACGCGCTCGTGAAGAACCTACAGAACGGCGGGTCGTGCGCCCTCATCGTGTGCGCGTTCTCGCTGCTCCTCATGGCGGCGCGCGCGAACGACTTCGCCGTGCCCGCGGTCTTCGGGGCGGGCGGGACGCTGGTCGCGGGGTCGGCGCTCGCCGGCGTGCTCGTGAACGACGGCATCCAGCAGGACGGCAACGTCATCGTTGTCATCCTGTTCGTTGTCTACATGGGGGCGATCATCGTCATCCTCGCGCTGTTCGGCGCCGGCGACCGCGAGGTGCACGAGCAGGAGAAGGGCGCGCTCGAGACGTACCTGCTGCCCCGGTGCGCCCGACTCGCCGCCGCGAACGGCCTCACCCAGCGCGAGACCGAGGTGCTCGACCTGCTCGGCCGCGGCCACAGCTACGCGTTCATCGCCGAGAACATGTATATATCTGAGGCGACCGCCCGCACCCATGCGCGCAACATCTACCACAAGCTCGGCGTCGACGGCCAGGAGGGGCTCATCAACCTGATCGACGAGCAGTAGCTGGGCGGCCGGGCGGTCTGGCGGGCGGGCTGCCGAGGAGCTGCTGAGCTGCCGAGTGGCTGCCGGCACGCCGAAGCGCCGCCGCGCTGTACCTCGCTATTTGAACAGGTCGTCGAGCGTCACGACGTTGGTGAACAAGCCGCTGTACTCGTTGTGCTTCAAGCCGAACGTCGTGATGAGCGTGCTGTGGACGGCGGCCTTGGGGGAGATGCGGCCGCCGAGGAGCTCCTGCCGCCTCAGAAGCTGCCGGTAGTAGCTCTTCGTCACGGTGAAGTCGTCGCTGTAGAACTTGGCCTCGCACATGTTGACGACGTTGTCGTTGCGCGAGATGAGCAGGTCGATCTGCACGCTGTCGCCGTCCTCGGTCTCCTCCGACCAGGCGGACTGGGTGGTGGCGACGCCGCTTATCCCTAGGGCGGCCTTGATCTGGTCGATATGGCCGAAACAGATGTCCTCAAAGGCGAACCCGCGCCATGACGTTACGGCGTGCGAGGAGACGTTCTGCTGCCAGAAGCCTTCGCCCTGTGCGGAAGCCCCGCTGCAAAAATGCAGGTAGAACTTGCAGAATGCGTCTACGAGCTTGTAGCGGACCGCATTCGCCCGCTCGCCGAACGGGGTGTAGCGGATGACGAAGCCGCTCGCCTCGAGCGCCCGCAGGTTGTCCGAAAGGCGCGCCCCGTCGGCCGTGCCGAGGCGTTTGACGATCTCGCCCCTGGTGAAGCCCTTGCGGTTCGTGCCGAGCAGCGAGACGATGGCCTGCGTCTGCTGCGAGTCGTCGAAGATCGAGGAGAACAGCCGGCCGTACTCGTCGCGCAGCCGCGCCCCCGGCGAGAAGAAGAGGGCGTCCACGTTCTGGGCGAGGCTGAGGTCGCGCTGGAAATACCCCAGGTAGTAGGGTACGCCGCCGACGATCATGGCGGCCTGCGCGATGTCGTAGCGTGAGAGGGCGACGCCCCGCTCGCGGAAGAACGCCTCGCTCTCCGCCAGGGTGAACGGGCGCAGCTCGAGCTCGTAGGTGACCCTGTTGTACAGCCCACCGTGGTTGTTGACGAGCTTGTCGAGGACCCAGGAGCTTGCGCTGCCGCAGACCACGACCATCACGTTGTCCCGGTGGCAGGCCCAGGTGTTCCAGAAGCCCTCGAACGCCGTGATGAAGCCGGAGCGCGGGGTGTCGAGCCAGGGGAGCTCGTCGATGAAGATGAGCTGCCGCGATCCGTTGTCGATCTGCTCCAGATGCTGCTCCAGCAGGAAGAACGCCTCGAGCCACGAACGCGGCCGCTTGCGGGCGCCGCATCCCTGGAGCCGCAGAGAGTAGTAGAAGTGCTCGAGCTGCGCGTCGAGGGTGCCGCCGCCGCTTTGGTCGGCGGGGGAGAGCCCGGCGTGCCTGAATGTGATGCGTCCCTTGAACGTCTCGTCGACCAGGTACGTCTTCCCGACCCGTCGCCTGCCGAAGATGGCGACAAGCTCGGGCCTGCCGCTCTCGTACAACGTGTTGAGCTCGCGGGTTTCTCTCACCCTGCCGATCATGACTGCCCCCTCTGTCGAGGCCTCTTTGCCGAGTCCTCCTCGCCGAGCCGATAGAGTCAGTTTACGGCTAAACCGCTAATAGCGTCTCTTAAAGTGAGGAAAGGTGGGTGAAAACCTCTGTTCTCCTCACAATAAAAGGCAGATTTGGCCTCTAATCGTGCGGAGTAGTGATTTAGGGGCTGTGTGTGATTCGGCGGGTGGTTCGGTGGGTGTGCGGCGGAGGATGCACTTTTTGACCACCGGATTTCCGTCTGCGGCCCGTGGCGGTGCGGCCCTCTGACCGCGCGGGGTACAATACCAAGGAATTGTGGGAAAGGAGGCAGAGGTGATATCGAACGAGACGACCGACCAGCGTAGCATCGTGCTGGACTTTGTCGTGTTCCTCATCAACCGGCTTGCCCGTGCCTGGGGAAAGACGACGCCCGACACATACGATATCCTCGAGAGGTCCGGCGTGCTCGGGGAGTACATCCTGCCCAACTGGGAGGTCCTCCACAGCGAGGGGACCGAGGCGCTCCTGCAGGACGTGACGGAGTGCGTTCGCATGCGCGGGGTCGCCCTATGAGGCTCTACCATGGTTCTGCCATCGCATGAACCCGCAGCTCAGCGCCCCATCCACATTTTGTTGAACTTTTCCCGGGCGCGTCGGGGCGCCGCGCGACGGGTCCTCCACGCCCTGTTGATTGCCCCCGTCTCGCGCCCGGCCATATGATGACCTCGCATCTGCTCACGCCCCCCCCGCCGTCACGTCGCCGCAGCCGGCGCCCCGTGCGCCGCACGCCGCGCCGCGCGTCACGTCGGGAGGCCGAACATGTAAGGAGGCATCAATGTCAGACAGTCTGAACAGGCGCGACTTCCTCAAGGGCTCCGCCGCAGCCGGCGCCGCCGCGGTCGCCGCGTCCGGGCTCGCCGCCGTCCCCGCCGCCCTCGCCGAAGAGGCCACCGGCGAGACGACCGAGACCCCGTGGGGCGTCTTCGACGAGGAGGGCATGTTCACGCCGTCGTTCCTCATCGCCCCCGACCCCATCCCCGAGTCCGACATCGTCGACGTCGTCGAGACCGAGGTCGCCGTCGTGGGCATGGGCCTTGCCGGCATGAGCGCCGCGCGCGCCGCCATCGAGGAGGGCTCCCAGGTCTTCGTCATCGAGAAGGGCACCACGCACCACACGCACTCCCACCAGTTCCACGCCATCAACTGCCAGGCAGCCAAGGACAACGGCGCCGAGCTCACCCAGGAGCAGATCGACTTCCTGGTGAACTCCGAGGTCGTCACCAACTTCCACGAGCGCATCGACAAGCGCATGTGGGACTACCTGCTCAACCACTGCGGCGAGGACTTCGACTGGTACCTGTCGCTCACGCCCAACTACACGGTCATCAACTGCAACGAGACCGTGGGCGAGACCGAGCTCGACGCCAAGGCCATCGCGAACATCTGCACCTCCGGCCTCGGCTTCATCGTGGGCCGCGTCTTCTCCGACGTGAGCGAGGAGCGCGAGCAGGCCGCGCGCGACGGCGCCCCCTACGTGCTCGTGTTCAACCACCCGGTCAACCCCAACATCGACCTCATGGACGAGCGCTTCCCCATGTCGCCCGGCGTTGTGACCATCGAGCCCGACCACACGATCCCCGGCAACAACCTCGCCAAGTTCGTCGAGGACAACGCCACCGTGCAGTACTCGTGCTGGTGCCGCCGCATCCTGCGCGAGGACGCCGAGGGCGGGCGCGTCACCGGCCTCATCTACGAGGACATCGACGGCAAGTTCCACCAGGTCAACGCCTCGAAGGGCGTCATCCTGTGCACCGGCGACTTCGCGGGCAACAAGGCCATGGTCAACTACTTCCAGGACTGCCACAGGCTGCTGCAGGGCGGCGACCTCGGCTGGCCCGACCAGGACGCCAAGGGCGAGCGCACCAACCTCGGCGAGGGCCTGAGCATGGCGTACTGGATTGGCGCGAAGACCGACACGACGCACGCCTGCTGCAACGACCACTACGGCGGAGCCCTCGGCTGCGACCCGATGCTCTTTGTTGACGGCACCGGCTCCCGCTTCATGAACGAGGACGTCACCGGCGAGATCCTGGGCGAGAAGGTCAACCGCGTGGCCGGCGAGGTCATCTGGCAGGTCTTCGACAGCAACTATCCCGAGCAGATTTCGCACATGCCGGTGGGCCACCGCACCTACTGGAAGGTCGTCGACGACTACGACGAGATCCCCATGGGCCTCTTCCTCGACCCCATCGGCATGATCACCAGGACCGAGGTCGAGTCGTGGCCCGGCCTGTGCGCCCCCGCCGACACGCTCGAGGAGCTCGCCGCCAACATGGGCGTCGACCCCGAGACGTTCGTCGCCACCGTCGAGCGCTACAACGAGATGTACGACAAGGGCGTCGACGAGGACTTTGGCAAGCGCGCCGACCGCCTCACCGAGGTCCGCACGCCCCCGTTCTACGCGGCGCAGATGAACCCGCTGGGCTACCAGACCTTCTACGGCAGCGTCTGCTGCGACGAGAACGTCCACGCGATCGACCAGAACAACAACAAGATCCCCGGTCTCTACGTGGCGGGCACCATCATGGGCAGCCGCTTCTGGAACGTCTACCCCAACACGGCCATGGGCGTGAACCACGCCGGCGCTCTGTGCTACGGCCGTCTTGCCGGCAAGAACGCGGCGAACGGAATCTAAGGGCGAAGAGCCAAGGGCGAGAGCCTGCGGGAACAAGCGATTGAGAGGGCGGCGCGGCCGGCAAGTGCGGTCGCGCCGCCCTTTTGCGTGCGCGTCTTTGCCATGTGAGCCCCTTGCCGCATCGCCCGCCGCACATCGCCCCTCGCGAATCTCATTCTATCTTTGTTGACAGCCATAGTATTTCGTCGTCTACCATGGTATACTTCACAGGTTCTCCATCGATTGTCCCCGAGGGACGGCGGGCGGGACGCGGCATGAACGCGCTTGCATCGCCCGCCGTCGTCGACAAGGTTGTTGAGGGGATCGGCGCGGAGTCGGCTCGGTTGTGGGTTTGCCCTGCCGCAGCTCGGCAAAGTCGCCGGCCCCTGAACATAAAGCTCCAGGTAGGCACCAGGTTTGTAGAACGTGGGAAGTACCGACCGAGAGATTGGAGATTCGCAATGTCAGTTTCTATCAACCGTCGCCAGTTCGTTTCCGCCACCGCTGCGGCCGCCGCTTTCGCCGCGCTGGGCGCCGGGGTCGCCGCGGCCGACGAGGCCCCCGTCGCCGGTGAGTACGACGTCATCGTCCTGGGCGCGGGCGGCGCGGGCATGTGCGCCGCGATCGCCGCGAAGGAGGCCGGCGCCGAGAACGTCGTCATCTTCGAGAAGATGGCCCTCTGCGGCGGCAACACGAGCTACTCCTCCTCGGGCATGAACGCCGCCTACACCAAGTACCAGCAGGAGGCGGGCATCGAGGACTCCGTCGACCTCTTCATCTCCGACACCATCGCCGGCGGCCACAACAAGAACAACGTGGCGCTCGTGACCCAGCTGTGCGAGGGCTCCGCGGCCGGCATCGACTGGATCGCCGCGCACGGCCTCGAGCTCTCCGACGTCACCTCCATGGCCGGTGCGAGCGTCGCGCGCTGCCACCGTCCCGCCGACAAGACCGCCGTCGGCGCCAGCCTCGTCCCCGCGCTCGAGGCCGCCGTCGCCGAGGCCGGCATCGAGATCGTCTACGAGACGCCCGCCAAGGAGCTCATCGTGACCGACGGCGCCGTGACCGGCGTCATCGTCGAGGGTGCGGACGGCGTCCAGAGCGCCTACACCGCCGGCGCCGTGATCCTCACCACGGGCGGCTTCGGCGCGAACTTCGACATGATCACGATGTACCGCCCCGACCTCGCCGACTTCGTCACCACCAACGCCCCCGGCGTCCAGGGCGACGGCATGGTCATGGCGCAGGCCGCCGGCGCGAACCTCATCCAGATGGACCAGATCCAGATCCACCCCACCGTCTACCAGGAGACCGGCGCCCTCATCGGCGAGGCCGTGCGCGGTGGCGGCGGCATCCTCATCAACGCGAACGGTGAGCGCTTCACCAACGAGATGGGCACCCGCGACGTCGTGTCGGCGGCCGAGCTCAAGCAGCCCGACGGCAAGGTGTGGGTCCTCTACGACCAGACGCTCTACGACGCCAACAAGGTTTGCGCCAACTACGAGAAGCGCGGCATGAGCATCAAGGGCGAGACGCTCGACGAGCTGTGCGCCACCATCGGTGTCGACGCCGCTGCCGTCCAGGCAACGCTCGACGTCTACAACGCGGCAGTCGCCGACGGCGGCGCCTCCGACCCGTTCGGCCGCACGACCGGCCTGGTCAAGGCCCTCGAGACCGCGCCGTTCTACGCGATTCCCTGCTCGCCGGGCATCCACCACTGCATGGGCGGCGTCTTCGTCGACGGCGACTCGCAGGCCCTCACCATCAAGAGGGAGAAGGTCCCCGGCCTGTTCGCGGCCGGCGAGGTCACCGGCGGCATCCACGGCGACAACCGCCTCGGCGGCAACGCGGTGTGCGACATCGTGGTCATGGGCATCAACGCCGGTCAGAAGGCCGCCGCGTACATCGCGTAACGGCGAGCT
>CAYMHQ010000100.1:8241-9797 GCA_964390275.1 uncultured Coriobacteriaceae bacterium
TCGTGCGGGGCGCCCCCTTTTGATGGCTAGCGGTTCGAGCTTTCGAGCGTCGGCTCGCCCTCCGCCTGCCTGCCCTACTGCTGGTACAGCTCCTCAAGCCCGATGAGCCTGATGTCCTCCGTGCCTGCGCAGCGCTTCCGAAGAGCCTCGGTGAACCCGCCGCGCGAGAAGAGGCACCACAGTGCGACCTCCGCGTTGAGGCTGCCTGCCTTCGCTTGGAGCTTTGCCAGAACGCGGCTGTCGACCTCGGAGTTTTTGAACTTGCACTCGCCTGCGACGGCCTTCTTGCCGCCCTTGCTGAGGCCGAGAACGTCGATCTCGGTCGAGTCGTTCCACCAGCGCCCAACGTCAGAGCAGCGGATGGGCAGCATACCGTTCGCGTTGGCGTGCAGGGTCCAGGTACGGCACATGTCTTCGAAAGGTGTCGCGCAGAACGCGTTGAGCGTGGGCGCGACGTCGTGCTCCCAGACCCCTGCTGCGTCGCCGATCTCGAGCGCGGAGTGGTTTCCGTACACATACGCGTACCAGAACCGGAAGAAGTTGTCGCATATCCGATAGAGCCCGCGCTGCGGTTTGCCCTGCTCCTGCAGGCCGACGCCGACGGGAAACTCGCGCTGGAGGATGCCGACCTCGATGAGGTTCTTGATGTACGTGCTCAGGGACTTGGCGGGGAGCATCGTCTTCTGGGCGATGTCGTTGAGCTGAGTCGCCCCCAGAGCCACGGCCTGCACCACGGCGTTATAGGTCGCGGTCTCGCGGAACTCCTGCCGCATCAGGAACTCGACCTCGCTGTAAAGAGGTGCGCCCCTGCGCAGAATCTGGGCGCGGATGTTGTCGGCGAGGGGTCTCTGCGGGTCGAACTGCAGCAGGTAGTGCGGGATTCCCCCTAGGATGCAGTGGGCGGCGGCTTTGTCCTCGAGCGACCAGTTCGGGAAGAAGGCGGCAGCGTCGCGGTAAGGCAGGGGCAGCAGCTTCAGAATGGCGGTGGCCCGTCCGTAGAGCGGGCTCTTCTCCGAAAGGACCTCCTTCTCGATGAAGCTCATGGAGCTGCCGCAGAGAATCACCATGACGTCTTTGCGACTGAGCAGTGCGTCCCAGGCGTTCTGCAGGATCGACGGCACCGAGGAGTTGCTGCGGGCGAGATAGGGGAACTCGTCGATGACCACGAGCTTCTTCCCCGCGAAGGGCAGGTTCGGGATGTCCTCGAACGCCTGCTCCCACGACTGGTAGGAGCTGAGGTAGCGGCCTGCGGGGGCACCGGCGGAGAACATCTCCTTCGAGAAAGAGGCCAGCTGTGCTTCGCTCGGGGCCTCCTTGGCCGAGCAGAACACGTGCTCCTTGCCCATGATGAACTCCCGGAGAAGCTCGGTCTTGCCGACGCGCCGTCGCCCGTAGAGAATGAAGAGCTGTGCCCTGGGGCTTGCATAGCAGTCCTCGAGGAGTGCGAGCTCATCCTTGCGTCCGATAAAGGGCATATGACCTCCAAGACACGTCATTTCTCCCAAAACACCAGGTAGTATATACCAAATCGTGATTTGTCAAATCGTGATTTGATG
>CAYMHQ010000101.1:0-1373 GCA_964390275.1 uncultured Coriobacteriaceae bacterium
GAGTGCTAGCAGGCGCATCGCGGTCCTCGTCGCGCTCGCCGTCGCGGTGGCGGCGCTCTCTGGCGGCGGGGCGTACTGGTATGCCCGGAACCACGTCCCGTACCAGGAGGCGGTAGCGGCGTTCGAGGAGGCGGTGGACGGCCTGACCTCGCGAAACGCCGAGCTTGACGAGGCGGTCGAGTCCCTCCAGGCGCTCATCGACGGCGACGACGAGCCGCTCAACCCCGTCACCCGCGACACCGCTCGCACAGCCGTGAAGCAGGCGACGGCGGCCCGGCAGGCGATCCCGGCGATGCCGGGCGGCGCGGACGACATCGTTCGCGCGGCGGAGCGGGTCGAGGGCACGGGCGACTACTCCGAGCAGCTCGCCGCCCTTGCCGCCGCCGAGCGGGCCCTGCAGGACAGCATCGACCAGCTCAAACAGGTGACCTGCCCCTCCGAGGCCTTCGTCATCGAGCGCGTCTCGGCGCTGACGGACGTCATCGGGGTCGAGGCCGTGACCGCGTCCAACGACCCCAATCACAACTTCAACAAGGAGGGCGGGTACACGGCGGCGGTGTATTTCTCGCTGGACCTCGTCGACCGTTCCTTGGTACAGGCGGACGAGGGCTACACGGGCATCGTGGCCGAGGGGAACGAGGGCGGTGGCTGCGTCGAGGTCTACCGGACCGCCGAGGACGCAGAGACGCGGAACACCTACCTCGCCCAGTTCGACGACAACCCGCAGGTCGCGGCGGGGTCGCACGAGGTGCTCGGCACCTGCGTCATCAGGACGTCCGACTACCTGACCGACGCCCAGCAGCAGGCGGTGACGCAGGAGGTCAAAGAGCAGCTCGTGCGACTCGACGAGTAGGGGAGAGGGACGGAGAGGCGGATGCGGCGCAACGGACCCGTAGGGACGGGTGAGGATGGCGCTGCTTTTCGATGGAACCGTTCCTCTCGGCTGACACTGCCGTCACGTATCGACACCCTGCCGCGTTTGTCCCCGTTCCCGCTTTGCTTCCTAACGCCGCATGGCCGGCGGCATGCAGGTACCGTTGGCCATGCGCGATGCCTATTGCCTGCCGCCCGCCCTACCGCTGGGCGACGGCGAGGCACAGAACCATGTTCCTTACGAGCCGGTACCGCAGCTTGATCGTGCCGATGCCAAGGATGCCGAGGCCACGCTCGGCGTCGCCGAAGCGCTTGATTCCCGTGGCAGTGAACTCGTTCCGCTCAAGGCGGTTGGGCGACTTCCGGTGCGACTTGCGGCCTCCATCTTTGCCCGCGAGGGATATCTCGAAGTCCCGTATCTCGAAATACAGGTCGCGGGGAAGTCGCCTGTTGGGAAGCTCCTCCGGCAGTTCGCTCGCACCGGCCTGCCCGCACGCACC
>CAYMHQ010000101.1:1473-9676 GCA_964390275.1 uncultured Coriobacteriaceae bacterium
CGCACGCACCTGCCAGCCCGTCTGTGTTCGCCAGTCTCCGGATGGCATGGGATGTGCTCTTAAAGGCGGCCTCCTTCCCGGCGAACACGATTGTCGCGCCGAGGTCGAAGTCCTCGGGGTACCGGGCGCCTATCAGGTCGAGCTCGCGCTCGGTGAAAACGGCCCGTGCGAGGTCGGGATCCCGCTCCATCAAGGCGAACTCCCCGCGCTCCGCGAGGTCTATGCCAATGCCTGCGACCTCGGCGCAGTCGGCCCACGCCACGCCCGACCAGGGTCCCTCGTCGGTGAAGCTCGCCATCGGAGGCAGCTCGGCCCCCGAACGCGACGCGAGATAGGGGGCGCCGCGGACGTCGTGCCGTATGCGGGCGTCGGGCGGCGCGCCGAACAGGTCGCGCGCGAGATCGAGCGTCATCTGCCCGCAGGTCTCCGCAGGGGAGAGCCTGAAGCGGCACGTCGCCCTCCCTATGCCCACGGATCCGGACATGAGTCGCTGCCGCCCGTGCCGAGCCTGTCGCATCCTATTTTCCTGCATCTTCCGCGTCTCCCTTCCCCGTCCCATCCCGCCCTGTTCCGCCCAGCTCGCTCTGTTCCTCGCACTTCGAAAACGGCCGGGCAGCCCGACTTGTCGTCTGGCTGTCCGGCCGTCCGTCTTGCCAAGCTCCGTTGTCGCCGTCGTTGCGGCGTTCACGCAGGTCTTGCCTGCGCCTTACTGGCGGCCGCCCTGCGCCGCGATGCGCGCGGCGACTTCCTGGGCGAAGTTGGGATGCTCTTCGCGCCACTTCTTGATGGGGGCCATCCTGCAGGAGACAAAGACGAGCGCCCAGCCCACGAGGGCGCATGCGGCGCACCCCGCGAGGGTGAGGGTCCAGGCGCCCGTGGTCGCGACCGGGATGGTGAGGATCGAGACCGAGAGTCCGTTGCCCGTCGCCATGACGTTCTGGAGCATCGGGGTGGAACCGCTGATGGAACGCTCGCCAAAGATCACGGGGGTCACCAGGGAGGGAATCAGGCCGACGCCGGCGGTTCCGAAGCCAATTCCGCCGCAGATGACGGCGTAGATGACCGGGTTGGTCCAGCCGCTCACCGTGGCGTAGGCATAGAGGACGGAGAACGCGACCATGCAGGCGGCACCGATGATCATGAACGGCTTCACGCCCAGCCGCGACGCGATGTTGCCGTAGATCATCATCGCAAGGGCGCTGCATCCTGTGAACGTGGCGTAGATAAACGACGTGACGGTGGCGTCGAAGCCGAGCGACCCGACGATGACGGTGGTGTAGGAGGCGCCGGTGAACGAGGCGCCGGCTATGAACAGGCCGATTGCGAGAAGCCAGAACGCGGCGGTCTTGCGGGTCTGCACCGCGCTGAGTCCCGGGAGGTTCTCCTCGTCCGTGGCGTCCGCCTCGGCCGCAGAGATCTTCTCGAAGCCGAGGGGCTTCTGCCCCATGCTCTCGGGGTTGCGAAGGAACACCGAGGCGACAACGGAGAGGGCCCCGAACAGGGCCACCATGATGATGGCGGCCGTCGCGTTGTCAAAGGCGGCGGAAAGGACGCCGAAGATGATCGACGCGATGGCGGTTCCGCCGTTGACGGCCGCGAACCCGTAGCCCACCATCTCGTCGCGTCGGTCGACAAACCACTGCGACACGTAGACCGGCATGCCCACCTGCATGCCGGTGCCCATGCAGAAGCCGTAGAGGAAGCTGGTCACGTAGATGGACCACAGCGGCCCGTAAAGGAAGCTGGCAACCATGATGACCATGCCGATTGCGCTGATGATCATGCACATGTTCGGCTTGATGTAGGGGTAGATCTTGTAGGACACGACGGACACCGCGAGCCCGGCAAGGCTGCGGACGGTGATGGCCATGCCGAGCTGCGTCGCGTCGATGGACAGGCGCGTCATGATGTCCGTCATCATGTTGGTGAACACGGCGAACACGCTGTAGATGCAGAACATCATCAACACCAGGAACACTACTGCGGTGTACCCGTAGAACCTCTTGGGTTTGGTCGCTTCTCTCATCTCGGTAATCTCTTCTCTGGAGTGTCATTCATGGGATAGCATGCGCGCGGGGTTGCGCACGGTAATCTGGTCGATGTCGGTCTGGGACACCCCCAGTTCGCGCAGCCGCGGGATTCCGTACGCGAGGAACCGCGTCATCCCGTGTCCGCCGTGCTGCACGCCCGAGAGGGCGCCCACGCAGTCGTGCCCAAAGACGATCTGACCCGCGTACCCGCGTTCGACCAGCTGGTACGCCATCTTCACGCGGTCGTTGTCGTCCGGGAAGACGAAGGGGAGCTGTGACGCGGTCATGCCCCAGCTGTCGAGGCCGATGGTCACGCCCATGTCGAGGAGCGCGAGCGGCAGCTCGACGGAGACGTTGCGGCTGCGCGCGGGGTCGGTCGCGTACGCGGAGAACATGGTGGGACTCTCCGCGCCCGGGAGGTGGAGCGCGTACGAGTCGTTGTGGCACATGTAGATCTTGCCGGGCTCGATGCCGTAGCGGTCGATAAGCATGCGGCAGGTCGCGACCACCGTCCGAGGCGGTACGGTGGGGTACGAGGAGTGGACGCTCAGGAGGAGGCCGGTCTCGGCGGCGACCCTCGCGGCCACGTCCAGGCAGCGTAGGTCCTCTTCCGCCAGGTTGCCCTGCGAGTCGACGGCGTCGATTGCGCCCTTCACGGCCCCGGCGCGGACGCACGTGTCGGCGATGCCCTCGCGAACCTCACGCATGCACATCTCATAGAGCTCTTGGGACGAGCGTGCCGCGAACTCGTCGGCCATCGACGAGGGGCGGTAGAGGCCGGTGGCGGCGACGATGTGCACGCCGGTGCGCCGGGAGATTTCCGCGATGCCCTCGATGTCGCCCCGGATGTCCATCGCCGAGCCGTCGAGGATCGCGCCGCCGCCCTCGCGGGCGAACAGCTCCACCTCGCGCGCCACGTAGTCCACATCCTCCACATCCCACATCTGCGGGCAGTAGAGCATGTTTCCGCGCAGGAAGTCGACGTTCTCCATGCACAGACGCGTGCGCGGCTTGGGCAGCGGGGGAAGGTCGCGCGCCATCTGCTCGAACTTGGCGAAGTGGGTGAGGACGTGCTCGTGCATGGTAGTCACGCCCAGGTCCGCCGGGTCGATGTCCCCCAGGACCGTGGTGATCCGCGCGCCCGTCCCCTGCGCGCCCGTCGGGCGCGCTTCGGTAACGGCGGGCCGGCTCATCGGCGGCTTTCGAGCAGGGCGACCGTGTCGGCGATGGTCTGGCACGTCCCCAGGTCCGCCGGGTTCACGTCGACGCCGGTCTTCACCTTGAGGAGTGCGCAAACCTTCATGGCGTAAACTGACTTCATATTGAGGTCCTCGCGCCAGCGCGTCTCCATGGTCACAGCGGCGGGGTCGGCGTTGCACGCCTTGGCCGCGACGGCCACGACGGTGTCTTTCAACTCTTGGTTCTCCATATCGGTTCCTTCTGGGTCTCGCGGCGGTATGCCACATTGTTTACAAGGGGGTTTGCGTGAGGCGGCGGCGCCGGGCTAGCACTGGGCGGCGACGATGACGGCGGCCCCCACGATGTCGGTCACGCTCATGCTGCGCGACAGGTCGATGAACGGGCTCTTGAACCCGCAGAGGATCGCGCCGAACATGTTGGCGTGCGCGTAGAGCTGCACGAGCTTGCAGCCGATGTTGCCGGCGTCGAGGTCGGGGAAGACGAGGATGTTCGCGCGACCGCCCAGCGTGTTCTCGCCGCGTACCTTCTTGGCCGACACCCGGGGGATGATCGCCGCGTCGAGCTGCAGCTCGCCCCCCACGGTGAGCTCGGGCTCACGCTCGCGGACGATGCGCGTCGCCTCGACCACCTTGTCCACGTCGGCGTGATGGGCGCTGCCCGTGGTGGAGAACGACAGCATCGCCACGCGCGGCTCCCAGCCGAGCAGCTTTCGCACGGCGTGCGCGGTGTTGATTGCGATGCCCGCGAGCTGCTCGGCGGTGGGCTGGGGCACAAGGACCACGTCGGCGAACACGGTCAGTTCGCCCTCGCCGCCCATCGCCTCGCCGCCGTTCCAGCCGGGCACCTCCTCGATGTTGAAGCTGCTCGGCATCTCGACGCCCTCGGCGAGGCCTATGTAGAGCTGACCTTTGGTGATCACCTCGTCGGAGTCGTAGATGTGCCCGCCCACCATGCCGTCGGCGTCGCCCGCCGCCACCATCATGAGCGCGTAGTCGAGCGGGTCGTCGAGCATAGGCACGATCGCCTCTGCGGGGAATCCCTCGCGCTCCTCGTAGAACGTCGCGTACCGCTCCTTCGTCGCGGCCATCTCGTCGGGGTAGATCACCTCGACGCCCTGCATGTCGACGCCCTCCGACGCGACCTTGCCGTTGCGCGCGAGCACGACCGGCCTGCACACACCTCTGTCGCGGCAGATGGCGGCGCCTTCCACGATCGCCGGGTCGTCGCCCTCGGGGAACACGATGGTGGGGCAGGCGGCGCGGGCTTTGGGTTCGAGCATCTCGATGAGTCCCATGTGACTCTCCTCTCCGTTATTCGTTGTCTGTTGTCTGCACTGTCTGCGCTGTCTGCGTTCTCGCAGCTCGCGGGGTTGTCGCGCTACTCGTAGCGCGCGAGCTCGACGGGCACGAACTCTTGGATGGGCCGCACGCCCGTCAGACCCTCGTAGGCGCCCTGAGCGAGCGCCTCCATCTCCCGCTCGCCGGGAAGGACCACGACCGGTGCGATGGACGCGACCCTGCGGGTGATCTCGTCGACGATGAACTTCGCGTTCGCCATGCCCCCGATGAGCAGGATGGCGTCGACGCGTCCCTCGAACACCGCCGCGGCGAGACCGCCGATCTCTTTGGCCGTCTGGTAGCACATGGCCTCGATGACCTCGCGCGACTTCTCGTCGCCCGCCTCGATGTCCGCCGTGATCTTGCGGATGTCGGTGGTGCCCAGGTAGCCGATGAGTCCCGACTCGCCGTTGATGAGGTGGATCATCCCGTCGTAGTCGCGCTCGCCCGAGAAGCAGGCCTTGATGATCTGCCCCGCGTCCACGTAACCGCTGCGCATGTTGCAGAACGGGCCCTCGCCCTCGATGGAGTCGGGGCCGTCGACCATGCGCCCGTCGCGGATGGCGACCACGCCCACGCCGCCGCCGAGCATGACGGTGACCAGGCGCATCTCCTCGAAGGGGCGTCCCTGCTGCTCGGCGTAGTACTTCGACATCGCCTTGATGTTGAGCACCTGCACGTTCGGGCGCCGGTCCATGCCCGGCACGCCGGAATAGCGTGCGATGGGGTCCATCTCGTCGGTGGTGGGCGTGTCCACCGTCAGAGGGATCGCGTGGTCCGTCTCCTTGCACAGCTCGAGCGCGCAGAGCGGCCCCAGG
This sequence comes from uncultured Coriobacteriaceae bacterium, assembly GCA_964390275.1. Lineage (GTDB taxonomy): Bacteria > Actinomycetota > Coriobacteriia > Coriobacteriales > UMGS124 > CAYMHQ01. Next base: position 6,859 of record CAYMHQ010000101.1, read on the forward strand.
TTGCAGGGGTGGTGGCCCCAGTGGCCCAGCCTGTTCTCCTTCACCATGTCCTCGTTCACGCGCCAGGTGCCGCCGGGCGTGGGCTCGGTGTGGCCGCCGCGCGCACACACCGCGTCGAGGTCGGCGAGGGACACGCCGTTGGCCGCGAGCCACTCGCGGATGGCCTGCATGCGAAAGTCGTACTGGTCGAAGTAGGTGGGGGCGTTCTTGATGGCCTCGACAGGATGCGTGATGCTGTCGCGAACCAGGCATTCCTCGTTCTCGAACAGGGCGATCTTGGTGGACGTCGACCCAAAGTTGATGGTGAGGATCGAGTACTTCTCTTTGCTGGTCATGTTTCTCCTTAGCCCTCGAAGCGCCACGAGCGGTCGAAGTCGTGGTCGAAGAACGCCTGGATGTCCTGAAGCTTCTCCTGGTAGTGGCGCTTCATGAGCGGGTCGTCGATGTCCTTGATGCCCATGGCGCTAAAGGTCCCGTGGGCGACGCCGCCCCACACGTGCAGGCTGCAGAACACGCCGGCGTCGAGCAGCTTCTGGGCGTATTCGACCCCGCCGTCGCGCATAGGGTCGCTTTCCATGGCATGGATGACCATGGGAGGCATCCCCGCCATGTCCTCGACGGTGGCGTGGTTGGGAATCGCCTCGGGCGAGAGCGCCCCGCAGCCCATCTTCCCTGTGCCCAGATAGCTGTTGAACACGCGCATGCACGCCTCGTAGTCGAGGCCCGTCGCGTTGAAGTCATAACGGCAGGAGGAGCCGTTACCGCGGTCCTCGATGACGGGCGCGATGGCGACCACGCCGCGGGGGCGCAGTCCGTAGCGCTTGAGACGGTGCGCCAGGGAGATGGAGTACCAGCCGCCCGCGCTCTCGCCGTTCAGCACGATGCGGCTCGTGTCCATGTGGTGCTCGCGGCCGTGGTCGACCACCCACTGGTAGGCCGCGTGCAGGTCGTTGATGTTGTCGGGGAACTTGTAGATGGGATGGCGGCGGTAGTTAGGGGCGACCACGATGCAGTGGAGGTCGTCGGAGAGGTCGATGATGTTGCGGTCGAACGTCTGTGGGTCGAAGATGAACCCGGCGCCGAAGATGTAGAACAGGACGGGCAGGTCGTCGCCCTCGTCATATCCCTTGGGCACGCGGATGTGCAGCGCCACCTTCGGGCCGTCCGGTTCTTCGGGGCAGGGGCCGGCCTCAAGGTCGAGCCAGCTGCCGTTCGTCTCGTCGGTCTCCTTCTTCAGGGCGTCGCACACCGAGGCCAGGCCCATCGTGTAGACCATCTGGGCCTCCTCGACCTCGTCCTCGGGCAGGCCCGGCTCGAGGACCTCGTGGTTGCCGTCCATGCAACCAGGCGAGACCCAGGTGTCCGCAACATAGCCAGGCCAGGCCCAGCGGGGATCGTCGCGGAATTCCCAGCGGTAGTAGGGTGCCAGTCGATCGTCGCGCTTCATAGGCAGTTCCTTCCTTCTCGGAGCACCCGGGCGCCTGTCGCCGGGTGCCTTGCAAGTTGGATTCTATGAAGCGCCGCCGTCCCGCCCCTAGGTCACGGAGGGCGATTGTGACTGGTCGTGGCGCAGGGGTGCGGATGGGCCGGCGCCGCGCGGCGCACGGTCGCGCGGCGCCGGTCGATTGGTCGTATTCGGGCTGTTCAGTGGGGTAAAACGTCCGGTTGGCGGTGCATGGCGTGCCTGCTCCCCGGGCGGAACGGGACTATTGGGACGTTTGGGGCGAAAACGTCCAAACACGAGGGACGCCCGCGGTTGGGCGAAGCGCCGCCGGGTGAGGGCTGCCGGGCGGCGTTGGATGGGGGCCGCCGGATGGGGCTGCCGGACGCCGCCGTGCTAGGCGAGGTCCTCCCATTTCGCGGTGTAGATGACGCCGTAGTCCGCGTAGCGCTGTCGGCGCACTACCTGTGGGGCGTAGAACAGGCGGTCGAGTACCGTCTCCATGTTGAAGATCTCCTCGGGTGTCTCGGCGAACCGGCGGTTCGCCCAGCACTCGATCACGCCCAGGTGGCGGCCCACGATGGACTCGATGTAGTACTCGGTCTCGCGGCGCGCGAGCATGCAGCGACGGCCGAGCCTGTCAGTGAAGATGAAGTCGCACTGTTCGTAGGCGTCAATCATCTGGCGTCGCATGCGGCTCCGGAACGTGTGGCCAGCGTAGATGTCTGCCGAGAGAGCCGCGTAGAGGTCGCGCCGGTCGAAGATATAGTTGAAGGAGGCCATAATCTCGTTGTGCATCTGCTCCACATGAAGGGTGGCCTCGTGCGGGACCTGCGGGAACGAGTTGGTCAGCGTGTCGGCGAAGCCGTCGGCGAAATCTGTGATCATCGAGTCGACGACGTCGCCGACCGATTCGAAGTGGTAGTAGAACAGGGACCGCGCGATGCCCGCTTGGGCGATGATGTCCTTCACCCGTATGTCCTCGGAGCTGTGGTCGTGCATCAGTGTGATCGTCGCGGCGACAATCGCGTCTCTCGTCGTCTTCTTGCCCTCGCCGTCTTCGCTCACGTCGCCGCCCCCCGATTCGAAACCGCCGTCCCGGATGCTTCACAAACACTCGAAGTTTATGCCCGCTACCTGTCCTGGTCAACGTTGCGGCCGGTGCCTTCGCCGGCGGACGGCAGGCGTCGGCGGCGTGACGCCCGCCCGGCGCCCAGAGGCGGCGCGACCGGGCGCCGGGCGGGTGCGGGGGCAGCAGGGGGCAGCAGGGGGGGCAGTGGGCGCGGTCGGGCATGGGCGCCCCGCTGGAATCGCACCCCGCAGCCGCGAGATTTGTTGACCCTGCGGCGTTCGCCTGACGGTTTTGTGGATGCCGGC
>CAYMHQ010000102.1:0-2255 GCA_964390275.1 uncultured Coriobacteriaceae bacterium
GTTCACCACGGGCAGGATGACGGTCACCGACGCCGGCCGGACTTCGAAGCGCGGGGAGACGTCGGCGGCCGAATACGCTTCGATGATGCGGGGGATGCCCGTGCCGAACCGCTCGATGTAGCCGAGCCTGAAGAAGACGTTCGCGACGATGGGGTTGCGCGCGACCGAGGGACCGCCGGCCCGGTACTCCTCCTCGGTGACGCCGTCGGGCAGGCCGCCGGGCGACGTGACCTCGATGCGGTCGGCGAACATGCTCACCTTGGTGTTCCCCCTCACGTCCCACGCGCGATGTACCAGCGCGTTCGCAATCGCTTCGCGAAACGCCTCGCGGGGGATCAGCTCGCGCTTCACCCGGCTCTCCCCGACGACCTCCTCGTAGGCGTAGTACTCGTCGAACATTCCCATGGCGCCGTCGAGCTGGGCGAGCAGCGAGACGCCGGAGAAGGTCCGCCTGGTGAGGATGACGCTGATGCTGTCGCCGAACCGCGCGAGGTCCGTCCCGGGGAAGCCGTTCTCGTCGGCGAGCAGCGCGGCGGCGTTGTTGAACACGCCGGCGGGCGAGCGGAGCTCGAGCGAGATGAGGCCGTTGCCGTCGAGCTGGGTGATGCCCGTCTTCTCGATGAGGCGTGCCTCGAGCAGGTGGAAGGTGAGGTCCTGCTCGACGGATTCGAGCGCGTCGAAGCTTGTGTTCGCGCCAAGAAGGGTCAGCCTGTTGTGCTCGAGCCGACTCACCGCGACGGTGGAGGAGTCCGCGCGGCGAAAGGCCTTGCCGTCGTAGAGGTAGGGCTTCGCCGGACTGTCGAACACGGTGAGACAGACTGTTTTGTTCTCGTTGTCAACGTCGAGCCGGAACTTGGGGACGGGCTTGAGGTTGTCGTTGATTGCGGCTTCGATTCTGAGACAGTCGCCTTCGGGGTCGTCGAGGCCCATGACTGCCCCGTCGTCGTCCACGCCGAAGAGAATCCTTCCCGTCCCATAATTGGCAAACGCGCTCACCGTTTTCAGGTAGCTTTTCGAGACCTCTCGCTTGAACTCGAGGTCGGTCGTTTCGCGCATGAGCGGTCCTTTCCACGGTGTCGGTGAGCTTTCGGTACGTTTCGGTGCGTCCCGTATCGCTTCGCGTGGCCGTATCGTTGCACTTCTGAGACGAAAGTGCAACGAGAAATATTTGCGTTGCATAATCGTTGCAACGAAAAGCCGAAAACCGCGCGAATCGTTGCAAACGAAAGGCACGCAGCGCCGAGCGCCGCTCCCGCAACTCTTCTCCGGCCCATCCCCCTCCGCTGACCCCTCCGTCGCGCTATACTTCTCGAATGGCGGAAAGGGTGATTGCCCATGGGGGACCACGACGATTACGGCACAGGTATGCGCGGCGGTGCGACGGCGTCCGGCGACGAGTCTGGCGGCGAACCCGACTACGAGCTTATCTACGAGCGCGAATACTCGCCGCGCCGGTTCCGCATCGGGGAGTTCGCCGAGATGACGGGCATGACGCCGTCGCGCGTGCGCTTCTACGAGAAGGAAGGCCTGTTCGGCGGCGCGAGGGAGGAGAACGGCTACCGCTGGTTCACCGCGCACGACGCCTTCCGCGCCAACGCCTTCCGCATGCTGCTTAAATACGGGTTCTCCGTCGACCAAGCCATCGAGATGGTCGACTCCCGCCAGTGCTGCGACGAGTTCCGCCGCTCGCTCGTCGACCTCCACAAGGACCTGCGCCGCCAGGCCGAGCTGGTACGGTATCGCATGGAGAGCGTCGAGAGGGCGCTCGACCTGCTCGACACGCCCGACCCGGCAAACCTTCCAGAGGGTTCAGGGTTCGAGGTCGTCGACATGGAGGACTGGCTCTACGTCGAGGCGTCCCACGGCCCCGATTTCTCTGTCTCGAAGGAGAACGCCCAGGTCCTCGCCCATTTTTACGAGATGCTGTTCGCGACGTACTGCATCCGGATCCTCCCCATGGCCGACCTGCTCGGCTCGGGGCCCGTGGTGAGCCCCAACTACGCCAACGGCTTCAGGGCGAGCGAGGGCTGGCGCATCCACCCCGACGACATGCCGCACGTCAAGCGCCTCGTGCTGGGGAAATGCCTGCTCACGCGCCGTGTCCTGACGCGTGCCGAGAGCCTGCACCGCGAGAGCTACGCGCCGGTGTTCGCGTACCTCGAGGCGCACGGCTACCGGGTGCGCGGCGACGCCCTGCTCATCCCCGCCTTCCTCAACCTCGACGGCAGGGGGAGCGACGTCGAGACCCTCTACCT
>CAYMHQ010000102.1:2355-5638 GCA_964390275.1 uncultured Coriobacteriaceae bacterium
CGCAGCCGGGCTGTCCCAAATTCCCGCTTGACCTTCGACCGGCTCGAGGGATTACGGTGCGGGGCAGTCCGAGCGGATGACCGCCCCGGCAGGGGCCGGGAAGCGCGGGGCCGCTCACGGGGGAAAGCAGGTTTCAGCATGGATACCAGCATGAACCGTCGTTCGTTCGTCGCGGGCGCCGCCGTCGCCGCCGGCATGGCCGCCACCGCGGGCGCCGTCGTCGCGAGCGCCGCCGAGGCCGAGGCCGCCGCCGAGGTCGCTGTCGAGCCCTCCGAGGTGCTCGAGTGCGACGTCGTGGTCTGCGGCTGCGGCGCGTCGGGCTTCATGGCTTCCATCACCGCTGCTCAGAACGGCGCCAAGGTCATCACCGTCGAGAAGGGCGCCGACATCACCGCTCCCAACGGCCTCTACGTCTCCGGCCCGTTCGCCGTCGACACCGACGTCCTCCACAACCGCGAGGGCGGCACGACGCTCACCGTCGACGAGGTCTTCTACCACATCATGAACTACACGCACTGGACGCCCAACCCCTCGCTCGACCGCAAGTGCCTCGAGGCGTCCAAGGAGGCCGTCGCCAAGCTCGAGGGCATCGGCTACGAGTTCCGCGAGGCCAACTTCCGCTTCGAGACCCCGTTCATCGACGAGAAGGGCGGCTTCCACCTCATCACCACCGCCCTCGAGGACCGCTTCACCCTGTGGCAGAACGCGCTCGACGAGAACGGCGTCGAGGTTCGCTGGTCCACCGAGCTCACCAGCCTGGTGAAGGACGGCGACAAGGTGTGCGGCATCCTGGCCACCGCCGAGGACGGCAGCGTCATCCAGATCAACGCCGGTGCGGTCATCCTGGCCACGGGCGGCTACCTGGGCAACCGCGACCTGCAGGAGCGCTTCCTCAAGACCCGCAAGCTCAACGTCGCCAAGGGCGGCGAGTCCCTGTGCACCGGCGGCGGCATCCTGGCGGCCGAAGCCGCGGGCGCCGCGCTCGAGAAGACGTTCGGCTACTGCCCGTGCGAGTACGGCGGCACCAACTCCAAGGCGAGCCGCCCCGCCAAGCAGGACAAATATGACCAGAACTACGCCTTCAAGTTCGGCTACTACGGCAACCTGCTCGTCGACGCCGAGGGCAAGCGCTTCATCAACGAGGGTTTGCTGTGCGACTATCCCATGAGCTACGGCTCGGAGCAGACGCTCAAGAACTCCCCCTGGTACGCCGTTGTGGACCAGGCCTACGTCGACGCCATGACCACCGAGGGCCTCTACAACTACATGACCGCCCGCGGCGCGACCTCCGAGAACTGGTTCATCGGCAACTACTTCAAGGACCGCATCCTCGACAACCTGCCCGCCGACATCGAGGAGGGCATCGCCGAGGGCTGGTGCTGGAAGGCCGACACCATCGAGGAGCTGGCCGAGATGGTGGGCCTGCCCAACCTGGTCGAGACCGTCGCCAAGTACAACGAGTACTGCGCGGCCGGCGAGGACCCGCAGTTCGGCGCTAACCCCTGGTACCTCACGCCCGTCGAGACCGGCCCGTTCTATGTGACCGAGAACGAGCCGAGCGCCTGGAGCACCTTTGGCGGCGTTCGCATCGACGACCAGTGCCGCGCCTGCGACATCGACAACCATCCCATCGAGGGCCTCTACGCCGTGGGCACCGACGCGGGCAGCCTCTACTACTCGCCCTACTACGACGTCCCCGGCTTCTGCTACGGCCTCTGCATCGACTCCGGCTACATCGCGGCGAACGAGGCCTGCGCGTACGCCGGCGTGACCGCGTAGCGCGACCGAGAAAAGCCTGCTGAGCTGGGAAGACGGGCGGGCGATTCCGCCTGCTGAGCCGGGAAGACATGCGCCCCCGCACGCTGGAACCGACGGCGTGCGGGGGCGCTTTTGGTGCGTGGGCGAGGAAGGGGAGCGGTGCGGGCGAATGCTTGCGGGGTGCCCGGCGGCGCGAGCGGCGCGGGCGGGCGAGCCGCTAGTCGTCGAGGCCGAGCTCGCGCGCGGTTGCCCTGTGGGAGCCCAGCACGTTGCGCATGAACTCCAGGGTCACGGGCCGATCTGCCTGGTAGAGCTGCGTCTCGATGCCTGCGGCGCCGAGCTTCTTCGCCAGGTTGATCATCGTCCTGAGCGACTTGTCGTCGGAGAGGTCGGCCACGATGAGGTACTCGCCCGTCTCGACGCGTCCCTTGATGTCGGCGATCGAGAGGTCCGTCGCCGCGCGTACCAGGGCGATTCCCTTTGCCGAGATCTCGCCCGACGTGACCTTGATGGCGTTCGTGAAGTTCATCGCGTCCTCCTCGGAGACTGCTGGGGCCGCCGGCCGGCAGGGCTGGCGAGCCGTTCTCAGATGCGCGCCCATGGTACCCCCCCACGACGCCTGTGCAAGCGCCGGCAGGATTGCGCCGCCACTAGACGAAATTTTTGCGGATAGCCGCAGTTTTATGTCGTAGGACGGTGGCGCGATGGGCGCGACCTCTCGAGCGCGACCCGGAACGAGGCTCGCACTGTCAGCGCAGCGAGCGCCGCTAGGACGCAGGAGACGACCGCGTACCACGGCCCGAGCCCGCCGTACGTCGTGATTTGGGCGATCACGAAGCACGCCGTCGCGCCGAGGCACGCGCCCGAGCACGTCGCGCCGAGCCTCCCGCAGCGCGCATGCAGCAGGATTCCGGCGAGCAGCAGCGTCGCCGTCGCAACCAGCATGGTGGTTGCGGTGATGGTCTGCGCTGTCGCGGTGAAGCCCTGGAACGAGCCGTCCCTCAGCAGCGAGATGGCTCCCGCGACGCCAAAGACCGCCATGATGATGTCCGCGGTGGCCAGCGCCTTGTGGGTATCCGAGGTGTCGGGCGAAGCTTCCGGCGGGGTATCGGGCGAGGTGTCTGCCAGGTTGTTCATCGAGGAATCGAGGCTGGTTCCGGACGTGGTGGGTTCCATGGGGACCTCCTTACCGAGCGATTGCGGAGGGCCGCTCCGGCGGTGGCCACTGTGCGACGGCCACTGCTCGGACGGTTTCCACTATCAAGGTAGCACCTTCGTTCCCGCCGCGCATCACCCGCAGCGGGTCGGCCCGCGCGGTCGGTTCCCGCCGGTGCCCCGATGTCGTACGCCCGGCGCCGCTAGACAAAATTTTTGCGGATATCCGCAGTTTTGTGGCGTAGGGAGAGCCGCAAAGGGAGCTGTCCATGCTGCTGGTGGTGCGTAAGCGTCGCAGACGGAAAGCGCCCCGGTCGCCGAACCATCTTGGCGACCGGGGCGCTCATGCTGCGCCGCAAAAGTGCTTGCC
>CAYMHQ010000102.1:5738-7726 GCA_964390275.1 uncultured Coriobacteriaceae bacterium
TTTTGCTCGCGAGCATTACTCGCTTACAGGCATCGCTCGGCCGTAGGCTCTACTCGGCGTCCCAAGGCTCGAGGGCGCAGGCGTGACGAGCGGCGATGCGGCCCCAGACCATGTTCTCGGCGTTGCCGCCGCCGGAGATGCCGTAGGTGTGCTCCTGGAAGTTGGAGATGGAGCCGGCGGCGTAGAGCCTCGGGATGACCTCGCCCTTGCCGTCGAGCAGCTGGGCGTGCTCGTTCTTGAGGGGGCCGCCGAGGGTGGTGCAGCCGCCGGGGTAGTTGGCGATCGCGTAGTACGGCGGGGTGGCGATGGGCTCCATGGTGGAGGCGTCGCGACCGAAGTCGGTGTCCTCGCCGGCGGCGCACATCTCGTTCCAGTGCTCGATGGCGGCCCTCAGGGTCTCGACGTCCATCTTGTCGTCGACGTAGGCGTCGGGGTTGGCCATGTCGGCGACGAGCTCCTCGAGGGTGTCGCCCTTCTTGATCCAGCCGAGCTCGAGCTCCTTGGAGTTGTCCTCGCTCCAGCCGCCGTACGCGCCGCACTCGGCCGGCAGGCCCTTGCAGTACATCGACATGGTGCTGGAGTCGGCGAGCGGGCCAAGGCGGCCGGTCATGCCGTTGGCGTCGAAGATCGTCCAGGTGGGAACGCGCGAGAAGTCGCAGATGGAGTCGTCAAAGAAGACGTAGGGGTGCCAGCCGTTGTGCGGGTCGAAGCCGCCGGTCTCGCTCATGAAGCGCTTGCCGGTGCGGTCGACGTTGATGTAGGCGTTGCCCTTGGGCGAGCAGGAGATGCCGTACTTGTAGTCGTTGTTCGGGAAGTTGGGCGTGGTGGAGCCGATGAGCTGCCCCATGTTGCGCATCACGCCGCCGACCTCGAGCGCCATGCGGTGGCCGTCGCCCTCGTTGAAGGGCCAGCCGTAGAAGCCGCGGCAGGGATACAGCTTGAGGTACTGACGGTGCATCTCCTCGTTGAACTCGAAGCCGCCGGTGGAGAGCAGCGTGCCCTTGCGGGCCTTGACCGCCTTGGGGGTCTCGTCGTCGCCGATGAGGGTGTAGCAGCCCACGATCTCCTTGGTCTGCGGGTTCTGGATGAGGGTCTCGTCATGGCAGCTGAAGATGACCTGCGCGCCGAGGTCCTCGCGCGCCTTGTCGAGGATCGCCCAGCCTTCGGAGCTGTTGCCCTGGTCGGAGAGGCGGGCGATGCGCATGGCGTTGTCGACGTCGTACTCGGGGTACTCGCAGTTCTTGGTGAAGCCGGACGCCATGGAGCCGTCGAGCTTGACGGGCGAGCAGCCCCACTTCTCGGCGTACTCGAAGTCGCGGGCGCACTCCTCGGCCCATGCATGGGCCATGGTCTCGGAGATCATGCCCTGCGAGAACCCGGTGATGTACTTGGTGCAGCCCTCGATGTCCTCGGTGTAGGTGAACTCGCCCATGTTGATGGACGTGTTGCCGCCGCCGCGCACGGGAGCCTTCTCGAGGCAGATGACCTCGGCGCCGCCCTCGTCGGCAGCGGTCAGCGCGGCCCACAGGCCTGCGCCGCCGTACCCGATGACGAGGAAGTCGCACTCGTAGTCCCACGTTTCGGGGAGCCAGCTCGTGTCCGCCTCGTCGGCGTGCGCGACGCTCGTGGCGGCGGCCGCAGCCCCGGCCATGGCGGCACCGGCAAGGAAATTCCTACGCGTGACGTTCTCCATGTTGCTGTCCTCCTTGAGCCATTTGCCGGCCCGGACCTCTTGTCCGGAACCCGGCACCTGTTCGGACGTGCACCGTGCAGAGGCGCTTGCGGCCGGCATGGTCGGTCGCACGTCTCCGCCCGTGCACTCAGTCGAGACTACGCCGGCGCCCAAAAACGGCCAACCCGTGGGACGAATGAGGGCGAAATCGAGAGGGATGAGGCGGACGAACTGCTTGGCAAAACGCATACTCTGAATCAGATGATTTTGCCGTTTGCCAGCGGCGTTGCGTTGGGGCACAATGGCACTCGCGTGT
>CAYMHQ010000102.1:7826-9649 GCA_964390275.1 uncultured Coriobacteriaceae bacterium
CTATTGCCGGCGCGTTCAGCGAATGGCAAAAGAGGGGGCTGCCATGGGCCGCGACAGCACGGGGACCGAGCCAAAGCAGGCTGTGCCAAAGTGGGCTGAGCCCCGGACGGTGGCGACGTCGCTCTCTATCGCATGCGCCGTCGGCGTCGCGATGGCGCCCGGTTGGCAGGCCGCTGTCGCCTGCACGGTCCACGCTTACGAGGTCTGGGATTTCTCGACGACGAACTTCTTCGAGTGTGTTCTGCCGGCATGTCTGGCGACGGCGCTCGGCTGGCTTGTCCTCGGGCTCTCGGGCGTCGCGCGCCCTTCGCGCGCCTCTCGGGCGCGTCTCCCCCTGTGCGCTGTCGGCATAGCACTTGCGGCGCTCGGCTTTGTGGTCCTGTGCCTCAACGAGTTTGCCGGAGCCTCGATCGGCGCGTTCCGCGTTCTGGCTCTCGCGCTGACCGTGCTCGGGGGAACATGCGTTCAAGCTGCCTGGATACTGCTGATTGCGGCGTTGCCGATGGGTCCCGGCGCGGCCGGCGATGCGGGGAGCGTGCCGCTCTGGCCAATTGTGAGCGCGCTTGTCTGCATCGCGCTGGCGGTTGCAGCGGGGTTCGGCGGCGCTCTCGCGCCGGTGGTGGGAGTTGCGTCATTCCTACTCCCGGTTGTCTCAGGCGCGCTTTTCGTCGCGGTTTGCGCGGCGGGCGTCGACAGGTGCGAGGCGTCGGACTCGCAGGGCGATGCGTCCGTTGCGGTGGGGCGGGACCTCGGCGATGCGGGACTTGCCGGCGACAGACCGGCTGGCCCGACCTCGCTCGATGTGCGCCACGCCGTCTCGTTCGCCCTGCTAGCGGCTGCGTTCTCCCTCATGACGTACAACTTTCTCCTGACGAAGTTCGGCCGCGCCGAGGGCTGGATCGCATGGGCGTTCGTCCCCGGGACGCTCTGCGCGCTCGGCTTTCTCTTGCTGGGCAAGCTCACTCACGCCGAGGGCAAGGAGCACCTCGCCTACAGGCTGCTCATCTTCCCTGTGGTCATCGCGTTCTTCCCGTTCAACCCGGGCACCGAGGAGTCGCTGCACTTCGCGTTCTTCTTCACCTATGCGGCAATGGCGGCGTTCGTGGTGATTGCCCCGCTGCTCGCCTGCGACCTCGCCGCCCGGCGTCACCGGGGACTTGTGCGGTCGTGGGGAATGATGTGCGGCGGTGTCGCGGCTGGCGGGGGGCTCGGATGCCTTATGGTCGTCGGCGTGACGGCCTCGGACTTTCTCTCCGGGATCTATGCCATCTACCTTCAGGCCATTGCGTGCATAGTGCTGAGCGCCATAGCCACCAACCTGCTCTTTCTCGACCGGGAGGACCTTGCCGCGGCATATGCGAACGTGGCGCGCAGCGCGTTCGGAGGGTCGCGCGGCGACTCCCGCGGCGATTCGCTGGCGAAGCGGTGCCGAGCCGCCGCCGAGCAGTTCGGCCTGACGCCGCGTGAGCGCGAGGTCCTTCAGGTGCTGGCGCGCGGCTACACCCTCTCCCGCGTCTGCGAGAACCTCGACATCTCGCAAGGCACGGCGATATCGCACCGCCGCAGCATCTACGCGAAGATGGGTGTCCACAGCCAGGACGAGCTCATCGACGCGGTGGAGAGCGCGGGGGAGAGTCAGAAGACAGCTGGCGGCGGGGCGACGGGGCGGTGGAGATAGGCGCGGGCGGGATTGCCGACGGGCGGAAAACAGGATTTCTATATAGGAAGATTCGCTGCGGTAGAGGGCCTCGATTTACAAAAACTGGCAAATAGATATGGGCCAAAACATACAAAAACTGGCAGATAGCACCATTTGATGAGGC
>CAYMHQ010000103.1:0-2288 GCA_964390275.1 uncultured Coriobacteriaceae bacterium
GCGGAGGGCTACCAAGTGCCGGGGACGTTTTCCCCGGCTCTTTTTTGTTCTGGGGGAGAATTTGAGAGGGTTCGAGCTGGGCTTGAGCCGGACGACGGCCCGACTTGGCTGTTTTGCATAAAATGCAGGTTGAAATGCATAAGATGGTCAAGCCATGTATCAAACTTCGAAAGGAATCCGCCTGTCCGGCGAGACCTTCGCCGTCTGCTGCTCAAAATTCGCAGAAGTGTATTCCCCGGCGGCCGTGGATTGGTCTTGCATAGGCCCAAAAGTCGACCGCTAGGGGAGAGATCTCGATGAAACCCTGTGGTTCCTCGTACATGTGGGGGTGTTGCGGGGTCGAGAGACCGGGCGGGAGATATGCAAACCGCCCCAGAGCCGGATTCTATAGCCGAAGCACAATACACTTCTCGAAAAAATGAGCATAAGGCGCCAGACTGCTCGGTACGCGCGGGATGCGGGGAAACGATGCATTCATAAAACTGCATCAGAATGCGTTTCTATGCGTTTTACCCCTCGCCGTCACACCTGTCGTCCGGCACAAACGCCCGCGCCTACTCCAGCAGGCGGCCGTAGTCGTTCCACTCGCCGAACATGCGGCCCCGCCTGGTCTCGTCGACGAGTCGCGCCAGCGACCTGGAGTACACCGCCTCGTCCCGGTTCTTGTAGAACGCGACGTTGTATCCGCGAACGCGCTGGTAGAGCGCCGGAAACTGCCTGAACTTCGAGAAGGCGCGGGCGTCCTTGAGCGCTTGCTCCACGTCGGGGTCGAGCCTGAACGAGCGCGGGCCCATGGCGGGCAGCACGGCGCGGCCGGCGTCGGTCATGAGGTCGAGCCGCTCGAGGCGCCGCACCCGCTCCTTGTTGAGCTCCGACCAGGCGCCGTCCTTTCGGCGCGGGGAGAAGCGCTGCATCGTCACGCCCTCGACCTTGGCGTTCGTGGAGTCGATCCAGCCAAAGCAGAGCGCCTCCTCGACGGCGTCGAGGTAGTAGAGGCGGCCGTCGTCGCCGGGCCTGCCGCGCTTGGCGACCACCCAGCACTCGCCCTCGGCGGCGGCGTTCTCCTGCAGCCACGCGCGGAAGTCCGAGCGACCGTCAACCCTGAGTATGTTCTGCGGCTCGTTTTTCATGCGGGAGGTTATACCATACGGGCGGCGATGATGCGAGTGGCGTATGTGCGGGCGCGCGTCGTCCGGAGTGGTCTACAATTGCCCCGCGTGTCGTGACAGCGTGCATCGGCATATGGCGGCGCGTATCGGCACCCGCTGGCGTTAGAAGGGATTCCTCATGGATGCAAAGCTGCAGGCAAAGTGCGACCTCCTCGCCGAGAACTTCAAGACCGTGCGCCACTCCGCACGGCTCGATTCCGAGTACGCCGCGAGCCTGGGGGCGCTCATATGCACGGGCGAGGACGCGCGGGCGAGCGAGGCCGACATCAGGCGGAACCGCGAGCTGCTGCGCGATAAGGTGGGCGCGTTCAACAACCTGCGCGGGAACGTCAACGTGGCGCTCCTGTGCAAGATGTCGCTCGCCAAGGACCCGGAGGCCTACCTCGACAAGGTCGTCGGCGCGTACGGGGCGCTCAAGCAGGGGCGCGTGTTCCACAGCGAGTACGAGGCGCTCGCGGCTTCGGTCATGGCCGACCATGCCGATTCGATACGGTTCGACGACGTCGCGAGGCGCACGCAGGAGGTGCTGGCGCTGATGAACGCGCGCCATCCCCTGCTCACGGACAGCGCGGACACCACGGTCGCGGCGCTGCTCGCCATGTCGGGCCTGGACATCGAGGCGACCCTGGCCGACGCCGAGAAGTGCTACGAGACGCTGAAGGACGACCATTTCACGCTGGCGAAGGACGCGCTGCAGTCCGTCTGCATGGTCCTGGCGCTGGGCGGCGGCATGCCGGTCGAGGAGAGATGCGCGCGCTTCCGGGAGATTCGTCAGGCGCTCAAGGACAGGAAAGAGCGCATGGACGCCGAGCAGCTCCCCATCCTGGCGGCCCTTGTCGACGCTGACGAGACACCGGACCAGGTCGCGGCGGAGCTCGAGGAAGCCGAGAAGTACCTCAGGGGCAAGAGCGGCCTCGGCGGCATCTTCGGGCTGGGAAGGCAGATGCGCATGGTGCTCGCCGCGGCGGTCATGCTGCAGGTCAAGGACGAGGCGCGGGGTCGCGTGGGCGTCGTGCAGGCGTCCGGCAACGCGCTGGCGGCGGTGATAACGCAGCAGATCATCGAGATGATCATCCTGGTCAGCATCATGACGGTGACCGCCACGTCCCATATGTCCCA
>CAYMHQ010000103.1:2388-3581 GCA_964390275.1 uncultured Coriobacteriaceae bacterium
TCGTCTCGCCGGCGCGAAGGTACGCCAGCAGGTTCCTGAGGAGCACCTTGCTCTGGCGCATGGAGTGCTGGGCGGTGGGGGCGCAGGAGCCGTCGGGCAGGCCGTGGCCGGTGAGGTCGGGCACGCAGGCGCAGTCGCCCACGGCGAACACGCCTTCGAGCACCTCGCCGTCGCGGCGGACGCGCAGGTCGGCCCCGCAGACGACGCGGCCGCGGGGCTCGAGCGGCAGGTCGGTGCTTTTGAGCACGGGGTTCGCCATCGTGCCGGCGCACCACAGGATGAGCGAGGCGTCGTAGCTCGCGCCGTCGGAGGTCCTCACGAGGCCGCCCTCGGCGCTCTCCACGCAGGTCTTGAGGTGGACGTGCGCGCCGAGCCGCTCCAGGTGGGCGACCGCGCGGCCCGACTGCCTCGCGTCGAGCTCGGGGAAGACCTTCTCGGTCGCCTCGATCAGGTGGAAGCCGAGCTCGGACTCGTCGAGACGGGGGTCCCTCCTGCAGATCCTGCGCGCCAGGTCGTAGAGCTCGGCGAACCCCTCCATGCCCGAGAAGCCGCCGCCCACGCACACGAGCGTCATGAGGCGGGCGCGCTCGGGGGAGCCCTTGGGCAGGCCGGCCGCGCAGCCTAGGTTATGGATGAGGTTGTCGCGCAGGTAGACGGCCTCCTCGGTCGCCTTGAGGCCCACGGCGTTCTCGGCGATTCCGGGGATGGGGAAGGTGCGGGTGACGCCGCCCAGCGCCACGACGAGCGTGTCGTACTCGAGCGTCGACGCGTTGCCGTGCGCGTCGGCGACCTCGACCCTCCTGGCGGCGGTGTCGATTCCGGTGACCTTGGCACGCACGAGCCGCGTCCGCCTGAGGTGCATGGCGAAGGGGGTCTCGATGTGACGGGGCTCGATGGCGCCCGAGGCGACCTCGGCGAGGAAGGGCTGGTAGACGCATGCGGAGCGCATGTCCACGAGCGTGACCTCGGCCTCGCCGTCCCTGAGCTTGCCCTCGAGGCCGCGCGCGATGTAATAGCCGCTCAGGCCGCCGCCGAGAATGAGGATGCGGTTCACTTCTGCCTATCTCCTGCCCCTAGGGAGGCCCGCGGGCCCCGCGTTATCGTGCTGCGTGCTGTTGCGCCGTCGCCGGGTCTGCCGACGGGATGAGCCGCCGTGCGGACTCATATGGTGGAGAATGATAGTCCAATTCGCG
>CAYMHQ010000103.1:3681-6190 GCA_964390275.1 uncultured Coriobacteriaceae bacterium
TACCCCTGCGCGAGCGCCCTCTCGAACGAGTCGACCACCAGACCGAGCTCGCCCTCGATGTTGAGGGGCTCGCCGTGCTTCAGCGACCAGTACAGGAGCTCGTAGAAGCCGCCCATGTGCAGGACGATGCTGCGCTGCACGCGCGGGTCGGCGGTCTTCGCGGCGTCGGCGCCCACGTGCTCGAGCGCCCAGCCCAGGTTGAACGCCAGGATGTCCTCGGTCATGTCGCGGTTCTCGAGGACGTCCTGCAGGAAGCGCCGCGACCCTTCCTTCGCGACGAGCTTCTCGAAGTAGCGCACGCCGACCGCCTTCACCGCCGCGAAGTCACCGCGCAGGTCGGCCTCGCCCAGCCCCAGCTCGGCCATGCACTTCTCGAGCAGGTTGGCCATGAACGCCTCGGCGAGCTGCTCCTTCTTGGGGAAGTGGTACTGCACGAGCGGCCGGCTGATGCCGCATTCCTCCGCGACGGTGCGGTACGAGGTGGCGTGGTAGCCCTGCGCCATGAACTGCCGCTCGACGACGGCGACGATCCTCGACTTGAGCTCCTCGTTCTTTGGGCGGGCCATCCTCACTCCTCTCGAACCGACCGGGGCGTCCCGAATCGAACGGGGACCATCCTACCAAAAAATGAGGCTCAAATAATCCTTGACGCGTATAGGAAATAAGAAATACTATACGCGTATAAACAACGGCCGACCCGACCCCCTGAGCCGGCTGCCGCATGATGCCTGCCGGCTCCGCCGTGGCGCCGGCCCGACCTGGAGGAGGGCTCCCGTGTACACCATCGAGCAGGGGATATCGCTCATCAACGCCAACCCCACGCTGTTCGTGACGGCGGCGATCGTCACGTACGGCTTCGGCTTCGCGCAGTACCTGTGCAGCGTGTGGATGCAGGTCAAGAACGGCACCTGCCCGTTCTACTTCTGGCAGCACTGCTGGTACTTTGGCCATGACGTGACGTTCGCGTTCGTGTGCCTCCCCATGTGGTTCTTCCAGGTGAAGTTCTGGATGTACGACGTCATGTGCGTCGCGTGCATGCTGTTCGTGCTCATCGAGCTGTACACGTTCTACCGTGCGGTGCGCTACGAGCGGCAGGAGATCTTCGGGCGGTTCACGGGCGGGCGCGAGGTCACGGTGCGCTACGCCCTCACGCGCGGCCTGATTGGCTACCTGGTTGGGTTCGCCCTGTTCGTCGCCCTGCGCGAGGTGGTGGGCGACCCGTTCTGCCTGTTCCTGATGATGTCGACGAACGTGACGCTGGCGCTGATGGTCCACCGCCGCAACGACGAGTACGGCGAGGTGAAGCGCGGCGCGAAGTTCCTGGCGTGGGCGACGCTGCTGGGCACGTGCTTCACGTTCGCGCCGGCGGGCGTCGGCCTGTTCGCGTCGTTCGTGCCGCCGCTGGCCTGCTGGCAGTTCCACATGGTGGGCCTCGTCTGCGTCGTCTGCGCCGCCCGCGCCGTCTGGCAGGTGTACAGGCTCCCCAAGTCCGCCGATCTGCAGAAGGCCATCGCGCAGAAGACCGACCGGAAGGCAGGCGAGAAGGCGGACCAGAAGACGGACCAGCAGCTCGCCGGCCAGGGGAAGGCAGCGTAGGGCGCCCGGCGTCTCGCGAGCGCCCTGGACGCCCCGGTGCTTCCAGACACCCTCCGTCATCACCCTGTTCACCAATTCTCAGCAACTCGAAAGGACCGTCGTCATGGACATCCTGAACGGCATGTTCGCCACCTATCCCAGCGGGGTCGACCTCACCCTGCAGGACTTCGTCTACAGCCTCAGCCCCGAGAACCCCGCGTTCGGAGTGACGCTGCTCACCACGCTCGTCACGTTCTTCCTCGGCTTCATGGTGTACGTGTACTCGGTGCTGCTCGTGAACCGCGAGGGCGCGGGCCCGTACCCGGTGTGGATGCACACGTTCTACTGCGCGGCCGACTTTATGGGCATCTGGGTGTTCCTCAGCGCGTACAACGCCGTGGGCGGGTTCTGGTTCTTCATGCTCGGCTGCATTGGCGAGGCGGTGTGGGTCGGCGTCGAGATCTACTGCCTGTACAAGACCGTGACCGTCGAGCGGTTCGAGATGTGGGGCCCCGACTGCACGCCCGGGCACGCCGTGTTCGTCATCTGCGCGCAGATCCTCATCTTCTTCGTGTCGCTGAACTTCCTGCGCGTCGAGCTGGGCGACGTCTCGATGTTCAAGTTCTGGATATTCACGCAGGTCATCATCGTGTGCGCGCCCGGCCTCTTCTGGCGCCAGCGCGGCACGCGCGTGGGTTCGTGCTGGCAGCTGGTGGTGACGCTCGTGCTCGTGTGCGTCATGTCGTTCAACCCGATGGGCAACATGTGGTCGCTCGTCAGCCCGTACTTCGCCCCCGAGAACAACCCGTGGTTCTACGTGATGGGAGCGGGCGTGCTCGCGTTCGCGGTGTACGACGTGGCGGTGTACGCGCGGCTGCCCAAGAAGCCGGCCGTGCTGCCCAACGGGAAGAAGCCGCTGCTCTAAGGGAGAGAG
>CAYMHQ010000103.1:6290-9646 GCA_964390275.1 uncultured Coriobacteriaceae bacterium
CCGTCGGCCCGCTTTGTGTCGAAGACGTTTCGCTTTGCTCAACGGAAAATGATTAGAACTATAATCTGGCGCGTCAAATCCAAGGTCGCATGGCGACCGGCTAGAGGCTAGATGGGAGCTCTCCATGTCCATTAAGCAAGACGCGTGCAAGCAGTGGGTCGAGCGCGACAAGAAGGTGATCGCGCCCTGCCAGCACCTCTCGTACTTCCCGCTGGCGGTGGACCATGCGAAGGACGCCATCGTGGTCGACTCCGACGGCAACGAGTTCATCGACTTCCTCACGAGCGCCTCGTCCCTCAACCTGGGCAGCTGCAACCCCGCCATCACCCAGGGCATCCAGGAGCAGCTGGCCAAGTGCACGCAGTACACGCAGGCGTACACCTACAGCCCCGCCACCATCGAGTACGCCGAGCGCCTGTGCTCGGTCTATCCCGGCCTGCCCGCCGAGGACGTGCGCATCGCCTTTGGCAACTGCGGCAGCGACTGCAACGACGCGGCGGTCAAGTTCGCCCGCGCTTACACGGGGCGCCGCAAGGTGATCACGTTCATCAACGCCTACCACGGCTCCACCTACGGCTCCATCGCGCTCTCGTGCGTCACCACGCGCATGTCCGAGAAGATGGGCCCCTTCATGGGCGACATCTACCACTTCCCGTTCTACGGCCAGGAGGCCCCCGACATGGAGCCGGAGTGGTACGTGAAGGAGATCCAGCAGGCGTTCGACACCTACCTGCCCGCCAGCGAGGTCGCCGCGGTCATCATCGAGCCCGTCCAGGGCGACGGCGGCCTGAACCTCGCCAACGACAAGTTCATGCACGCGCTGTACGACCTCTGCCGCGCGCACGGGATCCTCTTCATCTCCGAGGAGGTCCAGCAGGCGTTCTGGCGCGACGGCCACTGGTTCGGCATCGAGTGCTTCGACGGCATCGTGCCCGACGGCATCATCATGGGCAAGTCGGTGGGCGCGAGCCTGACCCTCGGCGCGTTCATGGGCCGCAAGGAAATCATGGAGAGCCTGCCCGCCCCCGCGCACCTGTTCACGCTGGGCGGCAACGCCATCGCGTGCGCGGCCGGCTGCGCGGCGTTCGACTACTACTCGGGCGAGGAGTTCCAGGGGATCCTGAGGCGCAACGAGGCTCTCATGAAGCAGCTGCTCGAGGAGACCGCGGCGGCGCACCCCCAGACCATCGGCTTCATCCGCGGCGTGGGCATGTCGCGCGGCCTGGCGGTGGTGAAGCGCCACGACGACGGCACCTTCGAGCCCGACACCACGGGCACGTTCAAGATCGTGTACCGCTCGTACGAGCTTGGCCTGCTCATGATCTCGGTCGCCGACAACATCCTGCGCATCCAGCCGCCCCTCAACATCCCCGAGGCCGACCTGCGCCGCGGCTTCGCGATCGCCAACCAGGCCATCACCGAGTACGAGCAGGGTCTCATCCCCGATGACGTGCTCGTGAACCAGGCCGGCTGGTAAGGCGTCCCGACACCCGACGGCGGCGCACCCGCTGGTAGGCGCGGCGTCCCTGCGGCGGGACATCCCATAGAGAACGGCAGCATCGAAGGGACTCGGCGGTGGCCGGGTCCCTTTTGTGTCGCTTGCGCGGGGATGCCGCCGGCCGCGGAAAAATTCAGTATACCCGTAACGTTTTGATAACAAGCGGGTGTGAGAATCCCGCCCATCAGGAACTGAAAGCAGGTTTTCAGCTGCCGAGCGTCGGGAGGCCAAACGCGAGGGCCCCCGTGCGCAACCGTGGGGCATTCGCCCGGGGATGGGCTCGCGTACGGACAAAGGAGGTATGGCTATGGCTGAGGAAATCGCCGAGTCATCCGAGAAAGAGCAGAAGACCAGCATCGGTCGCATTCTGCAAATCGGCGGCGCCGTGGTGGGCACGCTGGTCGGCTCCGGCTTCGCGTCGGGCCAGGAGGTCATGCAGTACTTCACCGCGTACGGCATCCCGGGCATCTGGGGCGCCCTCCTCACGATGCTGCTGTTCGCGCTCATGTGCGCCGCGGTCGCCTACTACGGCTACAAGTTCGCGAAGTCCCAGTCGTTCTCGGCCTTCCGCCACTACTGCGGCAAGTACTTCGGCTGGTTCATGGACGTCTTCTCGGTCCTGTTCTGCTTCCTCGTGGGCATCGTCATGACGTCCGGCTCGGGCGCCATGTTCGAGCAGTACTTCGGCATCCCGTCGTTCGTGGGCTCCGCCATCATGGCGGTCATCGCGCTCGCGAGCGCGCTGCTGGGCCTGAGCAAGCTCACCAAGCTGCTCGGCTCCACGGCGCCCATCTGCATCCTGTTCCTCGTGGGCGTCTCCCTGGTCACCGCCATCATGAACTGGGACAACCTCGCCAACGCCGACGCGATGGTCGCCGAGGCCGACGCCTCCGGCAACGTGCTGCGCGCCGTTGACTTCGCCGCCCCCATGTTCGTCATCATCATCGTCACCTCGCTGAACTACGTGGCGCACAACATCGTCGCCGGCGTGCCCTTCATCTCGAAGGTCGGCACCCAGGCCAAGACCAAGAAGGAAGCTCTGTGGGGCGGCCTGCTCGGCGGCGTGCTGCTGGGTCTGTGCGCTCTGGCGCTCAACCTCGGCATGCTCTCCACCTACTCCGACGTGTACATGCTCGAGGTCCCCGGCCTTGAGTTCGCCAACAAGATGAACCCCATCATCGGCGGCATCTACGCGGTCATCCTCATCATCATGATCTACAACACGATCGTCCCCATGATGATCTCGGTCGCGAACCTCTTTGTGAAGGAGGAGAAGGAGCCGCAGAAGTACCGCGTCGTGCTCGTGGCGCTCGCGGTCATCTTCCTGCTCGGCGGCCAGATTCAGTTCTCGGTCCTCATCAACATCCTGTACCCGTTCGTGGGCTACGTGGGCATGATCTACATGGTCGTGGTGCTGGTGCAGGTCATCCGCTGGAAGTGCTTTGGCTGCAAGGAGCCCGAGGAGTAAGTCCGAGGGACGAAGGCTCGCGGTACGAGCGATTCGCGACAGCAAGCGGCTAACGAAGGCGTCGGGGGAGAGGTCCCCCGGCGCCTTTTTGCGTGCGCGGGGGAGGGGCGTGCGAGGGGCGAGCGGTGGGGGTGGCCAGAAAGTCCGAATTTGCAGGCCGTCACGGTGGCGCAGAATCGAAGGCTCCTAAGAAAGTGCAGGTAGATGCGTTGCGCTGCCCAACCTTACGAACGTGAAGCCGGCTTAGGGCATGCAAAATCGGGCGTTTTGACCACGCGCCGCCCGACCCCCATGCAAAATCGGCTGTTTTGACCACCCAGCTGGGGGCAGGGGACACCACCGGTGGCCGCCCGGTCTCCTCACTGCTTCCCGCCGTTCGTCTCCGCTTCC
>CAYMHQ010000104.1:0-6030 GCA_964390275.1 uncultured Coriobacteriaceae bacterium
GCTGGCGAGCATAGAAGGACGACCGAACCGCCCGCGCCCCGTTCCGGCAGACAGCCGGGCGGGGCGCGGGCGGTTTTGTGCGGCGAACGAGGGGCGAGGGGCAGCATGCGGGGCGGGCAGGGCGGGCGACCCACCGGACACCGGGCTACGGCGACACCGGAAAGCGGTCGAAATGCATCAGGCAGGCGTTTGATGCAAGCTGATGCATACGTAATTCCACCGTGCACAGCCGGCGCAAACAATTCCCGGTTTTGTGGTCAATTTTCCGCTTAGGGTGGCTCGCCACGTCTATAGACGACCCATCGGAAACGCAGTTTTGCGAACCTGAGGGGTGCGGGCGGGTCCAAATTCGAAGGATGCGCGGTCTCGATTAGATTCAACGTACATAGTGACCTGGGGTTTCATCGAGCACTTCCCTCAGTCCGCGACTTTAGGTCTTATGCACGGCTGCCGCGCAACTCCGGAAGGACCCCACAAACCCGATTTTTGACCAAAACGCCGCCGAATTATGGCGCGCAAACCAAACACCTTTCGAAGTTTGATGTAATACTTCGAACTTTGATGTAACTGTTTTACCTTTTGATGTGATAGTTCGGCATTTGATGTAACTCGTTCAACGGTTGATGTGAAGGTGACCCAGGCACCCCTATGCGCCCCTCCGTTTGCCCTCCGTGCGCCTCCCGACGGCCCTTCCCGGGCGCCCTCCCGCTCGTTTCACCAATGAGGCCCCGCCGAGAACACCTCGACGAGGCCTCATTCACGCTTCCCGAAGCCTCCCCGGGCCATACCTCGGGCGCTTCCGCCTTTAGAAGCTCTCGCGCACGACCAGCACGTCGAGGTCCTTCGACTCGGCGTGGCGCGGGCTGGGCTCGGAGCCTTCGGCGGGATGGCCCACCATAAGCATGTCTACCAGCGCATAGTCGTCCGGCACGTTAAAGTTGCGGCGGATGGTCGGGGCGTCGTAGGCGCCCACCCAGCAGCTCCCGAGACCCGCGGCGGTGGCGGCGTTCGCCATGTTGGTGAGCACGATCGTGGTGTCGATGTCGCCGAAGTCGCCTGACTCGAACCCGAGCCCCTTCGCCGAGACTTTCTTGTCGTACGCGCCGATGATCACCGTGGGGGCGCCGTAGCGGCACCTCGTCGCCTCGTCGACCTTGGCGAGGCCTTCGGCGTCCTGCACCACGCACAGGCGGAACGGCTGGTAGTTCTTGGCCGTGGGCGAGAGCTGCGCGGCGCTGAGCAGCGCGTTCAGCTCGTCATCGGTCAGCTGCTCGTCGGTGAACTTGCGGACGGAGTAGCGGGCGGACAGCAGGTCGAGGTAGTCGTTGACGTTGACGTTCATGTGAGTTCCTCCTTGTCGCTCGAGCCCAAAGCGGGCGATTCATACGTTCCCTACGATACGACAAACCGCGGCAGACAGAGTAGATAGTTTTATGAGTTATACGTCCCCCGCCGCCTCCTTTCTCACCGACAGGCCGCGGCCGGGACGCGTATGATTCCCTCCGTAACCGGCGGACAAGGTGGGTGTCGCAAGTGGGCTTCTGGGCGCGCGTGAACAGGCTGTTCGACCTTGCTGGCAGGCAGACGGGCATCTACCTGGTCTTTCTGGGCCTCGGACTGTGCCGCGCCTGCCTGGGGTGGGCGCTCTCGCTCACGCGCGTGGCCGAGCCGCTCGCCGGTCTGCCGCTCACCGCGCACCAGGTCGTCGACCTTGGGGAGATTCTCGGCTTCGCGGTCGTGGCGCTCATGTCCACGCGGCGCTCCCCCGTCGTGAGCGAGACACCGTGCCTGCCGGTCGCCTGCGCCTCCTTGCTGGCGGGGCTCGCGGGCATGGGAGCCGGATTGGCGCTCGGATGCGCCCCGCTGCTCTACGCGTCCGGGCTGTTCGCGGGCGCGGGGTACGGCGCACTCTTCCTGCTGTGGATGGAGCTCTACGGCTGCCTCACCGCCAAGTCGATGACGTTCGCCTACGCCGCGTCGTACCTCGTGAGCGTTGTCGCGTGGCTCACGATGGCCGGGTCCAGCGGGACCGTGGGCGCCGTCGTTGCGTGCCTTGGCGCCCTGACCTGCGGAGTTTCCCTTGTCTCGGCGCATCGCAGGCTGGCGGCGGGCTCTCCCTCAGGCTCTTCCGCCAGCTCGTCCGCAAGCCCGTCCTCCCCCGCCGGCCCGCGCGAGGCGGCGTCGTTCTCGGGCGTCTCGGTGCGGCTCATCGTGTGGCTCGGCGTCTTCGCCTTTGGGTACGGACTGGGCGACAGCATCACCGCCACCGGGTACGCGACCCTCGTGTCGAAGCTCGGCATGGCGGTCCCGGCGGCGCTCGTCGTGGCGGCGGCGCTCTTCATGCGGTCGTTCGACCTCACGGTGCTCTACCGCATCTCGTCGGTCTTCATGCTGGCGGGGCTCGCGATCGCGTTCTTCGTCTCGGGCGCGCCGGCCGTCTCGCAGGTCCTCATGAGCGCCGCGAACGAGGCGTACTGCTTGCTCGGCATGGTCGTCGCGTGCTCGTCGTGCCATCGCACAGGGCGCAACGCCGCGCTCTACTGCGGGATGGTGAGCCTCGTCACGCTCGTGTTCACCCAGGTGGGCGAGGCGGTGGGGACGGCGCTGCTGCCCATGGGGTCGCGGTTCGCGCTCGACGTGGTCGCCGTGGTGGCCGTGGCGCTCGCGACGGTGTTCCTCTTTCAGGAGCGCCACTTCTCCGAGCAGATCTCGCTGCGCGACGTGGGCAAGACGACGACCGAGGAGGACCTGCTCGCCCTCGCCCGTGAGCGGGGGCTCTCCACGCGCGAGCAGGGTGTGTTCCTGCTGATGGTGCGCGGCGAGTCGACGGCCGCCATCGGGGAGGGGCTCTTCATCTCGCCGAGCGCCGTGCGCAGCCACGCGACGAACATCTACCGCAAGTTCGGCGTCCATTCCCGGCAGGAGTTCGACGAGCTCATCGCCTCCGAGCAGCGGCTCTGACGGCGGGCGCCCGACGGCAACGTGGCGATGGCCGACTGGTTCGCCCAGTACCTCGAGGAGTCCGGCGCGACCATCGTCTACGGCGCCCGCGCCAAGGAGCTCGTCATCGAGAACGGCGCGATCGCCGGCGTCAAGGCGACGGTCGACGGGGCCGACGCGTTCTACAAGGCGGGCGCGGTCGTGCTCGCGTGCGGCGGCTTCATGGGCGACGACGCGAAGAAGGAGGTCTTCATGGGCGTCTTCGCCGACCAGCTCGCCAACCGCGGCAATCCCCACAACGTGGGCGACGGCATGGAGATGGGCCTTCAGGCGGGGGCCGCGCTCAGCAAGGGTCTGAGCACGTTCTACGGCTATCATCTCCCCTGGCCGCACACCATCGTCTCCACGGTCGAGGAGTGGGACGCCAACGTGGGCGACGTCGAGTGGCTCGCCGGCCAGCAGGGCATCATGTCGAACATCCAGGGCTGGAGCAGCGCCTGCTGCGTGGTGAACCAGGAGGGCAAGCGCTTCGACGACGAGACCCAGCGCGACAACATCGTGTCCGAGAGCACCGCGCGCCAGAAGTTCGCCCGCTCCTACGTGGTGTTCGACCAGAACGTCCGCGACAGCTTTGTCGGCAACTCCAAGCGCCTCGGCAAGGAGAAGGTCGACGTGCTGGTCGAGAGCGGCGCCGAGCTCATCCAGGCCGACACCCTCGAGGGTCTGGCCGACGCGCTCTGGACGAAGTACCGCGTGGCCCCCGGCGCGCTCCTGCGCACGATCGCAGAGTACAACGAGGCCTGCGAGGCGGGCACCGCGGCCGAGCTCGACGTCCCCAAGTCGAACGCCGAGAAGGCCGTCGCGCTCACCACGGCGCCCTTCTACGCGATCGCGGCCGTCCCCGGCATCAGCATGTGCTACGGCGGCCTCAAGATCGACGGCACGTCGCGCGTCATCGGGACGGACCAGCAGGTCATCCCCGGCCTCTACGCGCTCCCGGGCGTGGGCGGCGGCGTGACCTACTACGACTCGGTGGGCGTGCTCGCGAGCATCTGCACGTTCGCCTGGGCCGCCGGCGCCGACGCGGCGGAGGTCGCGACGAAGTAAGGCTGACGAGACAGGCGCGGCGGACGGGACAGACACGACAGGCACAGCGGTCACGAAAGTTGTAGCCAGCGCGGACGACAAAAAGGCCGCCGGCACCCCGGAAGATCCCAGGATGCCAGCGGCCTTAACGTTTCCGCAGGTATCGTACGTGAGTCGAGCGCGAGCAGAACGTGAGCCAGGCGCGTTCCGGACGCGGGGCCACCCCTCGGCGACTCGCCCGGCAGCCTCGGCGGCTACTCGGCCTTGGCAGCCTCGAGCTTCGCCTCGGCCTTCACCTGGTCGTGATGCTTGACGCACGCGACCACCATGCCCGAGAGCGCGACGAGCGCGATGACGTTGGGCAGGACCATGAGCTGGTTGAACAGGTCGGCGAGCTCCCACACGAGGTCGTTGGAGAGCAGCGACCCCAGGAAGATGAACACGAGGGCGATGACCGAGAACGCGGGGACGGCCTTCTTGCCGAACAGGTAGATGACGTTGATCTTGGCGAAGAGGTTCCAGCCGATGATGGTCGAGAAGGCGAAGAACAGCAGGCAGATGGCCACAAACGCGCTGCCGATGCTGTTGCCCATGAAGCTCGAGAACGCGAGCTGGGCCATGTTGGTCTTGTCGATGCCCTCGATGGCGCCCGTGGCGAACGCGCCGTCGCCGGTGTAGAGGACGGTGATGACGACGAGCGCGGTCACGCTCACGACGATGATCGTATCGATGAAGACGCCCATCATGGCCATGATGCCCTGGTCGTGCGGGTCCTTGACGTCGGCGAGCGCGTGGGCGTGCGGGGTCGAGCCCATGCCGGCCTCGTTGGAGAACAGGCCGCGCTTGGCGCCCTGGGTGATGGCCGCGATCATGCCGCCGGTCATGCCGCCGAACGTCGCCTCAGGCGAGAAGGCGCAGGTGAAGATCAGAGCGAACGCCTCGGGGACGTGGGGCGCGTTGGCGATGAGCACGACGATGCCGCCGACGATGTAGAGCAGCGCCATGGCGGGGACGAGCTTCTCGGTGACCGACGCGATGCGGCTCACGCCGCCGATGAACACGAAGCCGGCGATGGCGACCACGATGAGGCCCATGACCCAGGTGGGGATGCCGAAGGCGGTGTTGCAGGTCGAGGCGATGGAGTTCGACTGGACCATGCAGCCCATGAAGCCGAGCGCCAGGATGATGGCGACGGCGAAGAACCCGGCGAGGAAGGTGCCGAACTTGCCCTTGAACGCCGTCTTGATGTAGTAGACCGGGCCGCCGTGCACGGTGCCGTCGGCGTCGACCACGCGGGTCTTCTGCGCGAGGACCGCCTCGGCGTAGTTGGTCGACATGCCCAGGAACGCGATGAGCCACATCCAGAAGATGGCGCCCGGGCCGCCGAGCAGGATCGCGCCGCTCGCGCCGACGATGTTGCCGGTGCCCACCTGCGCCGCGACGGCGGTGGCGAGCGCCTGGAACGAGCTCATCGAGCCCTTCTTCTTCTCACCGTTGAGGTTGAACCCGCCAAAGAGCGAGCGCGCGGCCTCGCCGAAGCAGCGCACCTGGACGAACCGGGTGCGGATGCTGAAGAAGAGGCCCGCTCCGATGAGCAGGACCAGCAGCACATAGTTTGACAGGTAGGAATTGATGGTGCATACGATGTTGTACAAAGCGTCCACGGGTGCCCTCCTCGGCATCTCTATCCTTGAGAAGAGCCTCGGGAGGTGCGGAAACGCTCGCGCACGAGCAGGGAGGCGCGTCTGCCGTCCCGCCGTTCGTTCGCCAACCGCCTCTGTCCGTTTGCCTGAGAGATTCGGCCCGTCCGCACGTCGCGCCCCCACGGGGTCCCGCGCGCGGCGAAAAGCCTTGCACCGTCGGCACTCACTTAAGAGTTCTCCAGAGGTTTCTCCGCTCCCGGTTTCGCAGGCGAGTTCCCGCGATGGGACCCTGTGCAATCCCGGAAGCATCATCGAAAAAAACCGCCAAGCATTGTGCGCCTCGCCGCGCCCGCGGCAATAT
>CAYMHQ010000104.1:6130-9635 GCA_964390275.1 uncultured Coriobacteriaceae bacterium
ACCACGAATCGTGATTGGACGCCAGATGATCAAAGAGATTGTCAAGGACGAAGAGTTCCTGCAGAAACCCGCCGAGCCGGCCACCGTCGAGGACGCCGAGGTCGCCCAGGACCTCAAGGAGACCGTCGAGTCCCTGTCCGACTGCGCGTGCCTCGCCGCCAACCAGATCGGCTCCACGAAGGCCATCATCGCCTGCAACATCGACGACCGCATCGAGGTCATGTTCAACCCGGTCATCAAGCAGGCCATCGTCCCCTACGCGGCCAAGGAGAGCTGCCTGTCGCTCGGCCGCGAGACCGAGGTCAAGCGCTTCCGCCGCATCATCCTCGACTACGAGGAGCTCGTCGAGGGCGAGCTCGTGGCCCGCAAGCGCAAGTTCACCGACTGGAACGCCGAGGTCGTCCAGCACGCGGTCGACCACTGCAAGGGCATCCTGGTCTAGGCCGAGACCCGAGGCGGCGGACCCAGTCGGCTTGCCCGGCCTCCGGCACCACCTCGGACGGCACGTTCTAGCAGGCCTTTTACCAAGCGGCGCGACTCCTCGCAATCCCGAGGGGCCGCGCCGCTTCCGTTTGCCGCCGCTGCGCGGCAGCCGTTCTCGCCATCAACCGGCCGCCGCCTGCCGGCCGTCCCTCGGCCGCATGCCAGCCATCGGTCTCGGTCTCGGCCTCAGTCTCAGCGTCCCATGAGCTCCTCGATGAAGCCCACGCGGAGGTTCTCGAACACGACCTCGCCGCCGTCCTGCGTCGCGTCGAGGTCGACCTCGGCCATGATGCCAAAGTCGCGGTCGCCCTCGGGGTCGCTGAAGATCTGGTGCACGCGCCAGCGGTGCCTCGTCCTCTCCTCGGACTCGTCGATCGAGAAGAACGCGTTGGAGCGGGCGTCGCCGTCGAGCAGGATCTCCTCGTGCGCCTCGAAGTACGCGTCGAGCGCCTCCTGCCACCTGCGGGCGCCGCAGCCCCATTCGACGTCGAGCTCGCCGAGCTCCTTGACGTTGCCCGCCGCCGCCAGCTTGACGCGCCTGAACAGGGCGTTCCGCACGAGCACCGTGAGGCCGCGCCGGTCGACGACCACCTCGTCGGCGCCGCGGGGCGGGGCGGCCTCGAGCACCGAGCCGGCGCGCTCCCACTCGTCCATGAGGCTGGAGTCGACGGAGCGCACCACCACGCCGAGCCACGAGACGATGTCCGTGAGGCGCTCGTCGAACTTGTCGGGGGGCACGGTGCGGCTCAGCACGCGGAACGCGTCGAAGAGATAGCGCAGCAGGGTGCCCTCGGAGCGCGCCAGGCCGTAGCCCGAGACGTACGTCTTGAAGTCCGAAACCGTCTCGAGCATGTCGCGCAGGACCGACTTGGGGCTGAGCGCGAAGTCGTTCGCCCACGGGACCGCGCGGCAGTACTCGGCGAACGCCTCGTCGAGCAGGTCCTTGAGCGGCTTGGGGTACGTGACCTCGGCGACCCTCTCGAGACGCTCCTCGTACTCGACGCCGTCGGCCTTCATCTCGGCGATCGCGCGCTCACGCTCCCGCTTCTCCTGGACGCGCAGGATCTGGCGCGGGTCCTCGAGCGTCGCCTCGACCATCGAGACCACGTCGAGCGCATACGTCTCGCTCATGGGGTCGAGCAGCTCGAGCGCGGCGAGCAGGAACGGGGAGAGCGGCTGGTCGAGGGCGAAGTTGTCGGGGACGTCGACCGTTGTCGAGTACGAGACACCGCCGTCCTCGCGCTCCTCCCGGTCGACGACGCCGGCGTCGATGAGCGTCGCGAACACCTCGTCGGCGCGGGCGGAGAGCTTGGCCTTCTCCTCGTCCGTCTGCAGGGAGTCGTCGATGATCCCCTGCACGCGGGCACGGGCGTCGCCGCCCTGCACGACCTCGGCCAGGACCATGGAATGGGTCACCTTGAGGCGCGGCTTGAGGGTCTCGGGCACCGCCTCGATCAGCTTCTCGAACGTCTGCCTGTTCCAGCCGACGAACCCCTCGGGCGGCTGCTTCTTCTTGATCTTCTTGATCTTCTTGGGGTCGCCGGCGGCCTTGACCATCGCCTGCGCGTTCTCGATGTCGTGCTCGGGCGCCTCGGAGAGCACCATGCCCTCGGTGTCGAAGCCCGCACGGCCCGCGCGCCCGGCGATCTGGTGGAACTCGCGCGCGTTGAGGCGCCTCATGCGACGCCCGTCGAACTTGGTGAGCTGCGTGAGGATGACCGTGTGGATGGGGACGTTGATGCCCACGCCGAGCGTGTCCGTGCCGCAGATCACCGGGAGCAGGCCCTGCTGGGCGAGCTTCTCGACGAGGAGGCGGTAGCGGGGCAGCATGCCGGCGTGGTGGACGCCCACGCCGCAGCCGAGCAGGCGCTGGAGCATCTTGCCGAACGCGGTGGTGAAGTGGGTGCCCTTGATGGCCTCCTTCACCGCGTCGCGCTGCTCCTTGGTGGCGACCCCGTAGCTCGCCAGCGCCTGGGCGCTCGCGAGGGCGGCGTCCTGCGCGAAGTGAACGATGTAGAGGGGCGCCTCCCCCTTGCGCAGCGCGAGCTCGACCGTGGCCTCGAGCGGCGTCTCGACGTACTCGTAGCTCAGCGGCACGGGGCGCGGCGCGTCCGTCACCATGTCGACCGCGACGCCGGTCTTCTCCTTGAGCTTCTCGGCGATCTGGCCCATGTCGCCGAGCGTGGCGCTCATGAGGAGGAACTGCGTGTGGGGCAGCGTGAGGAGCGGGACCTGCCACGCCCAGCCGCGGTCGGAGTCGCCGAAGAAGTGGAACTCGTCCATCGCGACGCAGCCCACGTCGGCCCACTCGCCCTCGCGCAGCGCCTCGTTCGCGAGGATCTCGGCCGTGCAGCAGATGACCGGGGCCTCGGCGTTGATGCTCGAGTCGCCGGTGATCATGCCCACGTTCTCGCGTCCCAGCAGGTCGACCAGGTCGAAGAACTTCTCGCTCACGAGGGCCTTGATGGGCGCCGTGTAGTACGAGCGGCGGCCGGTGCACAGGGCCATGAAGTGCATGCCGAGGGCGACGAGCGACTTGCCCGAGCCGGTGGGCGTACCGAGGACGACGTGGTCGCCCACCATGAGGTCCATGAGGGCCTCCTCCTGGTGCGGCCACAGCTCGACTCCGCGCGCGGAGACCCACTCGTAGAACAGCTCGAATATCTCCTCGCCGTCGGGCGCGCCCTCGGGCTTCTCGTCGACGGCGACCCCGTCCCAGGCGGACCAGGGGAGCGGGACGAGACGCCCGAGCGCGCCGGGCGCGAACGGGTCGTCGAGGGGAGACGCGTCGGCGGCGGGATCGAGCGAGTCGGGCTGGTCCGGCTGGCAGGCGGGGTCGAGCGAGTCGGGCTGGCCGGCAGGGTCGAGCGAGTCGGCGGATGGCTGCGAGGGCTGTTGGGACATGAGGATGTTGCCTCTCTCGAAAAGACGAACGGCGGAAGGCCCGCGCACGCGCAAGGGAGTCGCGCGGGCCTTCCGCCGCAGGGAGCTCGATTAAAGGAGCTCGAACAGTTTACCGCAA
>CAYMHQ010000105.1:0-4649 GCA_964390275.1 uncultured Coriobacteriaceae bacterium
CTAACTCACATACCCCCGAAAGTGGTCATAAATCCGAAAAGACCCAAAATGGCGCGCCCGCCGCCACCCCTCAGCCTGACCACGGCTCCGGGCGTGCCCATCCCCTCGCCCATCCCCTCGCCCATCCCATCGCCCATCCCCGCACCCCCTCGCCCGCCAGCTCTCCTCGCCCGCCAGCGCCCGCGCGCCCCTCGCGCACGCCGCTCGCCCTCCGTACTCAAATTCCGTGAGCTCCGAGAGCCGGTTCACCCCTTTTGGCAGCTGCGAAAACGTACACTTCGCAGTAGTCCGGACGCTGTCCGCGGGCCGCATCGCGCGGGTCCGCGGGTCGCAGGGGACCGGACGCAGCAAATGTAGGATCTACGGGATAAGGAGCTCTTCATGAGTGCATCCAAGATGACTCGCCGCAACTTTGTGGCAGCCGGCAGCGCCATGGCGCTGGCACTTGCCGCTTCCTCGGCTCTCGCTGAGGAGGCCCCCGCGGGCGCCGAGGGTGGCGCGCCCCAGGGTGAGGGCGGCCAGGGCGGCGAAGGCGGCGGCCAGGGTGGCCCCGGCGGCGGTGGCCAGGGCGGCCCCGGCGGCGGCATGGGTGGCGCCACCAAGGACGTCCCCGCGGCCCGCGAGGCTGCTGCGGCTGAAGGCCGTACGTTCGGTTACGCCGGCGCCGGCGACTGGCTGGGCGTCCCCGAGGACGTCGAGATCGCCGAGGAGATCAACGACTTCGACGTCGTCGTCATCGGCGGCGGCCACTCCGGCACCCAGGCGACCCTCGCGTGCGCCGAGGCTGGCGCCAAGGTTGCCATGTGCGAGAAGAGCAGCTACCTCATGTACATCGGCGAGGATGCCGCTGCTTGGAACGCCGACTTCGTCAAGAACGCCGGTTTCGCCGAGTACAACCTCGGTGAGGTCATCAACGAGTTCACGACCCGCTCCGGCGGCCGCGTGAGCCAGGAGATCGTCGCCTCCTACGTCAACAACTCGGGCGAGACCCTCGACAACATGCTCAACTGCATGAAGGAGGCCGTTGAGGACTCCGAGCGTCACGAGCTCTACAACCAGCTCGTCACCGACCTCGCCCTCACCAGCAACGAGTACACCGCCGGCTCCACCTACGAGCAGGACATCGACTCGTCCTTCTACACCTACGACGTGACCCGCAACGGCAAGATCATCGTCCAGGCCATGTTCGACGCCGACAAGGTGAAGGAGCTCACCGCCGACATCGACTGGGCCTCGCTCGCCGTCGACCCCAACTGCGAGACCACCGAGGAAGGCTATCAGGCCGGCTACCAGGCCCTTTATGACGCCTGCGCCTCCTTCTACGACAACGGCAACCAGTGCCTCGACCACACCGGCTACCCCAAGGCGCCCGGCACCAAGACGTGGGCCACGACCATCCAGATGATGGGCCACTTCCACGGCCGCGAGGGCCACGGCGGCGTCGCTGCCTCCTCGATCATCGGCAACGTCCAGATGGCGTGCCTCGCCAAGGCCTACACCCTCGGCGCGCAGGTCTTCCTGGGCTACAAGGGCTACAAGGTCGTTCAGGCTGAGGACGGCACCGTGACCGGCGTCATCGTGTACGACGCCGACGCCGACCGTTACGTCCAGTTCAACTGCAAGGCTGTCATCTCCTGCGCCGGCGGCTACATCCAGAACGCCGACATGTGCTGGGCCCTGCTCAACGAGCTCCAGGAGAAGTACGAGCGCACCGGCGGCCTCAAGGAGGACTTCAACGGCGGCGGCATGGCGTGCGCCGGCGACGGTTCGGGCGTCAAGATGCTCTGCTGGGCCGGCGGCTTTGTCGACCCCTCGCCCCGCGGCCACATGTCCCTGGGCGGCGGCCCCTCCGGCACCTGGGGTGCCAACTGCCACCTGTGGCTCGACGAGAACATGCAGCGCTTCTGCAACGAGGGCAACATCACCGCTGCTGGCGACGCGTGCTCCCGTAAGACGGGCAAGTGCTACGGCATCATCGGCGGCGACTACCTCAAGCACATCGCCGCGTGCGGCCTCGAGCACACCGGCCCCAACTTCGGCCGTCCCGAGTACATCATGGATATGATGTACGACATCGAGACCGGCGCCGTGAACAGCCAGATCTCCATCACCGGCATGACCACCGCCGAGCGCATGGGCGGCGGCATCTACAAGGCCGACAGCCTCGAGAACCTGGCCGCTGGCCTGGGCATCGAGGACGTCGAGGGCTTTGTCGCGGCCGTCGAGCACTACAACGAGCTGTGCTACGGCTGCCAGGACGGCACCTACACCTGCGATCCTGAGTTCGGCAAGGCCGCCGAGGCCATGATCCCGATCGAGGGCCCGCTCTACTACGGCTTCTCCGGCTCCTGCGGCCGCGGCGGCTCCAGCCCCTCGATGGTCACCATGTCCGGCGTCATGGCGAACAAGAACCTCAACGTCGAGGACCTCGACGGCAACCCCATCCCCGGCCTCTACTGCGCCGGCGCTGACCTCGGCGGCCGTTACGGCACCGGTTACAGCACCCCCGCGGCCGGCAACTCCATCGGCATGGCCCTCACCAACGGCCGTGTCGCCGGCAAGAGCGCCGCTGCCTACCTGGGCCTCTAAGCGCCTTCGGGCGTCCGTGGGCGCACGCCTCAGGCCCGCGCCCACGGAGCTCCCCGGATAGGGTAGCATAGGCACGACCGATCTTTGGGGGCGCCCCAGCACACGGGGCGCCCCCGTTTTAGTGCGATACAAGCGCGATCTGAGAGGAACTGGTGCGCGAGATGAAGGGCTTCCTGTATCTGTCCGGCTACAACGCCATCTGCGAGCGGCTGCACATGGACGCGGCGTGCGGGCGGCTCACCATCGGCAATGCAGGCGCCTGCGGCAACTCGCTCGCAAAAGCCTCGCGCGACGCCCGCGCCGACGTCGACCAGTTCCTCCTCGCCGCGCGCCAGTACCTCTCCACGGCCGACGCACGCTCGTGCAAGGTCGCGTGCCACGACGGCTCCTACCAGGAGTGGGACCTGGGCTTTCGCACCAAGCGCTGCGGGAACTTCCTCTACGTGACCGAGGCCCGCCAGGAGACGCGCCTCAAGCCAGGCATGAAGATCGTGGCCGTGGGCAAGAACAAGATCGACTTTCTGCTCAAGGACGCCGGGGCCGAGATCTTCTGGGGCCGCGACTCCGACCGCGAGGACTGGGACCTCGCGATGCGCATGTTCGACGACATCGACGTCTTCCCCGGCGACGGACACGTCATGCGTCTTGACCTGCGGAAATACCCTGTCGAAACACCCGCGCCCGAGTTCTGCGTCCGCACGGAGGGCAACGCCGTGATCGCCCGCGTGGACGCCCTCGACGACGCCGACAAGGTCTCCAAGGTGGCCGACGCGGTTCGCGCCGCGCTGGCAGAGACGGGTGCACGCGGGGCGGACACCGGCGAGGCGGAAACCGCGTGCGAGAACGGGGCGGACACCGGCGAGGGCGCCGGGGTGCGCAAGCTCGTGCTCGACCTGCGCCGCTGCACGGGCGACGATGCCGACCCGGCCGCCTACCTGGAGCTTCTCCCCTTCCTGGTCGACGCCGAGACCGCGGCGCGCGACGTGATGGGCGACGTGGAGCTCCTCAGCGTGTACTCCAAGGACAACGCGCAGGTCCTCGAGGACGACATCGCGCGCGTCCGTCCCCACCTCGACGAGGACGGGGTCAGGATGGCAGACGAGCTGGTGGCAGACATCCAGGCCAAGGCAGACGAGGTGCTCGCCCGCAAGCGCACCACCCACGTCATGGCCGAACGCCTCAAGCTGGCCGAGCTGCCGGAGACGCTGCCCTCGCCCTTTGACGACGAGCGCGTCGCCCCCGACCCCCTCGTGCCCGCGACGGTGTGCATCCTTGTCGATTCTACCTGCGGTTATGCCGCCGAGCGCCTGGCAGAGTCCGTCATGGGGATGGACCGCGTGCGCCTGGTGGGCCGCGCGACGCAGGGCCTCGTTGACTACGCGAACTACCTCACCATCGAGCTCGAGGGCATCGACTGCACCTTCACCTACCCCATGAGCCGCACGAAGGCCAACCACGACGGCGCCGGCTACGCGCACACGGGCCTGCCGCTCGACGTCCACGTGCCGTTCACGCCCGAGGAGTGCACCACCGACGCGATCCTGGCCGCCGCGCTCGCACTGTAGGCGCGCGGCAGGCGGGCGGGCGGCGCGGGCGGCGCGGGCGGAGGGATTCGGCGGGATTCGGCAGGCTCGCGGGTGGGTCCGGTCGGGTCAGGCGGGTCAGGCGGGTAAAATGCATAAAACGCACGGTAAAATGTATAAGAATGCGACCGTGTACATCAATCTTCAAAAGGTTTAGAGAACCGCGCCAGATTTCGAGCCCCAAATGGTCAAAAATCGCATTAGGGTGGTAAATCCGAAGCCGCTCGGCAACGGTGCATAAACCCAAAAGTCGACCGCTGGGGTAAGATCTCGATGAAACCCCAGTTTACTACGTATGTAGCTTTTTCTATTCCCCTCGGAAGAGTCCTGCGCCGCCCTCAAAGGGTATGCAAAACCGACTCGGGGCATTCTCTACGGGTGTAGCCGTCCACACATAAGGCAAAATTGACCAAAAAGGCGCGCTAAACGTGCGCGCCGTGGTATCGCGGCTGCATCGTATGCATGATTTCGCATCAA
>CAYMHQ010000105.1:4749-9564 GCA_964390275.1 uncultured Coriobacteriaceae bacterium
ACCATGTCGATGAGCTGCTGCTTCGAGTGGATGTGCAGCTTGGCGTAGATGTTCTTCACGTGCACGCGCACCGTGTTCTCGGAGAGGACGAGCTTCTCGGCGATGGAGACGCGGGTGTTGCCGCGCGCGAGCAGGTCGAGCACCTCGCCCTCGCGCTCGGAGAGGCCGTACTTCTTGGCGATGACCTCGCACGCTTGCGCGATGGGGTCGATGGCGGCGACTGCTGGAGCGCCCTGCCCCTGGTAGCCCTGCTGCCCGGCCGCCCCGGGCAGACCGTTCGCCTGCGCGCCGCCCGCTCGGCCGCCGTCCTCGATCGCACCCGCCGCGCCCGTTGCACCGGCAGCGCCGCCCTCGACCGGGGGCTCCATGGGCACGAACGAGAGCCACGCGTCGTTGCGCGGCGAGGGGTACTGGGCGGCGGCGAGGACGCTCGACGCAATCACCGCGAGGAGGGTCATCGCCACCGTAATCGTCTGCACCATCGTGAAGTCGTTGCCAAAGACGAGGCCGGTGACCTGCCCGCCCAGGGTTCCGCACGCGTAGCCAAAGCTCACGACCGCCCATCCCACCGGAAAGACGAACGAGAGGCTCGCGATGCCGGAATGCGACAGGTCGATAAGCACGAGCAGGACGAACACCTGCACGAGGTCCCAGAACGCGGTGGTCAGCCGGGGAAGCAGGCCGTCGGCGCTGCCCCCGATGAGGATGTGCATGAGGAAGAGGACCGCCAGCACGGGCGTGAGCAGCCGGCCGAGCGTCGCGAGGCGCACCTTCTTGCCGGCGATCAGGGCGAGCAGGAAGAGGACGACGCCCATGACAAGCGAGCAGTAGTCGACGCCGCGGTTGAACTCGAGCATTGTGTCGATCCGGGCGACGGCGGCCGTGTTGCCCGCGGTCACGCCAAAGATGAACGCGTACACGACGAGCGCGCCCATCAGGAGACGGAAGTGGCTCGAACTCGCGGGGCGCACGACGAGCGGCTTGATCTCGGCCTGCGCGGAACGCTTGCCGTGCATGATGAGGGTGGCGATGACCGCCGCGGCCAGCAGCGCGATGGGAACCGGTCCCGCGACGCCGCCGAGGGCGATGACCACGATTCCCACGAGCGGTTTGATGAGGAGGGAGAGCGCCACCGTGGTCACGCGCGTGCCGATGTCCACCGCCGCGAGCATCTCGACCCACGCGAACAGGCCAAACGCCGAGGTGACGCCCACAAAGAGGCCGCAGGCGTACGCGACGCCCATGCCGCCGACCTCCTTCGCCGCGAGGTACGAGAGCACCGTCGACACGACGATGAGGGCTACCGGCGCCACAACGCGGTACGTGGGGGAGAACGACGCCTGGTTGTGCCGCAGCGCGACGAGCGCCATGAGGAGCACGAGGCAGCAGGAAAACGACATGCACACCAGCGGCGACACCACCAGGCCGGCGGAGATCGGGTACAGGAAGTTGATGACGTTCTGCCGCCACGCCAGGAAAAGGCCGAACCCCACGGCGACGAACATGTCGAGCTTCGATGCGAGCTTCCCGGTCATCCAAACCCCCTTGTATCAGACGAGCGCGGAGCTAGTGCGAGCTACAAACTATGAATGATACCGCCACATCGTCGCGACGGCGTCGTGCTTTTGGACTTCTGTCGAGCTTTTCCGAGTTCTACCAATGTACCCACCGGTGCGCCGCGCCGGGCCAATTCTATACCACTGGCATGTCGTCGACCCCGACGGTCCCGAACCTGAAGCGTGCTAGACTTGTCGACGGGGCATCGGCACCCGTCGCCGGCACCCCGGCGAGAGACATCCGAGCCCCCCGACGTCCGTCACGTGAGAAGGGAAGCATCATGGCATCGAACCAGAACCTGTCCCGCCGCACCTTTGTCGCAGGAACCGCCGCCGCAGGCATCGCCGCCGGCGCCGCCGGGGCCGCCAGCGCGCTCGCCGCAGAGGCCGGCGCGGAGGCCGCCGAGGTTAGCTGGCCCGCGAACGGCGCGATCGTGGGAGCCGCGCCCGACTGGCTCGGCGAGGAGCCCCAGATCGCCGACGCGGACGTCGTGGCGACCTACGACACCGACATCCTCGTCATCGGTTGCGGCACCGGCGGCATGTTCGCCATCGCGGCGGCGGCCGAGGAGGGCGCCAAGGTCATCGGCATCGACCGCTACCCCACCGGCACCGGCATCCGCGACGACCTGGGCGGCATCAACTCCCGCTACCAGCAGGAATGGGGCACCAAGATCGACAAGTTCGACTACGTGACCATGGCCACCCAGTACGCCGCCGGCCACATCAACCAGGACCTCGTCAAGATCTTCTGCGACGAGAGCGGCGAGACGATTGACTGGTACGGCGACCGTCTGCAGGAGCGCGACGTCACGCTGTGGCACGAGGCGGGCGACGACGACGAGGGCGACCGCTACAAGCACTACGCCACCGGGCACTCCCCCGCATGGCCCGTCGACGAGCAGGGCAACAGCCCGCTCGACGGCAACGTCGTGCTGTACGACTACGCGCTGGGCAAGGGCGCGCAGTTCGACTACAACACCACGATGGTCAAGCTCGTCGTTGAGGACGGCAAGGTCACCGGGTGCATCGCCGAGAACGAGGCCGGCGAGTACGTGCGCTACAACGCGGCCAAGGGCGTGGTGGTGTGCACGGGCGGATACTCGCGCAACTATGAGATGATGGAGGCCATGCAGCCGTGGAACCTCCGCATCATCGGCCGCAACGGCTCCGAGCCCGGCGCGTTCGGCGACGGCATCAAGGCGTGCCTGTGGGCGGGCGCCAAGATGGACGAGACTCACTCGATGATGATGTTCGACCGCTGCGCCCTTCGCCCCGACCAGGAGACCGGCCGCGCCACCGCCGAGTCCGGCGACAACGGCTTCTTCTGGATCGGCTCGCAGCCGTGGCTCAAGGTGAACGCCGACGGCAAGCGCTTCTTCAACGAATCGGGCACCTACGAGGGCATTCTCCACGCCGACGAGTACCAGAAGGGCCACTGCCACTTCACCATCTTCGACAGCAACTGGACCACGTATGTCGAGCAGTTCCAGATGCACGGCTGCTCGCGCCAGGTGCCGTTCGTGAACGGCGCGGACGTCGACATCCCCCGCGAGGTCAACGAGGCGTACTTCCTGCCCGTGCTCATCGACGGCGGCCAGCTCATCCAGGCCGACACCATCGAGGAGCTCGCCGAGGGCCTGGGCCTTCCCGTCGAGGAGTTCAAGGCGACGGTCGAGCACTACAACGAGCTCTGCGCCGCCGGCGAGGACACCGACTACGGCAAGGAGCCGCATCGCCTGACCCCCGTCGACACCGCGCCCTTCTACGGCGCCAAGAACACGGGCTACGTGCTGTGCACGCTCGACGGCATCCAGATCGACACCAACATGAACGCGCTCGACGTCGACGGCAACCCCATCGAGGGCCTCTACGTGATCGGCAACGACTCGGGCGGCTACTTCGCCAACACCTACCCGAACCTCTCCACCGGCATGGCCTGCGGCCGCACCGTCACCTTTGGCCGCCACGTGGGCAAG
The DNA here is from genome assembly GCA_964390275.1 of uncultured Coriobacteriaceae bacterium. Classification (GTDB taxonomy): domain Bacteria; phylum Actinomycetota; class Coriobacteriia; order Coriobacteriales; family UMGS124; genus CAYMHQ01. Next base: position 8,285 of record CAYMHQ010000105.1, read on the forward strand.
TACCTCGCGGGGAAGTAGCGCGAGGTGGAAGGCGGGAAACGCCCAGGTAGAGTAGGCTAAACGACCGTCGATAACAAGCAAGCAGCCGGGCGCCCCACGGAGGATTCGCGGGGCGCCCGGCGCGTATCGGGAGGAAAGGGAGGCAGTCAGCCGGGGGCGAGCGCCTCCGAGAGGGCCGTCACATCTTCTTGAACACCGAGGCGGGCTTGCCGCACAGCGGGCACCGCTCGGGCGGGGCGTCGCCGGTGTGGACGTACCCGCAGACGGTGCAGATCCACCGCGTCGGTTCGACGGCCGGAGGCTCAGGCACCTCGAGCGTCTCCAGCAGGCCCGCGATCTCGTCGGCGATGCCCACGGCCGCCTTGGGGTCGAACTCGCCCATGTCCGTGATCGCCATCCCCGTCAGCTCGCTGAACCTCCCGAGCAGCGCGCGCTCCTCCGAGGTCAGCGTGGCCACTCTGAGCTGCCCTTTCATGAAGTAGCGGTGGAAGCTGAGCGGCGCCGCTGCATCCCCGAGCCCCTCCGCGACCGAGGGGAACTCCTTCTCGGAGAACAGCCCCTCGCCCACCACGACCAGATGCTTGAAGCCCAGTTTCCCTTGCATCCTGCTCACGAAGAGCCTCGTCAGCTGCGCCGTGTACGGCCCGCGAAAGCCGAAGACGAGAATCAGGGCGTCGTAGGCGGACTCGTCCTCGGCCTGGAACGGCGTGTCGACGTTGACGCAGAGGCACCCCAGGCGCCCCGCGATCGTCTCCGCCAGCCTCCGGGCGCTCCCGTGCTGCGTCTCGTACGTCACGATGCTTCTCATACCAGCCATAACATCCTCCTTTTCGATGGGGGACAGGGGTGCGAGGTGGGAAGGGCAAACGAGATATCAGAAAGATATACTGAATGCCAACTGTAGTTTACAATTTTCATATTCCGTTGAACAGAGCTGACCAATGAGACCCTGTTGAGCAACCGGGGCAGAGAGGACGCCGGACAGTCAGCCGCACGTCACCGGGCAGCGCCGGACGAGAAGGCTTACAGGGCGTTCAAAGGGACGATTGACCGGCGAGCACGGCCGTCAAGACCGCCAGAGCGCCAAACAACGTGCGCATCGGCAGGTGTGCCTCGTCCATTGCCTTCGACATGGTTTCCCAGGTAGCGTGAGCCACCGACGGGATTTCGTCGGGCGCAAGAGGGACGCTGGCGTCCTGGCGGACCTGCTTGGGCAGTCCTTCTATCTGCCGACGGCTAGATACCGACACTCATCAATCACATAGCGTTAGTCAAGGTTA
>CAYMHQ010000106.1:0-9528 GCA_964390275.1 uncultured Coriobacteriaceae bacterium
TTCCGTACCAGAGCAGGCTTTCGGGTGCGAGGAAGTCGACGACCCGTTCAACAGACTACCTTCACATGAGCAACGAGACGAGGCTGGAAGAATTAGATGGGCAAGCCGCTTTGCGGGTTGACGTGTATGGGACCCAGTCCCTATCCTCCGACTTTGAGCCGTGGCTGACGCAGTACGAGAAGAGTTTGCCGGAGGATACCGTCCTGAGCGGCTTGGAGTTGGTTGCCGGGCTGCTCCATCTCGCCGACACCCTCGCGACGCTTCACCTTGTGACTGCGCTGCCAGTCGTCTCGCACGGCCAATTTCTGAGGACGACAGCCGACGACAACCTGACCGACCTTTGGCTGATGTGCTATGACATATCGAGTGACGCGGACTATTGCGTCGGCGTATGCGAGGTCTGCCAACGCCTGTTCGTCGGAACCAGCAAGAACAAGCGTGGTCACAGGGAATGCATGAATCGGCAGCGTGTGGCAAGGTCACGGGCCAAGCGATTCAGAACACTTGTGGAGGACGGAATGGCCGATGACGAGGCGTCGAGGGCGGCCGGGATTGCGTCCGACACTGCACGCGCAATTCTTGAACACCACGGCGGTCGGGATTTGCCGGCACTCGACATCGGCCGCCATACCTAGGTTGAAGGTCGTTGGAGGCTACATCGCAAGAGGCCAATGGCCTCGCGTGGAAATGTGCCTGGCTCGGGTGCACTCAGATATATCGCAGGCACCCAGTCTGCCGGCCTGAACTTGCCGCGGCTGGCATGAAAGCATGGCTGCTCGCTTGTCGCCGGTTCAGCGTCGACCATAAGGGCGGCGGGCTCAGGGTCACACCTCGAACCGACATGCCGGTGATATCGGCATTGGCAAAGGGGCACACGTTTTCCGGCCCATCGGTGTTTGCCTCTTTTCAAATGCCGGGACGAAAAACAGCTCAAGCGCCGCACCGAGGTAGAGGGTTTCCGGCAAGTACGTCGCCGCACCCGCGAGGGCGCCTCCGGACCGGTACGGAAATCCGCAGCCAGACCTCGCCCGCAAGGGAAGATTTGTAAAATACACGCCGGGAGGTAACAAACGATGACGTGCCCAGAATGCGGCGCGGAGACCGCGTCGAGGATCGAGGGGTCCACGCTCGTCATCGAGTGCGCCGGCTGCGGCTGGTCGGTGGCGACGACCCACCTGGACCCGATATACGAGGACGCGGGGACGTACACGGTGCGGCTGTCGGGAGGCGGACCGGAGTCCAGGGAGGCGCTCGCCGCGGTGGCGCGCGTCTTCGGGACCAACTTCCTTGGGGCCAGGCGCATCGGTGAACAGGGAGTTCTTCGAGGGCGTCTCGATCATCGGCCGTGAGGCCTACGCAATCCTCTGCGCGGAGTCCTACCTCGGCACGGTTTATCCGGGAAGGGACTGGAGCCCCGTCGTCGACACGATGTGGGAGGTCGTGGGGAGCGACCGGCTGGACGAGTGGGCCTACTCGTTCTGCGACGTCATCCCCGAGTTCCTCTTCGAGGCGGGGAGCTTCGAGGAGGCGAACTTCAGGGACATGACCAGGGAACGGTACGACGTCCTCACGGACCTGCTCAGGGACGCCGACGAGAACGTCAACGCCATCTTCACGGCCCTGTACGACATCGTCATGGACTACGCCTACACCGCAATCCCCGGCACGGGCGAGGACACCCTCGAGGATCTCGAGTCCGTCTGCCTCTGCCTGGAGAGCAGGGGCGTGCCGCTCCCGGACGAGAGGGCGGTGGCCTTCTCGTCCTTCGGCGAGCAGCACGGGTGGGGCTCCCCTTCGACGCCCGCCTCGTCAGGGGAAACGGCGTCGGTTGACGGCTCATCGGGGGGCGTGGGTTCCGTCCCTGCGGCGCGGGAAACCCCGTCTGTCGCCATCCACCTGCACGTCGCCCTACGTCAGCCGACATGGGAAGCGAAAGCCAGCACCGCGCAGGACGCCTGGCCGACATGAGATCCTGCAATCCTCACGAGCCTGGTTTCGCTGTCGTGGCCTCCGCTGCGGCACCTTCGCCCGGTGGGGCTCGGCGGTTCGGGGATAGAGACCTCCGTACCCCCCGACTATTCCTCGAGGCCGACTTCCCTCGCCGTCTCCCTATGGGACCGGTAGACGTTCCTCATGAACTCCATAGGACGTTCGTATCCGCCCTGGAAAAGCTCGGCCTCGACGCCGAGCTCGGAGAGGTCCTCCGCCAGCTCGATCATCTCGAGGAGGCCCCTGTCGTCGGAGAGGCCCTTCTCGACGAGGTACTCGCCGGATCCCGCACGTCGCTGGATTTCGGAGATGGGCAGTCCCGTCGCCCTCCTGATTGCGGCGACCGCCTTTGCCGGGAGCGGGCGGGTTACGACTTTGATTCCGTTGGTGATGGCCATGACTGACTCCTAAAACTCGTTTATCGGGCGGATTCGTCGTCCTGGAAGGCTATTTCTGGTGTTGCCCCCAAATAAACGCTCTCGGGCCGAGGCCGGCTTGGTCGCCGCGGTCTGTCGCACGGCAGTTGCCGGAGTCGGGGAGGCTGCGGGGGTCCCGGCGACAACGGGGCCCATGGGGGCCGCCCACGGTCGGCATGCCCTCACCGCCCCGTCTCCCGCCTGATCCTCATCACCTCCGTCTCACGGCGCTCGGGCTGGTCCCCGCCGCCCTCCCGCAGGGCGAGCACGCGGCATGAGTCCCCGCAGTACACCCTGGTCGAACGCTGCTGCTCGAAGAACCTCCCGCAGCGTCTGCACACGCCTATCGACCCGGCCCCTCCTTCCCTGTTGAGCCCGTCGGCGAAATACGACCAGGCTGCGCTGAGCACGGTGTTGTGCGTCCAGTGGGTCCTGAGGTCGGACCCCATCACTTTCCGCTCGTCCGACATGAGCAGGGTGAAGGCCGCCTCGACGTAGCTGCGTATCGTGCTCTCGACGGACTCCTCGCGGTACAGGTGGAGCTGCGAGACGGCGTTGAACGTGTGGATGTGCGCGAAGGCGTTCCCCGTGTTGCTGCCCAGGCTCTCGTAGTAGCCGTGCAGGAACCGGGGCTCCTCCGCCGCCATGGTGCGCATGCGGGCGCTCCTGTCGCCCTCCGGCATGCCGTGGGCGGTCCCGAAGTCCGTCTTGCCGACGAGGTACGCCATGAGCAGCGACGTGCGCCGCAGGTCCTCCGAGGCCTTGACGAGGTCCTCCAGGGGGGTGAACAGGTTCAGCATCCCGCACGGCCTGCCGTTTTCCGTCGCCTGGTAGACCGGTCGCGCCCTCGCCAGGGACCACGCCTCGATCGCCTCGCGGGTCCTCTCGACCGTGGTGCGCGTGGGGCGTCCGGCGCCGAAGAACGCGCAGACCTCCTCCGCGCGGGAGGGGTCGAGGGGCTCGGGTGCGGAGTCCAGCGACATGAGGTCGCCAATGATGTCGGCGGGGCCCGACTCCGAGAGCATCTCGTCCACGGCTGCGAGGAGGTCCGGGAGGCAGCGCGCGTTCGCGAACCTGATGAATGCGTTTTCCCCGCCACGCCTCTCGTTGACGAGGAGGGGACGGTCGACGGTGTACTCGGTGAGGAGGACCGGCATCCCCGCCACGCATCCGACCGCCATGTTCGTCGTGGTCGTAGCCATTCCGAATCCTTTCAATAATTAACGCTAACAGATATTGTAACGAAATATAGACACAGGATAGCATGCGCATCGCGCGCAGGCAAGCAAATATTACTGCTTGTCTATTTGTTAGCGATAAATAGAAAGGATCGTGATGCAATGGAACAACTGCCGTCGGTCAGCCAGGCCAAGACCAGGGGAAGGCCGGGCGCTTCAACGGGGGCGTGCAAGACGGCGGGAGGAACAAAGAGGGCGATGCATCGCCGAGACGTGTTCCACGCATTCATGGTTGAAGGCGCCCGCTTCGAGGGCGAGTTCGACATGCCCTGCATAGATGGAACGCAGGAGGTTCCGAGGGGCCTGGTCACCTTCTCCGAGGCTATGAGCGCGGGCTGCCGCGACTTCGGCAGCCACGTAATGTTCTACGAGGACGACTTCCGTTTCGAGAGGTTTTGGGCGCAGCCGCGCCGTTACGCCGACAGGCTCAGAAGGTTCGCAGGCTGCGTCTCCGCGGACTTCTCCACATGCACGGACTTCCCCGGTGCGATGAAGGTCTGGAACACCTACCGCGACAGGGCGACGGGTTTCTGGCTGCAGCATCACCTTGGTATGCACGTAATCCCCAACGTCCGGGTGGAGGAGCTCACGCGCGGCTGGGCGCTCGACGGGCTCCCACGGGGCTCTGTCATAGCCGTCGGGGCGCGTGCGTGCATCAAGGACCGAGACGACAGGAGGCTGTTCTGCGAGGGGCTGCGCATCGCATGCGACGAGCTTAGCCCGAGCGGCATCGTATGGTATGGCGCCGACGCGTACGGCTGCTCGGACTACCCGCGATCGCTGGGCATCCCAGTTCACTTGTTCGCAGGCAGAGGGCGCGGAAGGATCGGGGGCAACGGGAATGGCTAAAGGAAGCGGCGGCGAGTTCCACGACACGCGCGGGGACCGCCGCATGCATGGCGAGCCCTCCGAAGAAGGAGGGGAAGGGCCCAAGTACAAGCCCTCGCAGAAACACGTTGCAGGCTACGGCTGGGGGAGCGAGAACCCGATAAAGACCGACGAAGAGGGACAGAGGCTGCTGGACGAGGGCTACTCGAACGGCAAGCAGGTCTACAACGTCACAGAGGATGGGACGATAGTCAAGTTCCAGCCCGACGGGACTCCCGAGAACGGCTACCATTCATACGCCGTCAGGAACGTCAGCGAGATAGTCCCGAGATCGATTTTGCGGCGGATGGTGCAGGATGGGAAGATCAGCAGGCATCGCTACAACCAGATTCTCTCTGGGGACCTCTAGCGGGATGGAAGGAGATCGCGAATGCATACGGCAATCGATTGCATGGTAGACCATGAGTATATCGGCGACCCGACGGGGTTCGCCTTCGGCTACGCCTTCCTCGACGACGGCGACACCGAGGTAGTCATGTGCGTCGACGGGGTGAACGTGCTGGGGTTCACCAAGGCCGGCTCCCACCGGACGCTGAGGTGGTCGCCGCTCGACGGGCTCGTCTCGTGGCTGAGGCGCTTCGCCCTGACTATGGGGGAGGACCCCTACCCCGTGGGCGACGGGCGCGGCTTCGCGGCGCAGAGGGACGCCGAGGCCCGCACGTTCGAGTCCGACGACCTCGACGTGCTCGACGCGTACTACGGCCCCCTGCTTGACTGGGCGGACAGGCACGCCTGGGCGGGGGAGTGCGGGGGCGCGGTGCTCTCGAACGTCTTCTTCGAGCTGAGGGGGGGCTCGGTGGAAATCTCCTGGGACAACCGACGTCCCGGGGAGGGCGTGGAGTTCGACTGCGTGCTCGGCGGTGCGGCGGTGGACGCGGAGTCGTTCAAGCAGACGGTCATCGAGTTCGCCGACGCCTATGACAGGCATTGGGGCGCTGCCGACGCTGGCGGGGCCAGGTAGGCGGGAAGGGCATGTGGCGGAAGCGGGGGACGGCGCGCGCCGTCTGCCCTTCCGGCCACGACGGGTCAGGCGCGACGCGCTGCGTCCCAGCTTGCCAAGCGGCGTCTAGCCCAGGGATTTCCGCAACGCCGCCTCTCGTCTGAAAGCGCCGCGGAATCCAAGGCCGATGTCGCGGCGCGTCGGCGGCGTCTTTTCGGGCGGTACCCTCAAACGGGAGCCGGACCACCCCCGACCGAAAGATTCTCGAGGCACTCGGGGACGACCTGATCGACGCATTGGAGATGGCGAAATGAACGAACGGCAGATGAACGAGGGGCTGTTGGCCGCCTTCCCCGAGCTTGGGGAGGAACTCGGGGAATACGTCTCGTGGCAGGACGGCATGGACACCGGCGCCTTCCTCACGCACGAGGACGTCTTGAGACCCCATATCGAGGCCGCCCTCGACGAGGGCGGCAGAGAGTATCTGGAAAGGGCCGCGGCCTATATCGAGGGTCTCCTCCTCTCCGGCGACGAATACGCGGAGAACGTCGCCGTGGTCGGCATCCTCGAAGGGTTGAAGGCCAACTGCGACGGGGGGCCGTCCGGTCGTTCCTGAGGCCCGAGTCGCTCAAGGAGTTCGACTCGATCAGGTATTAGGCGTTCCGGGCAGGGCCCCGCCGGCGGGGCCCTGCCCGTGAGGTAAAGAGGCTCGCTTGTCTAGACATGGATCTGACCTTTGAAAGAAACCCTTGCCCTTGGCTCTTTGCCTTGGTCTTCGCCCTACGCCGCCTCCGGCTGGGCGTTGATGCCCGAGAAGTACCACTGCGCCGGCGTCTCGTAGCGAGAGCGACTGGTGGAGCCTCTCGTTGTCGTGCCTGTCTATGAAGCCCGCGATCAGCTCCCCGAGCTCGGCGTAGGCCGGGTCCCGCCCGCGGCCGCCAACCCTGCGCCTGCCGCGGTCCCCGCCGCGAACGCCCTGCGCGTGATGCCATCGCTCATTGTCTGTCCCTTCTCTTTCCAAGGTTTTTGAGCAGAATTCCCTCCAAAACGCGCGCGGCACGGTGATGTCCCCGCCGCCCCCCCCGGTCGCCCCCGGTCGTCCACCGCGTCTCCACGCGTCGCGTCGGACATTCGCCCCTCGTTTGTCCGACGCTTCCTGAAAAGCGGCGCCCATTCTCGAGCGCCGCGCCCTATCGTTGGGGCCGCATCCTAAGGGGGGATGCAGCCATCACAACGAAGGGAGAACCAGCATGAACACGAAGAGTGTCACTCGACGCAGCGTCATTTCCGCAGCTGCGATGGGTGGTGTGGCGGCCGGGCTCGCCGGTTTTGCCGCGAACGCCGTGGCCGCGCCCGCGGACTACACGTTCGCCGAGACCGTTGCATGGGACGCCGAGTACGACGTCATCGTCATGGGCATGGGCTTCGCCGGGCTCGTCTCCGCTGAGGCCGCGGCCGACGAGGGCGTCACCGTCCTGCTCATCGACAAGTGCGACAAGGTCCAGGCGGGCGGCAACTCCCGCGTCTGCGGCCAGCAGATCGCGTACGGCTACGGCGACGCCGAGAGCACCTACACGTACCTCAAGGCCCTCTCGTGTGGCAGGGACATCTCCGAGGAGATGCTGCGCACGTTCGCTGAGGGCATGGCCAACAGCGCCGACCTCATCGCCGAGCGCTACGACCTCGACCGCGAGAAGTTCGTCGACATGAAGGTCAACGCCACCGTGCCCACCATGAAGATGTTCGCGCCCGAGTACCCCGAGTACCCCTGCTCCGACACCATCACGGTCATGGCGACCAGCGAGACCACGAGCGGCGGCCTCTACAAGATGCTGCGCCAGCACCTCCAGGACAAGTACTTCGGCCAGGTGGACGTGTGGTTCGAGAGCCCCGGCGTCGGCCTCATCCAAGACCCCGTCTCCAAGGCGGTCGTGGGCATGAAGATCGAGCGCAACGGCGAGACCCGCAACGTGCGCGCCCGCAACGGCGTCGTCATGGCGTGCGGCGGCTTCGAGAACAACCGCACGATGGTGGCGAACTACCTCAACCTCCTGAACTACGTTCCCCAGGGCACCCTCTACAACACGGGCGACGGCCATCGCATGTGCATGGAGATCGGCGCGCGCATGTGGCACATGGACGTGTGGGAGGGTTCCGCCGCCGCGCTGGGCACGAGCCTCTACGTGCCCGAGGGCAACGTCGCCATCAACCTCGTCGGTATCGGCCTCAACGGGCTCAACACCGGCGCCATCATGTATGTGGGCGACCTCGCCGACCGCTTTGGCGACGAGAGCTACGGCTGCCGCCACGGCCACATCCCCGCAGGTAACAACGTCTGGGCGATGCCCGATTACCCCCAGAACATCTACGCGGTGTGGGACGAGCAGCAGAACCAGATCATCGAGGAGGGCGGCCTGGTGAACGACGCCTACCTCGACACCATCGTCGCCTGCGCGTCCTACGACGATGCCGCCGCGGCGATCGGCTGCGACGTCGAGAAGCTCCGCGCGACCATCGACCGCTTCAACTTCTTCGTCTCCGAGGGCGTCGACTACCAGTTCGACCGCCCCATCGACACCATGCGCGCCTTTGAGGGCGAGGCGCTCTACGTCATGCCGCTCAAGCCCATCCTGCTCAACACCCAGGGCGGCCCCGAGCGCAACCCCGACGCGCAGATCCTCGACCTCGCGGGCGACCCGATCCCCCACCTGTACTCCGCGGGCGAGTTCGGCGGCTTCACCAGCTGCCTGTACCAGGGCTCGACCAACGTGTGCGAGTGCTTCATCTTCGGTTACATCGCCGGCAAGAACGCCGCGGCGGCCAAGGACGAGCTGCCCGCCTTCGAGATCGCCGAGGTCGTCGCGTCCGATCCCGCGCAGGCCGGGGACGAGACCGACATCGAGGCCGAGGAGGAGTACCAGGTCAACGTCGGCAGCGGCAAGCACACCGGCGCCGCCGAGGGCATGGGCGGCAAGGTCGTCGTGAGCATCGACCTCGACGACAACGGCGTCATCACCTCCGTCGTGGTCATGGAGGAGAACGAGACCGAGGGCATCGGCAGCAACGCAATCGAGCAGATGCCCGAGCGCTTCAAGGGCCTTTCGACCGCCGAGGAGATCGACGCGGTCGACGGCGTGAGCGGTGCCTCCGTCACCTCTCAGGCGCTGCGCGACGCCGTGAAGCAGGCCGCCGGCCTGGTCTAAGGTCGACCGCGCCCGCAGGGGACCGCGCCCGCGGGGGACCGATCGAGCGGGCGGTCGCCGTTCGCGATGATATAATGCCCTGCCGGGGGCGTAGGGAAGCCGTCTCCGGCAGGGTGCCTCTCTGGAGGAGTTGGATGTCCCATGGACGATGTTCAGACCGGCAGGATTGTGAGAGCTGCCCTCGACCTCTTTGGGCAGCATCCGTTTGACCAGGTCACGGTGGGCGACATCTGCCTGTTTGCGGGGTGCGCCCGCTCCACCTTCTACGAGCGCTTCAAGAACAAGACCGAGGTGCTGTACTACCTGCTCTCCGGCCAGTTCGTGCCGTCCGACGGCCCGACCTCGGCCAGCCAGGCGAACCCGGTCGAGGCGCTCCTCTGTTCGCCTGCGGTGTTCATCTGGTACAGCACAAAGATGGGCCCCGCGACCATGCGCGCGTACTTCCGCTCCGCGCTGGACGGCAACGAGTACGGCACGTACTTCCTCAACCACCAGGGCCACAACCGCGCCCTCACCCAGCTGGTGCGCCGCGTCCAGGAGGAGGGGCTCATCGCCTCGCAGTGCCCGGCGCACGAGCTTGCGTGCACGTCCATCTTCGTGATGTCGAATCTGTCGTGGACCTGGGCGTGCTCGGACGGGGCGTTCGACCTCGCCGACGAGTCGTTCGTCCACCGGTGCAGCCTGTTCGGGCTGAACTGCGCGCAATGGCGTCCCGTTTGGGACGCGCGTCTCGCGGCCATCGCCAACTCCTCCTGGTGGTCGGCCGACGCGCGCGAGGAGAAGCGTCTTCCCAGCTACAGCGGGCGAGAGGCTCGGGAGGGCCTGCTGGCTGTTGGGGTGTAGCGAGAGACGGA
>CAYMHQ010000107.1:0-9482 GCA_964390275.1 uncultured Coriobacteriaceae bacterium
GTTGGCGGGACGCGCGGTCCCGTGCGAGTCCTGCGCCGCATCTGATATACCTTCCCTGAGGATAATCCCCCTGCTCTCGACCCTAAAGCGGTGCGGTTCTGCGGATTCTATCGTGGATTCTATCCGGAGACTATCCGGATGGCCGCGGGTGTATTGACCCCTTTAGTTAGATACCCTAAACTTCCACAACCGTTAGAGGTAGTTAACTGTAATCTGCGGGACTGTGGTCCGCAGGTTTGTGCCATGTAGGGTTGTGTCCGGCGCGCGTCGCGTTTGCCCGCCGCCGTTGTCGAAACGGAGGATTTCGATGATGCCTCTCAATCTCGCCTCGGTAGGCGAGGAGAACTTGGTCCTGAAGGTCGGGGGGAACGCCGAGGTGCGCCGTCACCTCGAGAACCTCGGCTTTGTCGCGGGCGCGCCCGTCACGGTGGTCTCCACGCTCGGCGGGAACGTCATCGTGAAGGTCAAGGAGGCTCGCGTTGCCATCGGCGAGGACATGGCGCGCAGGATCATGATCTAGCCGGCGCTCGGTTCGGCGTTCGGTTCGGCATTCAGCTCGGCTGATAGCACGGCTTTTAGCAGGGGTTTCGGGATTTGGGTTCAAGGTTCGCGAGGCATCGCGGCTAACGAGACAAGAGAAGGAGCGGTTCGATGAAGACGTTGCGCGATGTGGGCATTGGGCAGACCGTGAAGGTGGTCAAGCTTCACGGCGAGGGCCCGGTCAAGCGCCGCATCATGGATATGGGCATCACCAAGGGGATCGAGGTGTACGTCCGCAAGGTCGCGCCCCTCGGCGACCCCGTGGAGGTCACGGTGCGCGGGTACGAGCTGAGCCTGCGCAAGGTCGACGCCGAGATGGTCGAGGTCGAGTAGGCCCGTCCTCCCGGACGTCCTCCCGGACGACCCTCGGATGTTCTCCCCGAGCGTACGCCCTGCGGCCCTCGGGCCCCGCCCCGCGCCGACCCACCGTCAGCGCCTCGGGATCCCACCGTTCAATGCAATGCTGACCCAACGTTGAAAGACGATAGGAACGAAGGTTATGGAGAAGCAGATCACAATTGCCCTCGCCGGCAACCCGAACTGCGGCAAGACGACGCTGTTCAACGCGCTCACCGGCGCGAACCAGTTCGTCGGCAACTGGCCCGGCGTCACGGTCGAGAAGAAGGAAGGCAAGCTCAAGAAGCACGACAACGTGCGCATCATGGACCTGCCGGGCATCTACTCGCTGTCCCCCTACACGATGGAGGAGGTCGTCGCCCGCAACTACCTCATCGACGAGCGCCCCGACGCCATCCTCAACATCGTCGACGGCACCAACCTCGAGCGCAACCTCTACCTCACCACGCAGCTCACCGAGCTGGGCATCCCGGTGGTCATCGCCATCAACATGATGGACGTCGTGCGCAAGAACGGCGACTCGATCAACACGGCCGAGCTCTCGCGCGAGCTGGGCTGCAAGGTCGTCGAGATCTCGGCGCTCAAGGGCGAGGGCGTCGCCGAGGCAGCCGAGGCCGCCATCGAGGCTGCCAAGTCGACCAAGACCGTCCCCATGCACACCTTCTCGGGCGTCGTCGACCACGCGCTCGCCCACATCGAGGAGGCGGCGCTGCACAGCATGCCCGCCGAGCAGCAGCGCTGGTTCTCCATCAAGATCTTCGAGCGCGACGCCAAGGTGATCGAGCGCGTCAAGTCCACGATGGGTGTCACCGACCAGCAGCTCGCCCACATCGAGGAGGACATCAAGGCGGCCGAGGAGGAGCTCGACGACGACGCCGAGAGCATCATCACCAACGAGCGCTACGTCTACATCGCCAAGCTCATGAAGGGCTGCTACAAGAAGAAGAGCACGGGCGGCATGACGGCGTCGGACAAGATCGACCGCATCGTGACGCACCGAATCCTCGGCCTGCCGATCTTCGCGCTCGTCATGTTCCTCGTGTACTACATCGCGATGGGCACCGTGGGCTCGTTCTGCACCGACTGGACCAACGACGTCCTGTTCGGCGAGATCATCCCGCCGGCGGTCGAGGGCTGGCTCGAGTCCGTCAACGCGGCCGACTGGCTGACCGGCCTCATCATCGACGGCATCATCGGCGGTGTGGGCGCGGTCCTCGGCTTCGTGCCGCAGATGCTCGTCCTGTTCCTCATGCTCTGCCTGCTCGAGGACGTGGGCTACATGGCGCGCGTCGCGTTCATCATGGACCGAATCTTCCGCAAGTTCGGCCTCTCCGGCAAGTCGTTCATCCCGATGCTTGTGGGCTCCGGCTGCGGCGTGCCCGGCATCATGGCGTCGCGCACCATCGAGAACGAGCGCGACCGCCGCATGACGATCATGACCACCACGTTCGTCCCCTGCGGCGCGAAGATGCCCATCATCGGCCTGTTCGCCGGCGCCCTGTTCGGCGGCAGCGGCCTGGTCGCCGTCTCCGCGTACTTCATCGGCGTCGCGGCGATCATCATCTCGGGCATCATCCTCAAGAAGACCAAGCCGTTCCTCGGCGAGCCCGCCCCGTTCGTCATGGAGCTCCCGCCCTACCACGTGCCCACGCTCGGCAACATCCTGCGCGGCACCTGGGAGCGCGGCTGGAGCTTCATCAAGAAGGCAGGCACCATCATCCTGGCGTCCGCCATCATCCTGTGGTTCCTCCAGGGCTTCGGCGTCGTGGACGGCCAGCTCCAGATGGTCGAGGACAACGACGGCTCGATCCTGGCTGCTATCGGCGGCGCGATCTGCATCATCTTCGCCCCGCTCGGCTGGGGCGACTGGCAGTCGACGGTCGCGGCTATCACAGGCCTCATCGCCAAGGAGAACGTCGTCGCCACGCTGGGCGTCCTCTTCCAGGTGGGCGAGGTCGGCGAGGACGACCCCGACCTCTGGGCCGCTATCGCCGCGCACTACACGTTCCTCTCCGCGTACAGCTTCATGATCTTCAACCTGCTGTGCGCCCCGTGCTTCGCGGCCATGGGCGCCATCAAGCGCGAGATGAACAACGCCAAGTGGACCTGGGCTGCCATCGGCTACATGTGCGGCTTCGCGTACCTCATCTCGCTGATCGTCTACCAGATCGGCTGCTGGTTCTCGGCCAATGACCAGGCCAGCGTCGTGGGGACCGTGTTCGCCGTCGCCGCGCTTGCGTTCCTGGTCTACATGCTGTTCCGCAAGCCCCCGAAGGTCGCGACGAACGTCGCGTAGCGGCGGCCGAGCGAGTGGGCGAGTGGTGCAAGCGTGCGGGTGGGTGGCGCGCGAGTGAGTTGTGAGTAGCACGGCGGCGTGGCAGCCAGCGGCGATGTCGTCGCTCTGTCGCGCCGCCGTCTTGTTTTGCGAAGACGATTGAAAGCTGAACGAAAGGGGCCCTGCGATGATCGAGTGGCTTCAAGAGAACCTGTCGACCATACTGATCTCCGCCGTCATCTTTGGGGTGCTCATCGCGATCATCGTCCACCAGGTGCGGATGATGCTCCAGGGCAAGAACCCGTGCGCCGACTGCGGCGGTTCGTGCGGAGGCGCGTGCGGGGGAGCGTGCGGCGGCGGATGCGCCTGCTCGACGGGTGGCGCCCACGGCGCGCCGGCTGCCGGCGTCAGCCCTGCGTCCGGCGAGGTGCCCTCGGTCGAGGGGATGAGCTGGACGGCGGCGGCTGACGAGGACAAGGGCGCCTCCAGGTAGAGCGGACAATCGTGGGGGAGGGGCCACGGGGTGCTCGGGGCGTGCGGGGGAGCGCGCGAGGGACATCAAACTTCGAACGGGTGGCCAAAAAGTCCCTTTATATCACCGAAAACCAGCCCTACTTACCGAACGGTGAATCGTCCGGTTCATCTACCTGGTATTTTGTGGATGGCTTCACTTCTACGAACCTAAAACGGTGATATAAAGGGATTTATTGGCCAGGCCTTTCCCAAGTGGTGATATAAACGGACTTTTTGGCCACCCTCGCCGCCCCGCACGCTCGCTCCGCTTTCCCCAGACGTCCCCTACTGGCCCTTCGTCATCCTCATCCGCACGCTCATGTCGAGCGGCTTCGCGCTGAAGCACGCGGTGGTCGCGAGGCCGTCGACCCCGCACGCGGCGAATGCTCCGGCGTTGGAGGGGTTGATCCCGCCGGCGGCGACGAGGGTGACGTGCGGGTCGATGGCGCGCAGCTCGCGGACGAGATCGGCCAGCTCCTCGACGGGCACCTTGTCAAGCTGGATGCCGTCGATGCCGGCGCGGGCAAGGCGGCGCGCCTCCTCGGGCTCGGCCTCCACGAACAGCTTCTTCTCCACGCAGCGGTTGCGCACCTGGGGGAGCATCTCGAGGAACGCGTCGAACCCGCCGAGGAACTCGATGTGGTTCTTGAAGACGAGCACGGTCTCGGAGAGGCCGAGGCGGTGAGGGAACGCGCCACCCGCCATGACGGCGCTCGTGACCAGGTCTTTTGTGCCCGGCATGCTCTTGCGCGTCGTGAGGACCTCGCAGTGGGGGTTCGCCGCGTGCGTCGCGTCGACCATCGAGCGCGTCTTGGTGGCGATCGCCGAGAGATGGTCGTACGTGTTGAGGACCACCTTCCACGCCATGTGGAGGTCGCACGCGCGGCCGGCCACCGTCATGAACGTCGCGCCCTTCTCGACCGGGCTGCCCGAGGGGGTGGAGCGCAGCGTCTCGAGGCCCAGCTCGGCGACGATCTTCTCCGCGAACTCCGTACCAGCGAGAATGCACGCCTCGCGCGTGAAGAAGTCCATCTCGCCCGGCTGGTCGCCGATGCCGAGGACCTCGCACGTGAGGTCGATGTAGGGGACGTCCTCGGCGATGAGCTCGTCGACGCGGGTGCGGGGGATCCTGATCATGGCGGTCCTTTCGTGGTTGGGCTTAGCTGGGCTTAGCTGGGCTCGGCGGTCGCGCTGGCGGCCTGCCGTCTGGTGGTTGCGACCGGCTCTGTTTGCGACTGCGATTATCCTCCTTTTCGCCGCTTTTCGCTGCGCCGCGACGGGCGCCCAGTGCTCGCGTGCTATAAAGGGGAGTCCGCGCGGCCGAGTCAGAGTTCGTGCGGCCGAGTCCGCAACAGCAGTCCGATCGAAGAGGGGCGAGTCCGAGTGAGAATCATCGCAGGTACGGCGCGTGGGCGCGAGATCGCGGCACCCAAGGGGATGGAGACGCGCCCGGTGACCGACATCATCCGCGAGTCGCTCTTCAACATCTGGCAGTTCGACATCGAGGGGGCCGACTTCCTCGACCTGTTCTCGGGCAGCGGCTGCATGGCGCTCGAGGCCCTGTCGCGCGGCGCGAGCAGCGCGGTCATGGTCGACGCCTCGCCCGACGCCGTGCGGGTCATCCGCTCGAACCTCGCGAAGACCGGCCTCGACAAGTGCCGGCACGAGGTCATCAAGGGGGACGTCTTCAAGACGATCGACCGCTTTGCGCGCATGGGGCGCCGGTTCGATCTTGTCTACCTCGACCCGCCGTTCACTGTGGAGTCAATCTTCCACCCGGTCATGGAGGCGCTCGGCGACGGGCGCCTGCTCAAGGAGGACGGCTCGGTCGTCATCCGCGCGCACACGGGGCTCGAGATGCCCGAGCGCGTCGGCGAGCTGGAGAAGTTCCGCGAGAAGCGCTACGGCATCTCGACGGTGCACTTCTACAGCACGACCGCCAGCACCACGAGCGACGCGATGTAGACCGCGAACACGGCGAACGCCGCGAAGTCCACGCCACGCACCTTGAGGACGTGGTAGTGCGTGCGCCCCTCGCCGCCCACGTAGCAGCGGGCCTCCATGGCGCTCGCGAGCTCCTCGGCGTGGCGCAGCGCGCTCGCGAAGAGGGGCACCAGGATCGGCACGAAGAACTTGAGGCGGTCGATGAGGCGCCCGTCGTCCATGCACGCCCCGCGCGCGGTCTGGGCGGTCATGATGTGGTTCGCCTCCTCGAACAGGGTGGGGACGAAGCGGATCGCGATCGTGTACATCATCGCGAGCTCGTGCACCGGCAGCCCCAGCCGCTCGAAGGGCGAGAGCATGCGCTCGAGGCCGTCGGTGATCGAGACCGGCGACGTGACCAGCGAGAACACCACGCCCGACATCATGAGCGCGAACACGCGGAACGCCATGAAGAGGCTCGTGAGGAGCGCTTGGTCGGTGATGGCGAACGGGCCGATGTGGAACGCGACCGTCCCCTGCTGCACGAGGAAGATGTTCACGAGCGCCGTGACCACCACGAACACCCAGAGCGGCTTGCACGCCCTCATCACGATGCGAAGCGGCACGCGCGACGCGGCGACCATGACCGCGAGCAGCGCCGCGACGGGGATGAGCCCCCACGGCAGCGGCGCGAGGAAGATCGACACCATGAAGACGACCATGATGGTGAACTTGACGCGCGGGTCCATGCGGTGCAGCGGCGACTTCCCGTTGTAGTAGGAGCCGATGGTGACGACCGTGCTCATGCGCGCTCCCTTTCCGTAGCAGCCTGCCCCGCCGTGGCGGCCTTGCCCTTGCCGCCGGCCTTCCGCGCGGCGATCGCCTGCGCGAGCTCCTCCATCGTGAGGGGGAGGCGGGGGCCAAAGTCCCATCCGCGGGCCGTGAGGTCGGTCGCCACGCGGGTGGGCAGCGGCACGTCGAGGCCGATGCGATGGAGCAGGTCGGTGTGCGAGAAGACCGTGTCGGGGTCGCCCTGGTCCACGATGCGCCCGTGGTCGAGCACGAGGATGCGCTGCGCGGCCTCGGCGACGTCCTCCATCGAGTGCGAGACCATGACGATGGTGGTCCCCTGCGCGTGGAGGTGCTTCACGATGTCGAACACCTCGCGGCGGCCGCGCGGGTCGAGGCCCACCATCGGCTCGTCGAGGGCGAGCACCTTGGGGTGCATGGCGATGATGCCCGCGAGCGCGACGCGGCGCTTCTGCCCGCCGGAGAGGTCGAACGGCGAGACCTCGGACACCTGGTCGTAGGGGAGGCCCACCATGTCGAGCGCGTCGCGCACCGCCCGGTCGACCTCGTCGTCCGAAAGCCCCAGGTTGCGCGGGCCAAATCCCACGTCCTCGCGCACGGTCTCGGCGAAGAGCTGGTACTCGGGGTACTGCGCGACAAATCCCACCAGGCGACGGAGGGCCTTGCGCTGCTTCTTGTCGGCGGTGCTCAGGCCGTCGACCTTCACGGTGCCCGAGCTGGGGAGCTTGGTGCCGTTGCAGTGCTCGGCGAGCGTCGACTTGCCCGAGCCGGTGTGCCCGATGATGCCCACGAACTCGCCGTCGTTCACGGTGAGGCAGACGTCGTCGAGCGCCGCGCCCACGACCTCCGAGCTGTAGTGGTACGTCACGTGGTCGAAGACTAGCGGCATGGCGTGTCCTCCAGTTCGTCCAGCTCGTCCAGCTCGTCCTCGAGCCTGTCGAGGTAGGGGGTGTCGGCCACGTCGACGCCCAGCTCGCGAAGGCGCTTGGCGAGGCGCATGGCGAACGGCTGCTCGAGGCCCAGGTCGCGCAGGGTGTCGCCGTGCGCGAACACCTCGCTCGGGGTGCCGTGGAGCACCACCTGCCCGCGGTCCATGACGAAGATCTCGTCGGCGTCGAGCGCGTCCTCCATGAAGTGCGTGATGTGGACGATCGTCATGCCCTTCGCGTGCAGCTCGCGCATCACGCGCCGGATGCCGCGGCGGCCGCGCGGGTCGAGCATGGCGCACGGCTCGTCGAAGACCAGGATGTCGGGCTCCATGGCGAGCATGCCCGCGATGCTCACGCGCTGCTTCTGGCCGCCGGAAAGCTCGGAGGGGTCGGCCTCGGCGAACTCGGTCATCGCCACGTCGGCGAGGGCCTTGTCGACGCGCTTCACGATCTCGGGTTGGGGAATGCCCAGGTTCTCGGGCCCAAAGGCGACGTCGTCGGCCACGATGCTCGTGACCATCTGGTTGTCGGGGTTCTGGAACACCATGCCCGCGTGTCGGCGGATCTCGATTTGCTCGTCGAGGTCGGCGGTGTCGAGGCCGAGCACGGTCACCTTGCCCTCGACGGGCGTGAGCAGCGCGTTGATGTGCCGCGCGAGCGTCGACTTGCCGCTCCCGTTGTGGCCGAGGATGACGACGTACGACCCCCGTGCGATCTGGAGGTCGATGCCGTCGAGGACGGTGTGCTCTCCCTCGTACGAGAAACGCACGCCGTCGAACTCGATGACCGGCTCGGCACCCTGGCCGGCACCCTGGCCGGCGGTCTGGCTGGCGGGCGCCTCGGTGGCCAGGCCGGCGGGCGGTTCTGCGCCGTGCTCGGCAGCGGTTTCGGTAACAGCCAAATGAATCCCCTTAGTCCGGTGAACCCTTGGTCCGGTGAATCCGAATCCCCTCGGAAACCCTCGGAATCCCCTCGTTAAACGCACGAAAAGCCCGAAGCGGCCCGCCGGGGAATCCGATGGGGCGCTTCGGGCTTCATGGCACGAGCCGCCGTTACACGTGCGAACGGCTGTCGCGCTTCTTGATGAGGTTCGAAAGCGGCTTGTAGATCAGGATGGTTGCCGCGACGTTGATGGCGCACTTGAGCAGGTTGAACGGGATGAGCACGGGGAGCACGAGCGCGGCGACGTCGGCCAGCGTGACGCCCTGCGTGTAGAGCGGCGTGATGACGAAGTTCATCGCGATGGCCAGGACGATGAACGGGATGACGCTGATGAGCAGGCCGGCCACGGCGCCCTTGAACGAGTGCCACTTCTTGTAGATGACGCCCGCGGTGAGGACCATGCCCGCCATGGCGACAAACGTCAGCAGCGTGCCGAGCGGCTCCATGATGAGGGTGGGCAGCCAGCTGATGATCTGGACGACGAGGCCCGCGACCGGCCCGAACATGAGGGCGGCCGAGAGGCACACGATGCCCGAGGCGTCGTAGAGCAGGTAGGGCGCGGCGGGGAAGATGGGGAACTTGAAGAAGCTGAGCGCCATGCTCATCGCGCAGAAGATCGCGAGAGTCACGAGCTCGCGCACGTCCCAGTGCGCCCGCTTCGCCACCGCCTTCTTGTCCGTACCGATGCTGCCGTTTGCGTTGTTGCTGTTGCTCATGCTAAACCCCTAACTTCTTCCGTGGCCGGTTCTCGGCCAGACGACGATTGGGGCACGGGCCGACAAAAAAGGGACCCGTGCACGGCTGCAGCGGGTCCCTTCAAGCACGTCGAGAAAGACGAGCTTTCCGTTACTTTCATCCGGACTATGACCGTCGGCTCCGGAATCGCACCGGATCAGCCAGCAGGTTCGCTGGGTCGCGGGCTTGGGAGGCGCAGGCGCTCGTTGCCTTGCGACTACCCATACCGCCGGTGAGGAATCGCACCTCGCCCCGTAACAGATACGCGTGACGTAGGATAGCACACGACTTAGGGAATGCAAGAGGGAATGCGGACGACCCCGAGGAGCGTGCCGAGGCGGGCGGATAGGCACGGAATGGGGGGCACGGTTGGGCAGGTGGATGGGCACGCCCGGCACCGTGGTCTGTGGAACACCGCGAGCTGGAATCGCTTTTTCCGGATTTTGACCAAAAAGGCG
>CAYMHQ010000108.1:0-5473 GCA_964390275.1 uncultured Coriobacteriaceae bacterium
CGCAATCGTAATACTGCTCGCGGCCCTAATTCTACGACTGTTATATCAACTCGGAAACTGACTTACCCGCCTTTTTGGTCAAAAATTGAAAAAAGCGATTCCAGCTCGGCGGCTCGGGCAACCACGGACCCGGGCGTGCCCACCCGTTCGGCCCACCCGCTCGGCTCACCGCGCGCCGCGCGCCGCGGAGCCGGCCTCTCTTCTCCGGCCCCGCGGCGCTGGCTGGCAGGCTGTCCGGGCGGCTGACCGTCCTCCTCAGCCGGCCGCCCTTCTCGGATGGTCGCCCACCCCGGTCGCCTTAGAGCGCGACCTTCGTGTCGAGCATCTCGGTGGCCTCGTCCTCGGTCATCTCATAGTGGTAGAACAGCTGGTAGAACTCGATGACGTCGGCCTTGATGTCGTACTCGACGGCGTCGGGGTAGAGCACGGAGTTCGTCCACTTGACGCCCACGACGCGGTTCACGCCGGTAGGCTTGTCGATCCAGCTGAACGGCAGCTGCGGGGCGGCGTAGATCTCGCCGGCCGCGACCGCGGGGACGTCCTTCCACTCCTCGGCGCCGTAGATGGCCGCCTTGTCGCCCTTGGCGCTCGAGATGATGACGTCGGGCGCCCAGGCGAGGACCTGCTCCATCGAGACGTTCGCGAAACCGCTGGTCTGGTCGGTGTCGCAGACGTTGATGCCGCCGGCGGGCGTGAGGAACTGGCCGTTCCAGTTGCTGTCGCCGCAGGTCTGGAGGCCGTCGTCGCCGGTGGAGTAGAGGGTGCGGACGCGCTCGTCCTCGGGGATCTTCTCCATCGTCTTGTCGACGTCCTCAAAGACCTTGTCGATGAAGTCGGCGAGCTTGGTGCACTGCTCGGCGTCGTCGTCGAAGATGGTGGCCATGAAGCGGTAGGAGTCGCCCAGGTGGCTGAGCTCGGCGTCCACCACCACGACCGGCACGCCGATCTCGTCGGTCAGGTCGTTGTAGAGCGCGAAGTCGGTGTTGTCGAGGTCGACGGCGACGAGGATGAAATCCGGGTCCATGCTCAGGATCTCTTCCTTGTTGGGGTCCTCCCACTTGCTGACGCTCGTGATCTGGGGCAGCGCCGCGGCGTCGGCGTCGAGGTACTTCTTGGCGTCGTCCGAGGGGACCGAGGTCCAGCCGGTGAGCAGCTTGGGGTTGATGGTGTAGATGATCGTGCCGTCGGGGTTGGCGGCGCCCATGACCTTGGTGGGGTGCGTGGGGATGGTGACCTCGCGGCCGGCCATGTCGGTGATGGTGCGCTCGGCCGCCTCCTCGGTCTTGGCGTCCTCGGTCTTGGCGGACTCGGACGCGACGCCGAGGCTGGGCACCGCGAGGACGGCCGCCGCGGCGGCGAGGCCGGCGACGAACTGACGACGGGTAGGGGCGATGGTCTTGCTGACGAACATGTGGAACCTCCTAGAGCTTGTCGTGCCTGATACTGAAGTGCCGTGCTGGTGGAGCTGTATCGTCGGCGTCGGGGGCGGGGTCGCCCGCCGGACGCAGAGGTACCGAAGTGGCCGAGGTGGCCGAGGGAAACGCCGCAGGTGGGACGGGGTGCCGGCTAGGGCAGGCCGCCTCCCGGGCGGGTTGGGCCGCGGGGGTCGCAGACGCCGCCGGAATCGCCGGACCCTCCCGCGCCGCCGGCCCCGCCGAACAGGTACGCCTCCATGTCGAAGTCGATCTGCTCGCCGGAGCGCACCATCGACCTGAGCGCCATGAGCCGCTCGTCGATGCGCCGCAGCGGGTCGGCGTTGCGGCGCTCGCGCTCGCTCGGCTCGATGACCGCGCGCACCCCGCCGCCCCCGATGACCACGCGCTTCGTCCCCATGAGCGCGATGAGGGGGTCGTGGGTCACGACGAAGACGATCTTGTCGTTGCGCACGAGCAGGTCGAGGGCCCGCGTGCGGTCGACCCCGGCGTTCTCGATCTCGTCGACGAGGACGATGGGGGAGGAGCTGATGAACGCGATGTCGGCGATCATGAGGGCGCGCGACTGGCCGCCGGAGAGCACGGTGAGCGGCGTCTCGGGGGCGAACGGCTCGCCGGCGAGGTCGTTCGCGCAGGCGATCGCGCGGTCTACCAGGGCGTCTATCGAGTCGGAGGGCAGCATGCGGCTCTCGGCGTGCAGGCGCAGGAAGTCGCGGGCGGGCAGGTCCATCACAAAGACCATCCCCTGCGAAAGCTGCGCGACGATGCGGTTCTCCACGTCCTGCCGCACCGAGGCGTCGGGCGCGGAGCCGTTCACGAGAACCCGGCGGCCGGTGGGGGTGTCGCCCTGCGCGAGGTACTCGACGTCCTCGAGCAGGCGGCTCTTGCCCGAGCCGGTGGGCCCCACCACGCAGACCACGTCCCCAGGGCGCACGGTGAGGCTGAACCCCTCGGGCCGGCCGGCCTTGTCGTGGCCGCCCGCGATCTCGAGGCTCTCCACGCGGAACCGCTCCCGCGAGCCGAGCGACTCCATGAGACGGATGTAGGAGACGAACGCCTCGCGGATCTGGGGCGCGTCCATGCCGCAGTCTGCCAGGGCGAACTCGTCGAGCGACGAGACGAACGAGGCGACCGACTGACCCGCCGCCGGGGTCTCGAGGTGCGACTCTGGGAAGAACGCGCCCGCGAACGGATACCGCGCGACGACCTCGGCGAACGGGGCCTCGAGGAGGTCGATCTCGTCGGCGGCGCTGGCGGGGCTGGCGGGCGAGGAAGGGCTGGCGGTCAGCGTAGCGGGTTCGGGGGCACAGGTCTTCTCAGCGGCTGCTTCTCCCTTCTCGAACGCAGCCGGTTCGCCCTTCTCGTCGTCGAACGTCATATATTTGATGTTGCCGGTCGCGAACTTGTCGCCGATCTGCGTCTCGCCAAAGCAGTACGAGCACACGGCGGCGGGCGTCGAGAAGCGCAGCCGTTCCACGTGCTCGCTCTGGGTCGCGAGGGCGGCTGCGAGCGCGTCGCCGAGCGCCTGGCAGCCCTGGCCGGTGAGTCCGTTCGCGAAGAACACGCGGGCGCGGGGGTTCGCCTTGCGGACATGCAGCGCGAAGACCTCCCGCTCGGCCTGGGAGACCAGGTCGCTCTTGGTGATGGCGACAAAGTCGGCGAGCCTGAGCATGGGGCCCACCTTGGCGGGGGCGTCGATGCCCGAGAGGATGTCGATCACGCACACGGCCGCGACGCCGCGCAGGTGCGGGGAGCAGCGGTTGCAGAGGCCGGCGCTCTCGCTCACGAGGACGCCGAGGCCGTGCCGCTCGCCCCACCGCACGCACGCGCCGATGTTGCTCGCGAAGAAGTGGTCGGGGCAGACGGCGCCGCTCACGCCGGCCTGCACGGGGATGCCCTCGGCGCGGTACCGCTCGGCGTCGTGGCTGCTCAGGCAGTCGAACTTGACCACGCCCGCGGGACCGGGCCCCACCTGGTCGAGCGTCTCGCGCAGCTTGAGGATGACGGACGTCTTGCCGCTCGCCGGCGGCCCGGAGAACGTGACGAGTTTCATTGCGCGCTCACCTCCTGCTGAGCCTCCTGACAAGCCTCCTGCCGATCTTCCGCCGGCTCCTCCGGCTGAGTCTCCCGCTGGCTCGCCTCGTACGCCCCCAGGTCGAGGACGCACCCGCGCAGGGTTCCGCCGGACGCGCAGGCCGAGGGTCCCTCGACGATGCCCACCGGGGTCCCATACGCGCGCGAGAGGTTCTCGGCCCGGCAGACCTGCGCCGCGTCGCCGAAGAGGGTGCCGCCGTCGCGCCCAAAGAGCAGCACCTTGTCGGCGACGAGCAGGGCGTGGTCGGGGTTGTGGGTCGTCATGAGCACGGCGAGACCGCGGCCCGATGCGAGCCCGCGGATGCTCGAGAGGAGGCGCGCCTGGTTGCCGAGGTCGAGGCTCGCGGCGGGCTCGTCCATCACGAGGACGTCGGGCTCCTGCACGAGGGCGCGCGCGATGAGCACCATCTGCCGCTGACCCCCGCTGACCTGCGTGTACGGGCGCTCGGCGATGCCGGCGAGGCCGAGGTCGGCCAGCACGCGCCGGGCGGCCTCGCGGTCGTGGTCCGAGGGGGTCGAGAACGCCCCCATGCGTGAGGTGCGCCCCATGAGCACGATCTCCTCCACGGTGAACGCGAACGCGGGGGCGTGCGCCTGGGGGACGTACGCGATGCGGCGCATGTGGGGGCCGCCGGGACGCATGTCGAGCGGCCGGCCGTCGAGCTCGATCTCGCCGCCGAGCCGGGGCAGGATGCCGAGGACCGTCTTGAAGAGCGTCGTCTTCCCCACGCCGTTGGGCCCCAGGATCGCGACGATCTCGCCCGCCTCGAGCGTGAGGTTCACGCTGCTAACGACCGCCTCGTTGGCATAACCGCAGGTCAGGTTGCGTATCTCGAGCATCAGTTCCACCCTCCCTTGCTGCGCTTGAGTAGGAACAGGAAGAACGGCGCGCCGATGAGCGCGGTGAGGATGCCCAGCGGCAGCTCGAGCGGCAGCAGGCTGCGCGCGATGACGTCGACGGCGAGCGTGAACGAGGCACCCATCAGCAGCGACGCGGGCAGCAGCCGGGTGTAGTCGGACCCCACCATGCTGCGCGCCATGTGCGGCACCACCAGCCCGACCCACCCGATGACTCCGCAGAACGCGACGGAAGTCGAGGTGACGAGGGTGGCGCACACGATCATCACCGCGCGCAGCACCGGCACGTTCACGCCGAGCGTGCGGGCCTCCTCGTCGCCCATCGCGAGCACCGAGAGGCGCCAGCGGCACAGGAACATCGGCACGAGCGAGCACACGAGCAGCACTACCAGCTGTTTCACGTCGTCCCAGCCCACGCCCGAGAACGTCCCCATGAGCCAGAGCGTGATGGAGGGCAGCGTGCTGTTGGGGTCGGCGACGTACTTGGTGAGGGAGATGCCGGCCTGGAAGATGCCCGAGACCACGATGCCGGTGAGCACGAGCGTCACGGTCTGCGTGGTGCGCCGGTCGATGCTGCGGGCGATTCCGCAGGTGGCGAGCACCGCCGCGAGGCCGCCGAGGAAGGAGAACGACTGGACGAGCACCGTCGAGAGGCCGAGGAGGATGCCGCACGCCGCCCCGAACCCCGCGCCCGTCGCCGCGCCGAGGATGTCGGGCGAGCTCATCGGGTTCTTGAAGACGCCCTGGAAGACGGCGCCGGCGCACGCGAGCGCGGCGCCCACCGCCATGGCCCCCAGGTTGCGCGGGATGCGGATGACGAAGAACGCCGTCCGCGCCGCCTTGCCGCTCTCGCCCGTCCCCAGGCCGAACTCGTCGAGGACGAGGTTCCAGATGGTCGCGGGGTCCATCCCGTACCGCCCCACCAGCAGCGACACGACGAACACGACGACGAGCACGAGCGTGAGCACCGCCACGTAGTGCCGCCGCGCCGCCTGGAAGACCGGGTGGGTCTTGCGGGTCGAGGCGGACGGGGCCCCGCTATCCTTCAAGGCTGTCAACGCGTTCCCTCCCAAAGGTCGTCTCGGGGG
>CAYMHQ010000108.1:5573-9428 GCA_964390275.1 uncultured Coriobacteriaceae bacterium
AGCAGCATGAGCAGGGGGTCGTGCGTGGCGACGAGGGCGATCTTGCCGCTCGACACGAGCAGCCCCAGCGCGCGCCTGCGGTCGACGCCGGCGTTCTCCAGCTCGTCTACCAGCACGATCGGGGAGCGGCTGAGCAGCGCGACGTCGGCGATCATGAGGGCGCGCGACTGGCCGCCCGAGAGCATGCAGACGCGGGTGTCCCTTCCAAAGGGCTCGCCGGAGAGGTCGTTCGCCTCCTCCACGACGCGCGCGACCACCGCCTCGGGCTCGGGGGTGCGCCGGCTCGCGGCGTGCATCTCGAGGAACTCGCCCACGCTCAGGTCGACCACGTAGCTCATCGACTGCGAGAGCTGGGCGACGAGCTTGTCGGCCGCCGAGAACCGCTCGGCGTACGTGGGCGCGCGCCCGTCGACGAGCACCGTGCGCCCGCTCACCGTGTCGCCCTGCGCGAGGCACTCGATATCGCAGAGGAGGCGGCTCTTGCCCGACCCCGTGGGGCCCACCACGCACACGACCTCGCCGGCGCGAATCGTGAGTTCGAGCTGCTCAGGGGTGCCGTCCTTGCCGCGGCCCCCGCGAATGGTGAGGGTTTCGACCGACTTCGCAGGCGTCCTGCCGAGGCCGGCGCCCGTGCTCAGCAGGCGCTCGAGGGCCGCGGCGACGCCCGTCCGGTCGAGGGCGCGCTCCTCGAGGTAGGTCTCGTCGAGCGAGCCCACCCAGTCGCGCAGCGCCATCTCCGCCGCCGGCTCCGCGACGCCGAGGTTGCTCAGCAGCTCGCGAGCCGCGGGATGGCTTGCCGACACCTCGCCCCACGTGCGGGCGAGCGCGTCCGCCGCCGACGTCGCACGCGTTTCCGGCGCCGCCTGCGTCTCTCTCGGCATCCCGTTGTCGCTCCTCGACTCGCTCATCGGAACTCCGCCCTCCGCACGTTGCCCATCTGGTGCTCCTCGCCGAGCCGCTTCTCGCCCAGGCAGTACGAGCACAGGGCCGAGGGCGTCGAGAAGCGCAGCGTGCGCTCGACCAGGGTGTCGACCTCGGGGGCGCGCGCGAGAAACTCGGCAATTTCTGAGGAACCCTGCCCGGTGAGGCCGTTCACGCACACGACCGTCGCCTTGGGGGCGAGCGTCTGGACGCGGTGGGAGAAGACCTCGCGCTCGGCCTGCGAGACGAGGTCGCCCTTGGTGACCGCGACGAGGTCGGCCGTCTTGAGGAGCGGGCCGATCTTGCGCGGCGCGTTCATGCCCTGGAGGCAGTCGATGACGCAGATCGCGGGGACGCCGTCCACGTAGGGCGAGCAGCGGTTGCAGAGGCCGGCGCTCTCGGTCACGAGGAGGTCGGCGCCGCGCCCGCGGGCCCAGTCAAAGGCGGCCACCACGTTGGAGGCGAAGAAGTGGTCGGGGCACTGACCTGCGGAGATGGCTGTCTCTGCCTCGACGCCGAGCTCACGGTAGCGGCGCTCGTCGTCGGAGGAGAGGCAGTCGAACTTCACGACGGCGACCCGGGGGCCCGCGCCCGGCTCGGGGAAAGCGTCCGACTCGGAGGTCGCCCCCGTCCCGGCCCCGCGCGCCCTCAGCGCCTCGATCGCGTGCACCAGCACCGACGTCTTCCCGGTCGAGGGAGGCCCGGCGACGATCGCCATCCTCACAGCTCGTCGACCCCCTTCACGCCCTCCCCGAGCCGCTCGGCGAGCGCGGTGTACGCCTCGGCGTCGAGCCCGCGCAGGAAGGCCTCGCCCGGCCAGTAGAGCCGGCAGGCGGGGTCGGGCAGCTCCTCGTCCGACGCAGCGTGGGCGCAGGGGAGGCAGAGCCGCGCGCTCTGACGGGCGAACGACTCGCTCAGGAAGTACCCCGCGACCTCGCGCGCCGCCTCGCCGGCGTCCTCGCGCAGCGCGAGCCAGAGCGGCAGCGCCAGCGCGCCTTCGGCGGGCCAGACGGTCTCGACATCGGGGCGCGGCGGACAGCAGCGGGCGAAGAACCACGGCACGGCGAAGACCGCCCCCCTGCCGGGGCGCGGATGGGCGACGAGCGTCGGCATGACGGAGGCCGAGGCCGTGCAGCACAGGTTGCGCGCGAACGCCTCGAGTCCCGCCTCACCAAAGAGTGAGTACATGCCGACGAAGGAGACGTTGCCGGCCCACGTTTCGGGCGTGCAGACCACAAGGCCGCGGAAGCGCTCGTCGAGGAGGTCCTCCCACGAGCGCGGCACGGGGGCGCTGGCGGCATCGAGCGCGGCGCGGTTCACGAGCAGCACGAACGGCGACGCGCAGTAGGGCGCGAGCGGCTCGGGCGCGAACATGCCGGCTGTCTCGTAGAGCCTGGAGCGGGCGGCGGGGGAGGCCTGCGCGAGCCCGGGAGCCTCGCCGAGCGCGAGGGGGCGCGCCTCGGGGTCGAGCCAGGGGCCGAACCCCATGCCCGCGCGCAGCTCGGCTTCGCCCAGGTCGAGGGGGCTGCCCTGACGGTCGCGCGCGCCGCGGTCGGGATAGCGGTACCCGAGCGCCCGGTCGCCCCGCGCCAGCCGCGCGGCGTTCAGACGGGCGAGGTCTTCCTTGATGAGCAGGGCGTTCGGCGCGAACGCGTTTCCGACAAAGTCCAAGGTGCGGTCCCTCCCACAGGGTCCCACGAGGCGTCCGGGATTACGGCCGGATCACGGCCGGATTACGACCGCTTCAGGGTAGTTCGTTTCGCGGAAAAGGGAAGGAGGCACTTCCTTATCGTTTTCATAAGCATATCCTATGCCTATCCGGCGGGGGCCATTCAGGGGCGCTATGCAGGGCGTTTGTGCGACAGGCCCCGAACGGGACGGCGCGTCGGAGGACCTTGCGGGACGTCGAGGAAGGGAACCGTGCATGGACGAAAACGCTCATTACATGGTCGCGATCGCGGAGGCGGGCTCCATCAGCGAGGCCGCGCGGCGCATGCACGTGTCGCAGCCCGCGCTCTCCCAGCGCCTCAAGCAGCTCGAGACCCGGTTCGGCGTCGAGCTCTTCGACCGCCAGACCTCGCCGCTTGTCCCCACCTACGCTGGCCAGGTCTACCTCGAGTGGGCGCGCCGCTCGATTGACGAGGAGGCGTGCGTCGACCGTGAGCTCGCCGCCATCGCGAACAAGACGCGCCGCCGGCTGCAGATCGGGACGTCGCTGCCGAGGGGGAACTCCATCCTGCCC
Organism: uncultured Coriobacteriaceae bacterium; assembly: GCA_964390275.1. Classification (GTDB taxonomy): domain Bacteria; phylum Actinomycetota; class Coriobacteriia; order Coriobacteriales; family UMGS124; genus CAYMHQ01. The sequence goes on from CAYMHQ010000108.1 coordinate 8,737, forward strand.
GAGGTCGTCGACCGGTTCTACCGCGAGGTCGACGGCTGCTCGGTGTTCATCCACGAGGCCGCGATGCCCCAGAACTACGAACATCTGTTCGAGTCCGGCGTCATCGACTGCGTCATGCTCGTCCCCACGCGCCCGGAGCCGCCTGCGATCGTGGGCGAGATCGTGGCGAGCGAGCGCATCCTGCTCGTGGCGCCGGCGGGGATGGACCTGCACGCCGAGATTGTCGAGGGGCCCGGGCCGTACCGCGTCATCAAGCCCGAGGCGGTCGCCGGCGTGCCGTTCGTCATGCCGCCGAGCACCCTCAAGCTCAACCGTGTGATCCGCACGATGATGGACACCGCGGGCGTTCGGCTCAACGTCGCGGTCCACAGCTGCGGCAACGAGATGACGATTGCGATGGTCCGGCAGGGCCTGGGCGTGACCGTGCTGCCGAACTCGTTCATACTCGCCTACCTGCGCGAAGGCTTCGACCTCTACGAGATGGAGGGCGTCTCCTACAGCAGCAGCCTCTACTACAGCCGCCGCGCCGGCACCGTCGCCTCGATGGACGAGCAGATCTTTGTGCGCCTGCTCAAGGAGTGGGTCGCCGAGCATCCCGAGTTCTCGCCGAGCCTCCAGCTTCCCGGTCAGCGCCCGGATTTGGACTAAGGCGAGGCGAGCGGGACGGCGGAGCAGAGCGCGAGGCGTCCTCT
>CAYMHQ010000109.1:0-9427 GCA_964390275.1 uncultured Coriobacteriaceae bacterium
GACGATCGGGCGGTGGTTGATGCAGGTGCTCTGGTTGGAGCGCTGGTACTTGGGGAGGTCGTAGCGCTGCGAGCCGTACTCGTCGGAGTAGACGACCACATGGGACGCGTCGACCTCGGTCACCAGGCCGTCGTGCTCGGCGCAGATGAGCTCGCCGGAGTCGAGCGCGGCGCGCGACTCCATGCCGGTGCCGACGAACGGCGCGTGGGCACGGATCAGGGGCACGGCCTGGCGCTGCATGTTCGCGCCCATGAGGGTACGCTTGGCGTCGTCGTGCTCGAGGAACGGGATGAGCGTCGCCGCGATGGAGATCATCTGGCGCGGGGAGACGTCCATGTAGTCGACCTCGGACACGGGCACGTCGGCCGGGGTGCCGAAGTCGCCGTAGAAGTCCTTCGTACGGGCGATGACATGGTTCGCGGGCTTGACCTCGCCGGTGATGGGGTCGACGGTGATGAACTCGCGCGTGTTCTCGTCGAAGCGCTCGGCCGCCTGGGCGATGACGTGGCTCTCCTCCTCGTCGGCCGTCATGTAGTCGATCTCGTCGGTGACCTTGCCGTCGACGACGCGACGGTAGGGGGCCTCGATGAAGCCGAACTTGTTGACGCGCGCGTAGATGGCGAGCGAGCCGACGAGGCCGATGTTGGGGCCTTCGGGCGTCTCGATGGGGCACATGCGCGAGTAGTGCGAGTTGTGGACGTCGCGCGCCTCGGTCGGGACGTTCGTACGGCGCGACGAGCCGGTCTTGTGGCCGGCGACGCCGCCAGGGCCGAGCGCGGAGAGACGGCGCTTGTGCGAGAGGCCCGCAAGGGGGTTGTTCTGGTCCATGAACTGCGAGAGCTGCGAGGACCCGAAGAACTCCTTGATGGACGCCACGATGGGGCGGATGTTGATGAGGGACTGCGGCGTGATGTCGTCGACCTCCTGCGAGGCCATGCGCTCCCTCACCACACGCTCCATGCGCGAGAGACCCACGCGGAACTGGTTGCCGATGAGCTCGCCGACCGTGCGGATGCGCCTGTTGCCGAAGTGGTCGCGCTCGTCGACCACGTAGCCCTCGAGGCCGTCGTGGAGGTTGATGAGGTAGCGCAGGGCGGCGACGACGTCCTCGGGGGTGAGGACGTACACGTCGGGGTCGATGTCGAGACCGAGCTTCTTATTGAGCTTATACCGGCCGACCGAGGCGAGGTCGTAGCGCTGCTGGTTGAAGAACAGACCGTCGAGCAGGGCCTTCGCCGAGTCGAGCGTCGGGGGCTCACCCGGGCGCTGGCGCTTGTACAGCTCGAGGAGCGCGTCGTCGCGGTTGTCGGTCGTGTCGCGCGCAAGCGTGTGCTGGACCATCGGGGAGTCGCCGAGCAGCGCGAGGATCTCCTCGTTCGTCTCGGCGATGCCGAGCGCGCGGAGGAACATGGTCGCCGGCTGCTTGCGCTTGCGGTCGATGCTCACCACGAGCGAGCCGCGCTTGTCCGTCTCGAACTCGAGCCAGGCGCCGCGCGTGGGGATGAACTGCACGCGGTACACGAGCTTGTTCGAGTCGATCTCGCGGAAGTAGTAGACGCCCGGGGAGCGAACGAGCTGCGAGACCACGACGCGCTCGGTGCCGTTGATGATGAAGGTGCCTCGGTCGGTCATGAGCGGGAAGTCGCCCATGAACACGACCTGCTCCTTCATCTCGCCGGTCTCGCGGTTCACGAAGCGGACCTCGGTAAGAAGGGGGGCCTGGTAGTTGATGTCTTTGGCTTTGCACTCCTCGACCGTGTGCTTGGGGTCCCCGAACTCGTGCGCGCCGAAAGTGACCTCGAGCGTCTTAGAGGCGTTCTCGATCGGGGAGATTTCCCTGAACGCCTCAGTGAGACCCTCGGTCATGAAACGGTTGAACGATTCCTTCTGGACCGCAATCAGGTTGGGAAGCTCCATTACCTCCGGAATGTTTCCGAAGCTGACCCTTTCGCGATACGCTCGCGAGGGAATAGGGGCGATTTCAAGATTACCCACCAGGCGATTCCTCCTTCATGGTAGAGAAATAGCGCATTATTCGCAGTGTATCAATGTACCTCAACCGGTTGCCATTCGTCAACGAGGCTCATTGACAATAATATGGAAATGGAGTAAAGTCCCCGCTTTATCCATTTCGCCCCCCCTACAGACCAAGCAAGGCGCCCCCGTCGAAGGGCAGCCCGACCTCGCCGCAGAACCTCTCCGCGTCGGAGGGACAGGGCTCCGGCCCGCGTCTGCGCAGGATGGTAGTCTCGACGCCCTTGCCCGCGAGAACCACGACGGCGGGGGCCTTAGCGCCGGCGACCGCCTCATGGACGGCCTCTCCCCTGTCCTCGATGACCCGATAGGTCGCGCCCGTCGCCGCCACCGCGGCCCCGATCTCTCGGCAGATGTCGGCGACAGGGACGATTCCGGGGTCGTCCTCGGTGAGGATCACGCGGTCGGCGAGAAGGCCCGCCGCGCGCCCGAGACCCGCCCTGCGGTCGATCCCTCGGTCGCCTGTGGAGCCGAACACCACGGTCACCTCACGACCCGGGAACTCCTCGCGCACGCAGGTCAGAAGCGCGCGCATGCTCATCTCGTTGTGGGCATAGTCGACGATTCCAATGACGGACCCGTCGGGCGAGTCGTAGCGCTCCATGCGCCCGGGCACGCGGACATGCCTGAGGGCACCCACACCGGCATCGAGGTCGACATCGGCTGCCGTCGCCGCGCAAAGGGCCGCGAGCGCGTTCGAGACGTTGAACGACCCCAGCGCCTCGAACGAAATCGAAAGATGCCCGCCGGGCGTCGCGACCTCGAGCGACCAGCGCCCCGGCTCGACGCGCTCCCCGCGGACCAGCCGGACGTCGGCCCCGGAATCCCCACGCATCGAGTACGTGAGCACGCGCTCGCAGCGAGAGGCGGCCCGCAGGACCGCGTCGGCACGGTCCATGTCCAGGTTCACGACAGCCCGCCTGCTCTGGTCGAAAATCTTCAGCTTGGAGGCGAAGTAATCCTCGAACGTGGGGTGCTCGATCGGTGAGATGTGGTCCTCGCCGATGTTGGTGAACATGCCGACGGCGAACTCCGCCCCGAGGGTCCTCCCGTACTTGAGGCCCTGGCTCGACGCCTCCATGACGACCGTCCCGCACCCTGCCGAGACGGCGCGGGCGAACGTCCGCTGAAGCTCAAGGGCCTCGGGGGTCGTGTTTGTCGCCCGTCGCCGATCGAACCCGTCGTCGACCAGGATTCCCGTGATGAGGGCGCTCCGTACGCCGAGCGCACCGCGAAGCAGGGCGTCGAGATAGAAGGAGACAGTCGTCTTGCCCTTCGTCCCCGTGACGGCGAAAACGTCGAGCTTTCTCGAAGGGTTGTCGAAGAACGCGCAGGCCGCGACCGCCATGGCGCGGCGGACGTCCGAGACGACGATTCCAGGCACGCCGGCGGAGGGGAACGGCCGCTCCGCGACGTAGGCGACGGCGCCCGCAGACACGGCGGAGGCGAGGAACTCCTCGCGAAACGCCGCACCCTTGCAGAAGAACAGCGACCCCTCCCCCGCCGAACGGGAGTCGAACGTGAGGTCGGAGATTGCGGCGGCACCGGCGGATGAGCACGAGCGCGCATCGGGCGAACCGGCAGTCAGGCCGTCGGCCCCGACGTATGCGACATCCAACAAGGGGTCCCCCGCAAGACACGCACACATCGTCGAAACGTCCATGCCGACCTTCCTCTCGAAACGCAGGGGACGAATACCGCGGATACGAAAAGGGCCCGGAAAGCCCGGGCCCTTCCAAACGTCTGAGAGACGAAGACTACTTCACGGAAACCGTGGCGCCGGCATCCTCGAGCTTCGCCTTGGCCTCGTCGGCCTTCTCCTTGTTGACGCCTTCGAGAAGGGTCTTGGGAGCGCCGTCGACAGCCTCCTTGGCCTCCTTGAGGCCAAGGCCGGTGAGCTCGCGGACAACCTTGATGACAGCGATCTTGTTCGCGCCGAAGCTCTCGAGCACGACGTCGAACTCGGTCTTCTCCTCGACCTCGGCGACCGGCGCAGCGGCGACGGCGACGGGGGCAGCGGAGACGCCGAAAACTTCCTCAAGAGCGTGAACGAGCTCGGAGAGCTCGATCGCCGACATGCCCTTAAGGGCCTCGACGATCTCTTCCTTGGTCAAAGCCATTGAAAACTCCTTTTGAGTAAGCCCGCCGGTTCTGGCGGGCGTCTGATCTGGCCCATGGGGACCTGTGCGCTACCGGGGCGCGACCTACGCGGCCGCCTCCGCTTCCTTCTTCTCGCGAATAAGGTCGATAACGCGGGCAATCTGGGACATGGGGTTGAGCATGGTGGCGAGAACGGTGGAGAGGAGCTCCTCGCGGCTGGGCAGGTCGGCAATCGCGTTGGCAAGCGCCTCGTCGGCGACAGCCTTGTCGATCATGCCGCCCTTGACCTCGAGTGCCTTGTTCTCCTTTGCGAACGTCTTGAGAATCTTGCCTGCCGCGGCGGGGTCGTCCTTAAAGAAGACGATGGCGTTCGTCCCCTTGAGGATGGTGCCCATGTCGGGAAGCGAAGACTCCTCGAGCGAGCGGCGCATAAGGTTGTTCTTGTAGACGACGCACTTCGCCTCGACCTTGCGAAGCTCGTGACGAAGCGTGCTGATCTGCTTGACGGTGAGCCCGCAGTAGTTCACGACGAAGAACCCGGCGTACGCCTGAAGGTTCTCGTTGATCTCTGCAACGGTCTCGATTTTCTTCTGAGTGGCCATACCTGTGCACCTCCTTTCCTCATGTGCGATCCGACCGAACAGCACCAAGGTCGCATCGCCAGGAAACGAAAACGACCCCCGCACCCAATAAGACTACGGAGGTCGATGGATTCATATCCACTTGACCACCTAAGCAGGTAACCGTCTCGTGACGGAAATTAAGCCAAAAGGCACCGGCTGTCTCAGGCAGCGGATCACACACGTTGATATGCCCGAACGGGCAGCTGTGAACATTAGCAAAAAAGAAACCCCCGTGCAAGCGATTGACGCCACACGGGGGCACGTTCACGTTATCAGCACTCAATCTCGGCTCCGGTCATGGTCAGAGCCGAGAGGAATACAGGCGCCTACTCGGCAGTCGCATTCATGAAGTCGCGGGTGACCAGCGGGTCAACCTTGATGCCGGGGCCCATCGTCGTCGTGATGGTGACAGACTTGATGTACTTGCCCTTAGCAGTGGACGGCTTGACACGCAGAATCTCGGTGATGAGGGCGGCGTAGTTCTCGACGACCTGGGACACCTCGAAGGAGACGCGGCCCATGGGAATGTGGCAGATGCCGTAACGGTCCGCACGATACTCGACGCGGCCGGCCTTGAGCTCGCCAACCATCTTTGCGACGTCCATGGTGACGGTGCCGAGCTTGGGGTTGGGCATGAGGCCACGGGGACCGAGGATCTTACCGATGCGGCCGACCTTGGCCATCATGTTCGGGGTAGCGATCGCGGCGTCGAAGTTGATCTCGCCGGCCTGGATCTGGGCGACGAGGTCGTCGGAGCCGATGACGTCGGCGCCGGCAGCCTCGGCCTCGCGGGCCTTCTCGCCCTCGGCGAACACGGCGACGCGAACGGTCTTGCCGGTGCCGTGCGGAAGGGCGATGGAGCCGCGGATGTTCTGATCGGCCTTGCGGGGGTCGATGCCGAGACGGAAGTGAACCTCGAAGGACTCGTCGAACTTGGCGTTCGCGATCTCCTTCGCAAGGGTCACAGCCTCAAGCGGCGTGTAGAGCTTGGTCCTGTCGATTTTAGCGGCGCTTTCAAGATAACGCTTGCCGTGCTTGTTGGACATTCTGAATCCTTTCGTGGTTAACTCGGGTAAAACCCTCCCACTGCGCTCATCTCAAACGAGCGAGCGGCAGAAGCTAGTCCTTGGCGACCGTGACGCCCATCGAGCGTGCGGTGCCGGCGATGATGCTCATAGCGGCCTCGATGCTGTTGGCGTTGAGGTCGGGCATCTTGGTCTCGGCGATCTTGCGAAGCTGCTCCTGCGTGAGCTCGCCCACCTTGTCGCGCTGGGGAACCGCAGAGCCGCTCTTGATGCCGAGGGCCTCCTTGATAAGGATGGGCGCCGGCGGGGTCTTGGTGATGAAGGTGAAGCTCTTGTCCTCGTACACCGTGATCTCGACAGGGATGATCGTGCCCGACTTGTCAGCCGTGGCAGCATTGAACTGCTGCACGAACTGCATGATGTTCACGCCCTGCGAACCCAGCGCGGGACCCACGGGGGGAGCGGGAGTGGCAGCCCCTGCGGGAATCTGGAGCTTGACGAAGCCCGTAACTTTCTTCTTAGCCATGACATCCTCTTTCGCATTTGGTTGAGACAACGTCTCATCTTGCACGTGCTATCTAAATCCGGAGCGCCCCGTCGCATGAGACGGACCGAACAAAGACCAAAGGAAGGACCTACTTGATCGACGCAATCTGATCGAACGAAAGCTCGACCGGAGTCTCGCGACCGAATATTGTAACAGTGACGCGCACCTTGCCGGACTCGGGATTGACCTCCGTCACCGTTCCATCGAAATCTGCAAGAGGGCCGGAGATGACCTTGACGGTCTGCCCGAGCTCGAAGGCGACGGACGTCCGTTTGGCGGGGGCGCCGGCATCGGTCCGATTCGTCATCTTGTTGAACTCCTCGCGCGACAGCGGGATGGGCTTGCCGTTCGAGCCCACGAAGCCGGTGACGCCGGGGGTGTTGCGCACGACCGACCAGGTGTGGTCGTTCATCTCCATGCGCACGAGCACGTATCCGGGATAGACCTTCGACTCCTTGACCGTGCGCTGACCGCCCTCTTTGACCTCGGTCACCTCTTCGGTGGGAATCTGGATGTCGACGACAGAATCGGCGATTCCCATCGTCTCGACACGGTGCTCGAGATCGGCCTTCACCTTGTTCTCATACCCGGAGTAGGTATGGACGATATACCAACGCTTTGCCATAACCCTACCCCCTCAGACCGGCGAACGCATACAGGACGGGAACGATTGCAGCATCAACAAGGGCGATAAGAACGCCGAAGAAGATGAGCATGCCGATGACGGCGCCCGTGTATTTGATCATCTCAGGCTTCGACGGCCACACGACGCGCTTGACCTCGGAACGGACGCCCTTGAAGTACGTCTTGACGCGCGTGATGAACCCGGGCTTAGAATCCTTGCCGGCTTTCTTGCCCTGACTCTTGGAGACCTGCCCGTCTTTCTGGCGAGTCTTATCGGAGGCCGTGGCAGGCTGCGTCTTCACCGCTGCGGCGCCGTCCTTCTTGGCCGCCTTATTCGCATTCGTCTTATTCGAAGACATGGCGCATCCTTTTCGATCCCGGGAACGGAACTAAAACCGACCGATACAAAACGACTCGCCCCCTCATCGAGAAGGCGAGTCGATTACTTGCTGGTAGGCCAGGAGGGACTCGAACCCCCAACGAACGGTTTTGGAGACCGCCGCTCTACCATTGGAGCTACTGGCCTAAATCCAAAGCACTCGCCAAAACCTAGCGAGTCTCACGATGGAGCGTGTGATGACGACACCAAGGGCAGTACTTCTTGAACTCAACACGATCAGGCTTGGTAGCCTTGTTCTTGGTCATCGTGTAGTTACGGCGCTTGCATTCAGTGCAAGCGAGGGTAATCATGGTACGCATTAAATCCTCCTGAATACCTGCCCAGGCGCGGGCGTCACAGGTAGATACTTTATATCCAATCAGAAGTCATGTCAATGAAAACCATCTGCGAAAACTCGCGTACATGCCGTTTACATACAGGTGCAAGCTGTGCGCGAAGGGGACCGAAGAACGGAGATCAAGGAAAGACTTCCATGAAAAGGCCCCGGCGCCGATAACGGCTACCGAGGCCTTGCAGAACACTATGAGCTAGACTCTACTCGATGATGGTGGAGACGCGGCCCGAACCGACCGTGTGGCCGCCTTCGCGGATAGCGAACTTAAGGCCTTCCTCCATGGCGATCGGGTGAATCAGAGTGCCGGTGACCGTCACGTGGTCGCCAGGCATGACCATCTCGGTGCCCTCAGGGAGCTCGACGGAGCCGGTGACGTCCGTGGTACGGAAGTAGAACTGCGGACGATAGCCGTTGAAGAACGGCGTATGACGGCCGCCTTCCTCCTTGGTCAGGACGTACACCTCGCCAGTGAACTTGGTGTGGGGCTTGACCGAACCCGGCTTGCAGAGAATCTGGCCGCGCTCGATGTCCTCGCGCTTGATGCCGCGGAGAAGAACGCCGATGTTGTCGCCAGCCTCAGCAAAGTCGAGGGACTTGCGGAACATCTCGATGCCGGTGGCAACGGTGGTGTTCGTGGGACGGATGCCGACGATCTCGAGCTGGTCGCCGATGCGGAGCTCGCCGCGCTCGACACGGCCGGTCGCGACGGTACCACGGCCAGAAATGGTCATGGTGTCCTCGACAGCCATCAGGAAGGGCTTCTCGTTGTCGCGAGCAGGCGTCGGGATGTACTCGTCGACAGCCTTCATGAGCTCGCGGATGGAGTCATACCACTTCTGGTCGCCGTTAAGAGCGCCAAGAGCAGAGCCACGGATGATGGGGAGGTCGTCGCCCGGGAAGTCGTACTCGGAGAGCAGGTCACGGGTCTCCATCTCGACCAGGTCGATGAGCTCCTCGTCGTCGACCATGTCGCACTTGTTCAGGAAGACGACGATGTAGGGGACGCCGACCTGACGGGCGAGCAGGATGTGCTCGCGGGTCTGAGCCATGGGGCCGTCGGTGGCGGCGATGACCAGGATCGCGCCGTCCATCTGAGCCGCACCCGTAATCATGTTCTTGACGTAGTCGGCGTGGCCAGGGCAGTCGACGTGAGCATAGTGACGAGCAGCGGTCTCGTACTCGACGTGAGCAACAGAAATGGTGATGCCACGCTCGCGCTCTTCCGGCGCCTTGTCGATGTCCGCGAACGCGGTGAAGTTGGCCTTGCAACCAGGGGTCTCGGAAAGAACCTTGGTAATGGCAGCAGTGAGCGTAGTCTTACCGTGGTCAACGTGACCGATGGTGCCAATGTTCACATGGGGCTTATCGCGAACAAACTTCTCCTTGGCCATGCTCTCCTCCTTATAAGGAAATGTGTCCGGCTGGCTGACCGGTAGTGCCCTATAATAACGCTAGCGGCGCGTAAAAACGCGCCGCGGTTAGCTAAATGGTAGCGGTGACTGGATTCGAACCAGTGACGCCACGGGTATGAACCGTGTGCTCTAACCAACTGAGCTACACCGCCAAGTTATTAACTTGATTTTACAAGTGATAGTCATGGAGCCTGTGAGCGGATTTGAACCGCTGGCCTCATCCTTACCAAGGATGTGCTCTGCCCCTGAGCCACACAGGCAAAAAATGGTGGGAGCGCTAGGATTCGAACCTAGGTAGGCATAGCCAACGGGTTTACAGCCCGTCCCC
>CAYMHQ010000110.1:0-6486 GCA_964390275.1 uncultured Coriobacteriaceae bacterium
GTCGCGGAGAACCTGGCGAAGAAGTACGACCGGGTCGTCGAAGGGGTGAGAAAGACCATGGGCGGACAGGTGCTCGAATACGAGGCGAAAACCATCCTCCGAGAGGGCGAAGCGCGGGGCTTTGCGAAAGGCGAGGCACGAGGCTTTGCGAAAGGCAAGGCCGAAGGCCAGATCGAGACGCTCGCCAAACTCGTCGCCCGCGGAAACATCACGAGTGAGATAGCTGCGGAAATGGCCGGCATGACCGTCGAGGAGTTCACCAGCAAAGCAGCGTCGGTGGCGTAGGCGGGACGTAAAGAACACCTGCAGCCTCGAGGACAGAAGGCACGGCAGCGAGACAACGCTTTCCGCCGAACCAAGCTGGGCGCTCGCACATCCTGGACCCGTGTGAGCGCCCAGCTTAATCCTGTTAACCTGACCGGAGGACCATATGGTCGCCGCCTGCGAATTCGAGTTCTTCGAGGACGAGGGCTGGGTCCTCGCATTTCCGTTCGGCCTTGAGGGCGGCACGCAGGGCAGGGATACCGCGGACGCGGCGCGCATGGCCACCGACTGGCTCAAAGGCGAGGTCGAGCACAGCTTAATGTGCGGCACGCCCCTACCACCTCCCACCTTCGGCAACGTACCGGTACACGGGGGAACGGTCAGCATCGTGAGTGTCGAGACATTGGTCTCCGGCAGGCTACGCCGCGACTACCCGGCCGTCCTGCGCGCATGGCGCGGCGAAACCGTGCTCGTGGGCGTGACGTACTATGGGCGTGACGTACTGTGGGCGTGACGTACGACGAGAAAACCGGCAGGCACGAGGCAAAGATCGAGCGGCCGAGCGGGGAGAGGGCGTGAACGGGGAGCGCCGAAAGGGCACCGCATGAAAGCCTGAACGGACACAGCATATCAGAATTATGATATGCTGTGTCCGCGATTGTCAGAGAACTCGGCAAGGAGGTCATCATGAACATACGTCCGGTCTCCGATTTGCGGAACCACTACTCCGACGTAGAAAAGGATACGGCGGACGGCCCGGTCTTCCTTACGAAGAACGGATATGGTTCCATGGTACTCATGAGCATCGACCAATACGAATACCTAAGCGGCAACATCGACGACGCGCTCGACGCAGCGGACAGGCAGGCCAAGGCAACATCGGCACGTCTCACGCACGAGGAGGTCTTTGGCTCCATCAGAAAGGGGCTGCGAGATGCCTGCACCGCAACGGTATAACGTGCGCTACCTCCCCCTTTTCTGGGGCGACCTCAATTCGGCGGTCACCTATATCTCGCAGGTGCTCAAGAACCCCACCGCGGCGGAACGGCTGCTCGACTCGACCGAGCTGGCGATATCCGATCATCTCGCAAACCCCACCATGGGACGCGTCTATCACGGCAAACGCGAGCACGAAACAACCTACTACTATTTTGCAGTCGGGAGCTACCTGGCTTTTTACGTCGTTGACGGTGACACGGTTGAGATGCGCCGGTTTCTTTACGGCGCGAGGGATTTAACGAAGCTAGCCCTTTAGCAAGCCCTCTAGCGGGATGCGTAGAGCAGGGCCGAAAAACGGAGTCGAATGGCGCCGTCTCCGACGGGGCAGGGAAACGGGAAGTACTTCGAACAGTTTTAGCTAACCGCTCACACATCCCAACATGTGTGAGCGGTTAGCTAAATACGGCCGAATCATCATTGTGGGCACGCAGTCACTCACTGAATAAGACCGCAGTAAAAGACCAGGTAAACCAATCGGCAGCGCCGGACGATTCCCTTCTTCGCCCCAACACACAATCGGGCGGGAGCGGCCCCGGCATCCCGAGACCCCTCCCGCCCGCATGTCTACCGTACTCGCGCGCCTTCTACCAGCGCGTTCACCTTGCTCGTCCGGCTCTCCTGACTCGCCTTACTTCCCGGCCTGCGCGAGGGCGTCGGAGACAGCGGCCACGAGACCCGAGGCGGTGCGGGTGGCGCCGGCGACCATGTCGACGGAGGCGGTGTTCTGCTCGACCATGGCGGCAGGCATGGTGGCGAGGGCCTTGGCGATCGGCAGCAGGCCGGTCGTCTCGCACTGCTCGAGCACCTCGACGTCGGCGATGACGTCGCCGTCCAGGGTCACGCGCACCACGATGGGAGCAGGGCTCTTGCCCTGGCCGCGACCGATGTACTGGCCCTCGGCGCACTCGTAAACCTTCTCCTCCACCGCAGGCTTAAAGCCTTCGCCCTCGAGCACGCTGCCCTGATAGTTGTCGTCCTTGGCAGCCGCCGCGTTCGCGCCGGAGATGCGCCCAAAGATCATGCCGCCGCCCAGGTTGCACGCAGCCTGGTAGAGGTTCGACCAGACGTCGCCCAGCTCGCCGGACTCGTAGAGGTGCGGGATGGGCTCGCCGAACGGGTCGAGGACCTGGCCCTTCTCGTTGCGGCGCGGGCCGCCCTGGGTGTTGCAGCAGCAGTGCGTGAGCTTGATGCCGTAGAACGGCGGAGTGGCGATGGGCTCGAGGTCCTCCGTGCGGCCGTACATGAGGTCCTCGCCGGTCTCGCAGTAGGTGTTGTAGAGGGCGACCTGCTCGAGCATCGTGGCGGTGGCCTCCTCGGTCAGGCCGAACCACGCCGCGACCTCCTCGAGGGTGTCGAACTTGCACATCCAACCCTTCTCGAGCTCCTCGGACCCGTCGACGCTCCACGAGGAGTGAATCTGGCCCTTGTCGAGAATCGCCTGGTCAAACACATAGTACATGTTGTCGGGCAGCCACGCGTTCATGAACATGCCGTGGTTCCAGAGCTTGCCGTGGTGCTGGCCGCCGCGGCCGAAGATGATGTCGTCCTCGTTCATGCGGGTGCCGTCCTCGCCCACCACCATGCCGCACGACGCGGCGTAGATCATGAAGACGAAACTCGCGGTCTGGGTGTCCCAGTCATAGAACTCGCCGTTGGTGGTGACGATGTTGCTCATGTGCCACAGGTCGGCGCCAATCTCCTGCGCCATCTTGATGCCGTCGCCCTCGTTGTACAGGGCACGGCCGAGCGACGGCCAGAACTTGCGGTTGTTGTAATCCTGCTGCATGAGGGGGTTGTTCTCGTAGCCGCCGCACGTGAGGACGACGCCGTTCTTGGCGCGGACCTTGATCTCCTGGCCGCCCACCTCGGCGATGACGCCGTGGATGATCTTAGTGCCGGGCTCCTGGATGAGGTGCTTGGCCGGGGCCTCGAACCAGACGTCGATCATGTCCGCGCGCTGCTCGACGTTGCTCACGAGCAGGCGGTACGTCGCGCCGTCGCCGCCGAAGTTGGTGGGGTTCACGATGCCGGTCGAGCCGTTGGTGGTGATGGGGGTGAAGGCGTCGACGCCGGGGAAGGTGGGGAACTCCTTGTAGCTGAAGGACTCGGCCGCGGGGGCGCCCAGGCTCTCGAACCAGGCCTTGTTCTGCATCATGCCGTCGATGTAGACCTCGAGCATCTCGTCGCTGGGGGTGTCGTACTCGCCGCGCAGCTCCTTGAAGTAGGTGGTGATGTTCTCCTTGTCCTCGCTGTAGCAGACCCACTGCATGCAGACGTTGGAGTTGCCGCCCGACTCGCCCTGCGGCGCCTTCTCGAGCAGCAGGACCTTGGCGCCCGCGTCGGCCGCGGTGATGGCGGTCGCGGCGCCGGCGCCGCCGTACCCGATGACGATGACGTCATACTCGGCGTCCCAGTCGACGGTGAGCTCGAACGGCTGAGCCTCGGCGCCGGCCTCGGCCGCGCCAGCTGCGACGACGCTCGAGCCGGCCAGTGCGGCGGCCCCGGCGACGCCCGCGCCCTTCAGGAAATCGCGACGGCAGACAGTGGTGCTCTCAATAGCCATGGTGTCCTCCTTATTGTGTTGGAACTGGTTGGAACTGGTTAGAGCTGGTTGAAGCTGCGAGCCGCGACCACGCCGATCGGACCGCGCGAATCGGACCGCGCCGGCCTTGGCCCGCCCCGGTGAAGGCCCCCTTGCCTTCGCTCCCGGGCTGACGTCACACAGAATATGCGCGTGCGGACGTGTGGGAAAAACAGAACTTGCGCGTCTGCCGCTCGCGACTCCGGAAGATGCCACACGCGAAACGGGTAAATCTACCCGGAATTTGGGTGGCCATCATGGCGCGACGAGCGCCCGGTCACGCGGCGGGCGGCGGGAGCGGCTCAGCAGAGCGACTTGCGCAGCGAGTCCTCGTCGGCTGCGCGAAGCTCCTCGAGCACGCAGGGAAGCGCAGGATTGTCGTTGGAGGCCAGGTAGACGGCAGCGGCGGACACCGTGTACTCGTCGTCGGAGGGGGCGACGGCCTCGTAATGCTTGTGCTGCGAGGCGAGCGACTCCGGCGAGTAGCGTTCGTTGAAGAGGCACACGCTCGTGGGCGCGGCGCCGGCATAGTATTCGAGCATCGTCGTCGAGTACACGATGTCAATGCGCGGCTGAATCCCCTTGCGCTCGAGCAGCGCGCTGACCGCCTCGGGGATGGCCCCCTTGCTCGCGAACGAGGGAATCGCGATCCGGAACGCCCCGATGTCGGCCAGCGTGGGCGCCTCGAGACGCAGCACGGGATGGCCCTCGGGCACGCCAAAGAAGAACGGGAACGAGTTGCTGGCCAGCACGGCGAGCTCGAACTCGCTGGTAAACCGCGTGAACGGGCGGTACGACCCCTGCCCGGTAGCGCCGGCCACCCCCGGGGCGTCGGACGCCACCTCGGACGCGCCGTAGATGTCGCGCACGAACCCGATGTCGAGCCTGCCGTCGCGCACAAGGTCGCAGTCGCCCTGGTTGTCGGGCACGAGCTCGAACTCGATGTTGGGGTGCAGCCGGCCGAGCGATTCGGAGAGCCGCGCGAGGATGTGGAAGAAGGAGTCGGTCTCGTAGCGGCGGACCTTGACCGAGAGTGTGGGGAGGGAGCCAATCGCCTTGAGCGACTTGCGCATCTCGTCCTCGACGCCGAGCAGCTCGTAAGCATATCGCAGGAAGATGCGACCGGCAGGGGTGGGGGCAAGCGGCGTCGAGCGCACGAGCAGCGACTGGCCCGCCTCGCGTTCCAGCGCGATGATGCGGCGACTCAGCGTCTGCTGCGTCATGCTGTTGCGCCGCGCGGCCGCGGAAATGCTCTCGTAGCGAACCACCTCAGTGAAAAGCCGGACGTCTTCCAAGTCCATGCGTACCCCCTACACATTTGACGTGTAGGACAGTATATACCTTGCGACGGAAGGGTGCGCGAGGGGGACGCGCGGCGAAGAGGGCGCGACGAGAGCGGAATGCCGAGCGAGAGTCGACGACGGGAACGGGCTCTCAGCACTATCATGTGCAACATCGGAGTTTGCCCGAGCAAGGAGGCCACCATGGACATCGACCAGGACATCGACCAGCACGAACACCCGAGCGGCAACCCCGACGTCGCCCGCAAGCGCATCCTCATCGTCGCCACCGGAGGCACCATCGCGTCGACCGAGGGGCGCGGAGGCCTCGCGCCGATGCTCTCGGGCGAGCAGCTGGCCGGGTATGTCCCCGAGATCCGCCGCCTCTGCGACTTCGACGCCGTGCAGCCCATGAACATCGACAGCACCAACATGCGCCCGCACAACTGGCTGCGCATCCGCGACGAGATCGTCTCGCGCTACGACGACTACGACGGCTTCGTGGTGCTCCATGGAACGGACACCATGGCGTACACCGCCGCCGCGCTCTCCTACCTCGTCCAGGGCAGTCCCAAGCCCATCGTCCTCACCGGGTCGCAGCGCCCCATGGCGAACCCCTTCACCGACGCCAAGCTCAACCTCTACCAGAGCGTCCTCTACGCGACCGACCCCCTCTCGCACGACGTCTCGGTCGTGTTCGGCGGCGAGGTCATCGCCGGCACGCGCGCCCGCAAGCAGCGCACGATGAGCTTTAACGCGTTTACCAGCGTGAACTTCCCCACCCTTGCCCTTATCCGAGGAGAGCGCGTCGTCCGCGCGGGCGTCGACCGGAGCGCGGCGGCGGGACTCGATGGCGCGACCGGGCACGGCGGCGGGACGACCGGGCGCGGCGGAATGCGGACCTACGACCGTCTCAACGAGCGGGTCTTTGTGCTCAAGCTGACGCCCGAGGTGGGGCCGGGGATCTTCCGCCTGCTCAAGGCCGACTACGATGCCGTGATCGTGGAGACGTTCGGCCTCGGCGGAATCCCGGAGCGCACCGAAGACGGGAGCGGGGAGGAACAGGGCCTTTCGTTCGAGGAGGCGATCGCCGACTGGGTGGCATCGGGGCGCACCGTCGTGCTGACGACCCAGGTGCCCGAGGAGGGCTGCGACCTGGGCGTTTACGAGGTCGGACGCGCCTACGCCAACAACCCGGCGGTCCTCAAGGGCGCCGACATGACCACCGAGGCGCTCGTCGCCAAGACGATGTGGGCGCTCGGACAGTCGGACGACCCCGAGGAAATCCGCGAGCTGTTCTACCGTCCGGTCAACCACGACCGCATCGATTAGCGAGGCGACGGGGGACTCGAGGGGCGCGGG
>CAYMHQ010000110.1:6586-9178 GCA_964390275.1 uncultured Coriobacteriaceae bacterium
CGCTCGCCTACCCGCGCGCCTTCCCCTCGAGCAGCGGCATCGACCGCAGCGCGCAGTACGCGAACGCCACGGCGCCGAGGAGCGCGCCGGCCACACCCACGAGCGAGACCGATGCATGGGTCACCACGAGGCCGCCGAGCCAGCTGCCGCACCCGATTCCCAGGTTGAAGATGCCCGAGTAGATCGACATCGCCACAGCCGACTCGTCAGGCTCGGTGTGGTTGATGACCTCGCCCTGCAGCGCCACGTTGAACGCCGTCGCGCTGGCGCCCCACAGCATGCAGACACCCATCATGAGCAGGCCATTCGGCAGCACGTCACTCGGCAGCAGGCTCGGCAGAGCATCCGGCAGCGAGCCCATCGCGGCGGGCAGCATCAGGGCGAGGGCGCACACCAGGCCCCCCACGGCGGCGAGGATGAACGCGCGGTGGTGACCGTCGTAGAGGCGCGCGAACAGCAGGCTCCCCACGATGCCCGCGACGCCGAACAGCGTAAGCGCGAACGTCACGGGGCCGTCGTCCATGCCCGCGACCTGCTGCATGAACGGCTCCACATAGCTGTACCCGGTGTAATACGCCGTCACGATGAGCGCGATGAACACGAAGATCGAGACGAGCGGCCGGTTCGAGAACAGCCCCGGCAGCTTGGCCAGCGTGAACGGCTCGCCGGCGGCCATGCGCGGGAACACGAGCGCCAGGTACGCGAGCACGACGAACGACGCGACCGCGACGCATCCGAACGCCGCGCGCCATCCCAGCCAGAGCCCCACGATCCGTCCGAGCGGCAGGCCAAAGACCATCGCCACCGAGGTCCCCGTCACGATCATGCTGAGCGCGAGCGAGTGGTGCCGCACCGACACGACGCGCACCGCCATCGGCGACGCAATCGACCAGAACACCGCGTGCGCGCACGCCACCACGACGCGCGCCGCCATGAGGGTCCAGTAGCCGGTCGCGAGCACCGAGAGCACCTGCCCCACGCCGAACAGCGCGACCACCCCCAGCAGCAGCCGCCTGAACGGCACGCGCGACGCGAGCATCATGAGCGGCAGCGACGTCGCCATGACCACCCACGCGTACACGGTGATGATCATCCCCACGCGCGCCTCGGACACGCCAAAGTCCGCCGCGACGTCGGTGAGCAGGCCGATCGGCATGAACTCCGACGTGTTGAAGATGAACGCCGCGAACGTGAGCCCGATGAGCGGCAGCCATTCCGAGAGGGTCATCTTGTCCGAGGAGTCCGACGCCGCGACCTCATCCTGTCCGGCGCACCCCTCGTCGCGTCCCTCATCGCACCCTTCGTCGCAAGCCTTGTCGCAAGCCTTGTCGCGAGCCCCGCCCATGCCCATAGACCCTCTCGTCGCCTTCCCGGACCGCCCTCGCCCAACGCCAAACGGCCGCAATCGGCCCCTCCGCTGATTCGGCCGGCCATTCTAGCAACGTCAGATTGCCGGAAAGGTGGCGCGCGCCGCCGTTCGCGGAAACGCACATGTCAGCGAACGCTGTCCTCTTCCTCATCATTTCGATAGGGAATCCGGAAGTAGTCGAGCCACCTCTTGAACGTGTCCTGGGCGGTGAGGCAGGTGTCGGTGAGGTAGCCGCGCGCCGTGCGCCACTCGTGCAGGCCACGGTAATAGAACAGTTTGAGGTTGTCGTCGATGATGAACGGCACGATGTCGTTGCGCAGGCACTCCTTGAACAGGATCAGCCGGCCAACACGCCCGTTGCCGTCCTGGAACGGATGGATGCACTCGAACGCGACATGGAATTCGAGCAGGTCAGAGAGGTTTTTTGGCTGACGGTTACCGCGCTCGCAGCCCCTCTCGTAGGCCGCGATCAGCTCCCGGAGGCGCGCGCCGACCTGCTCGGGTGCCACAGTCTCCCTGCCGCCGACCTCGTTCGGCAGCCTCTTGTACTCCCCCACCGCGAACCAGCCTTTGCGCGAGTCGCTTGTGCCGTTCTTCAGCGTGAGATGGAGCCGCTTGAAGAGCGCTTCGCTGAGCGGCTGGTGAGCGGCGTCGATGACCATATCGACGCACCTGAAGTGATTCGCCGTCTCCACGATGTCGTCGACGTTGAGGATGTCCGCGTCCGAGCCCGCACCGAGACCCTCATCTGCGGCGATGGTGTTGGTCTCGAAGATGAAGCGCGTCTGGTCATGGGTGAGCCGGCTGCCCTCCATGTGGTTCGAGTTGTAGGTGAGCTCGATCTGCACCTTGTGGTAGATACCGCCCCGAACGTCACCCGCCTTCTCGGCGCGCAAGGCTTCTAGCAGGGACTTTGGAAGATCGGAGGAGACGCCGCTCGCAGGGCTGCCTGCCGCGGAACCGTCGCCAGCGCAGATGCCACCCGCCCCCTTGCCACGCCTGCCGGGCCGGGGAGCAGCCTCGGGGACGTTCCACGTCTTGCCCGTCAGGAAGGCGCCCGGGACCTTGCCCGTCGCGCAGTAGTTGCGCGCCGTCCGCTCGGAAACGCCCCACGCTTTCGCCGCCTCAGCAACCGATAGGTACTCCATGTCCACCATCCTCCTCCCTCGACCGACATGGGGAATCCTATCATATTGATGCGCTATCGGCAAGAAATCGAGAAA
>CAYMHQ010000111.1:0-9139 GCA_964390275.1 uncultured Coriobacteriaceae bacterium
ACCGAGGCGCTCGCGGACGAGGAGAAGGACGCCGAGCAGGGCGACGGGAAGGCCGGCGGGAAGGGCGCCAAGCCGGAGAGCGCCGGGGATACAAGTCACGAGGCGTAAGCGCGCACGGGCGTGACGCTCATCAATCCGCGCGGGACACCTCGATCGACAGGCGCCCCTCCGCCGTGCAGGGCTGCCCGGCGAGGACCACGCGCCCCACGGCACCCGGGGGAAGGAGCTCCACGACCCGGTCCCGCAGCTCGGAGGTCTCGCCGTAGATGGGCAGGTGGCTCAGGACGAGCGTGCCCGGACGGGCGCCGGCGGCGAGGCGCGCGACGTCGTCGCAGCTCATGTGCCCCATCACGGAGCCGTCGACCCCGGCGTACAGGCTGCACTCGGCAACGAGGACGTCGGCCCCCGCGCAGAACGCGACGAGACGGTCGGTCAGGGCGCCGTCGGCCGTGTAGACGACCGACTCCCCCTCCTCGTTCTCGACACGGACGGCGAGGCAGGGCACGGGATGGTCGGTCCTCAGAAACGTGCAGGTCAGACGGCCGATCATGAGCGACTTCCCCTCGTCAATCTCCACGCTGTGCGCCGCCCCGTCCATCGCGAGGGCGGAGACCAGGGGGTCTTTCGCAGTCGCATAGAACACGACGTCCCCGAGCGGCTCGCCGATGATCCGCCGCACGAGACGCGCGTACATGATGGCGCCGGCGTCGCTCACGTGGTCGTAGTGGAAGTGGCTCACGAACACGTGGTCGATCGCCTCGAGCGGCCTCACGTGCTGGACCGCCCCCGCCACGCCCGGGCCGCAGTCGAGCAGCAGGACGTCGTCGCCGTCCTCGAGCAGGTACCCCGAGCAGGCCCCGCCCGGCCGGGGCGAGCCGCCCCAGCACCCGATCACCGTCAGCCTCATTGCGCGGTCCCTCTCCCCCGCTCTGCCTGCTCCGCCTCTGTCGGCAACGCCGAATCGTCTTCCGACTCCAAGGGTTCGGCGCTGCTGAGCAGGGCTTTCGTGTACGGGTCCCTCGGGTTTGCGAACACGTCCGCCGCCGGGCCTGACTCGACCGCGCGGCCGTGGCGCATGACGAGGACGTCGTCGGCCATGTAGGAGACCACGCCGATGTCGTGGCTCACGAACAGGTACGCGATGCCCAGCTCGCCCTGGAGGTCACGCAGGAGGTTGAGGATCTGCGCCTGCACCGACACGTCGAGGGCGCTCGTGCACTCGTCGCACACCACGACGGAGGGCCGCGCGACGAGGGCGCGGGCGATCGCGACGCGCTGGCACTGGCCGCCCGAGAGACCCCGCGGGCGTCGGTCGGCCGTCTCGGGGCCCAGGCCGACGCGCTCGAGCATCTCGAGGACCCGCTCGCGCTTCTCCCGCGCCCCCATGCCGCGCTCGAACATGTCGAGCGGCTCGGAGACGACGCGCGCGACCGTGTATCCCGGGTCCATCGACGCCGCCGGGTCCTGGAAGACGAACTGGACCGCGCGCCGGAACGCGCGTCTGCCGGTGGCGTCGAGACCGGCGACGTCCGCACCCCGGAAGAGAACCCTGCCCGACGTGGGCCTCTGGAGCCCGCCCGCCAGCTCGCCGAGCGTCGTCTTGCCCGAGCCCGAGGAACCCACGACGCCGAGCGTCCGGCCCGCCTCGAGCCTGAAACCGACCCCGTCGAGCGCCGTGAACGCGCGGCGTCCGCGGCCGTAGGTCTTGACGAGGTTCTCGCCCTCGAGCAGCACGGTCATCGCGCCTCGCCTCCCCCGTCGGTCGCGCCTTCCACGCGCATCGCGCCTTCCACGCCGGCCGCGGCTTCCCCGCGCGTCACACCTTCCCGGACGCCTTCCCACGCCCGCAGGCAAGCGACCTCGTGGACGACCGCCCCGAGGCGCCCGGACGACGACACCGGCCGCCTCTCCGCAGCCCGCGGCGCCCGCCCCTCGGGGACCATCGCCGGGACGCCTTCCGAACAGGCGGCCGTCGCGAGGGGGCACCGCGGCGCGAACGCGCAGGCGAGGGCGTCGCGGCCGCGCCCCGGCATCGTGCCGGGCGACTCGACGAGCCGCTCGTCCCGGGCCATCCCCACGTGCGGCTGGGCGCCGAGGAGCGCCCGCGTGTAGGGGTGTCCCGGGTTGCGGAGCACGTCGGAGACGAGGCCGCGCTCGACGCACCTGCCCGCGTACATGACGTAGACCCGCTCGCAGCGCGCGCGAACGAGGGAGAGGTTGTGGCTGATCACGAGCAGCGCGGCGCCCCGCTCGCGGGCGAGACCGGTGAGCAGGTCCATGACCTGCCCCTGGACGATGCGGTCGAGCGCCGCCGTGGGCTCGTCGGCCACCACGATGCGCGGGTCCCCCATGAGCGCCATCGCGACGTTCACGCGCTGCCGCTGCCCGCCCGAGAGCCCCTTGGGGTAGCTCCCCATCACCCGGCGCGGGTCCTCGATGCCCGTCTTCGCGAGAAGCCCCTCCGCGCGGTCGAGCGCCTCGCGGCGCGACACCCCCGGGTGCCAGGTGAGATAGCCGTCGACGAGCTGCGACTTCACGCGCATCGCCGGCTGCAGGAACGCCATGGTGTTCTGAGGGACGAACCCCACCTGCGTGCCGAGCAGGCGCCGGTGCGTCTCGGGGGACGCGCCGAGCAGGTCCTCGCCGGCGAGGCGCAGGCGCGAGGCCTCGACCGAGACCCCCTCGGGGACGATGCCGAGGCACGCGCGGACGCTCAGCGTCTTGCCGGACCCCGACTCCCCCACCAGGCCCACGAACTCGCCAGGCGCGACCGCGAGGTCGACGCCGCAGACGAGCGCGTTCCCGTCACGGTCGCGCAGCCGGAGGTCCCGCGCCTCGAGTGCCATCCCAACCGTCGTCTCGCTCATCGCCCCGCCTCCCGTCTCACCAGCCAGTCGTTGAGACCGTCGCCCAGCAGGTTGAACCCCAGGACGGCCACCATGAGCGCGAGGCCGGGTGCGACCGCGAGGCCGGGGTAGACGAGCACGTACGCGAACGCCTCGCTCAGCATGTAGCCCCAGCTCGCCATCGGCGGCTGGACGCCCAGGCCCAGGAAGCTGAGCGCGGCCTCGAGCAGCATCGCCGAGCCGGCGCTCGCCGTGAACTGCGTCGCGAGGCGCGGGGCGATGTGCGGCAGGACGTGCCGGACCACCAGGTTCACGCCCCGGCACCCGTTGCTGCGCGCCGCCTTGATGAAGAGCGACCCCTTGATCTCGAGCGTCGTCTGGCAGGTGAGGCGGGCGAACGTCGGCACCGTGAAGACCGCGATGGCGATGAGCGCGCTCTGGAGCCCGGAGCCGAGGACGATCACGAGCCCCATCGCGAGCAGGATCCCCGGGAACGCCATGAGGGCGTCCGGCACGCGCATGAGCACCGCGTTCACCACCCGGTTCCCCATGCCGGCGACGAGGCCCACCGCGATCCCCGCGGCCGACCCGAGCGCCACGGACCCCAGGCCCACGAGGAGCGCGGGCTGGGACGCGACCATCGCGCGGGAGAGGATGTCGCGCCCGAACTGGTCGGTCCCCAAAAGGTGCGTGAGGCTCGGCGCCGCGAAGCGTTCGGATACGTTCATGGCCGTGGGGTCGTAGGGGGTCCACACAAGGGACACGAGGCACGTCGCGACCACGAGGGCCGTGAGGACCGCCCCGAGCACGAGCAGCGGCTCCCCGCGCAGCCGACCCGCCGGGCGACCCGCCGGGCGGCCCTCCGCGCAGCTCCCCGCCTGCGCCTTCTCCGACGCCTTCGCCTGGGCCTTCACCTGCGCCTCCTCAGACGCCTTCTCCGGCGCCTTCGTCCGTCTCGTCATCGCCCGTCACCCGCGCTCTGCACGCGCACCTCGGGATCGGCCGCCATCACGAGCAGGTCGACGACGAGCGAAACCACGACCACCACAGTTGTAACGAACACGACGATCCCCTGGGCGAGCATGACGTCGCGCTGCTCCACGGCGGTGAGGAGCAGGCGGCCGAGGCCGGGCAGCGCGAACACGCTCTCGACGACCACGGTCCCGCCGAGCAGCTTCGCGACCTGCATGCCCGCGACCGTGAGCGGCGCGACGAGGGCGCTGCGCAGGACATAGGACACGGTGGTCCTCATGCGGGACAGGCCTTTGACCTGGGCGGACAGCAGGCAGTCGCGGCCGAGCGCCGTGAGGGTGCTCGAACGGACCGTGCGGATGAGCACGCCGCTCTCCTCAACGGCGAGCACGGCGGCGGGCAGCACGAGACAGCGCAGGGCGCCCGGCACGCTCTCCGAGAACGGGACGAACCCGCTCACGGGGAACCATCCCAGGCGCCCTGCGAACAGAAGCATGAGGCACACCGCGAGCCAGAAGCCCGGGACCGCGGCGCCGAGCTGCATCACGGTGCGGGCGAACCAGTCGACCCACGTCCCCTGGTGCAGCGCGGAGGCGACGCCGAGGACGGCGGAGACGGCGAACGAGACGAGCATGGCCAGGACCGCGAGGGCCGCCGTCACCGGGAGCGCCCCGGCGATGGCCTCGAGGACGGGGATGCCGTAGACGCGCGACTCGCCCCAGTCCCCGCAGACGAGCCCCTGCAGCCAGGCGACGTACTGCTCGACGAGCGGTTCGTCCAGCCCCATCGCGGCCCGGAGCGCCTCGACCTTCTCGGGGGTCGCCTCCAGACCCAGGATGAGCGACGCGGCGTCGCCGGGCACCACCCTGAGCACGAAGAACGTGGCGAGGGACACAACGAACAGCACGGCCACAGCCGCGCCGATCCTTTGCGCCACCAACCTGAGCATCGAACGCACCTTTCCGGCGGTCGCCGCCATCCCGTTACGGCGCCCGCCGACAGCCCTCCCGCTCGCCGGACCCCTCCGGCATCAAACGCCGCCGCACCGCCCTCTCGGCCGCCGCTACTTCTCGACCCAGACGTTCCTGAACTCGTAGATGTCGATAGGATAGCGCTCGAACCCGTGCAGCTTGCTCGTGCTGAAATAAACCATCTCGGGCGTCTGGATGTAGAGCGCCGGCACGTCCTCGGCCAGCGTGCGCTGGATCTCCGCGACGATCTCGTGGCGCTTGTCGGCGTCGAGCTCGGTGCGGTAGCTCGCGATGAGCTCGTCAACCTCGGGGTTCTCGTAGCCGAAGTAGTTCTCCGAGCTCGTCGAGGAGTAGCGCGCGAGCAGGGTGATGGGGTCGAGCCTTCCCGTGTGCCCCACCACGGTGAGGTCGTAGTTCCTGCCGGTGTAGACGTCCTCGAGCCACGTGCTCCAGTCGACAATCTCGACGTCGCACTCCACGCCGACCTTCTTGAGGTAGTCGGCGATGACCTGGCCGGCGTTCACGTACTCCGAGTAGCTCTCGGGGAGGCGCATCCTGAGCTTCGTCCCCTCGGGGTACCCCGCCTCCTCGAGCAGCTTCTTGGCCGCGTCGGGGTCGTAGGTGTACGTCTCGGAGCAGTCGACGTAGTCCTTGAGCACCGTGGGGAAGTGGGAGCCGATCTTCTGGCCGCAGCCCCACCAGACGCTCTCGATGAGCGCGTCCTTGTCGACCGCCATGTTGATGGCCTGGCGGACGCGCTCGTCGTCGAGCGGCGCGTTCTTGCAGTTCATCGCCATGAGCTGGACGCCGTTCTCGGCCGCCCGCGTCACGGTGAAGTCAGCGTCGCCCTCGAAGAGGGAGAGCTGGTCGGCCCAGCCCCAGTAGAGGTCGACCGAGCCGGCGCGCAGCGAGCTCGCCTGGGTGGCCGCCTCGGGCAGCACCTGGAGCTCGACGGTGGGGGTCAGCGGCGCCTCGCCCCAGTAGTCCGGGTTCGCCTCGAGCGTCACCGAGGTCTGGGGCACCCAGCTCGAGACGACGTAGGGACCGGTGCCCACGGGCTGGGACGAGAGCGTGTCGGCCACCGTGACGTCGACGACCGCCGCCCACGCATAGGCGAAGTCGGACTCGGCGGCGACGTTGAGGGTCTCGCAGGTGGCGACGAAGGTGCGCTCGTCGGTCGCGGAGAACGCGTAGCCGGCGTACTCGGACTGGCGCGGGCTCTCGTCCTCCTGGAGGCGCTCGAACGAGGCGACCACGGCGTCGGCGTCGCACGCGTTGCCGTTCGAGAACTTGAGGCCCTCGCGCAGCTTGAACGTGAGCGTGAGGCCGTCCTCGGAGGTCTCCCAGCTCTCGGCGAGGCCCGGGACGAGCTCGCCCTCGACCGTCACGCGGAGAAGCGGGTCGTACACGTTGTTGGTGATCTGGAACGTCGACGCCGAGGCCGTGCGCTGGGGGTCGAGCCCATCGGGGTCGACGCGCAGCGCCATGACGAGCTTGTCGCGGGCCTCAGCCTGAGTCGCGCCCTCGGCGTCTGCCTCGGCGGTCTCGGACGCGGCGTCAGCGCCTGCGGCCTCGTCGACCGTCTCGGCGGTCTCGGCGGTCTGCGAGTCGTTGCTCCCCGAGCAGCCTGAGAGCGCGAGGGGAGCCGCGAGCAGGGCGCCGCCGAGAAGCGCCGCCGCGCTGCGACGCGTGATGGAAGAAGCGTTCCCACTAGAAGAGACGAGCATGGTTATCTGCCCTTTCGTATGACCTGACCCCGCCGGGACCTCCCCGGTGCCTGTTCTTCCCTTGTCTTCCCAAAAGACGGGGCCAATTCTAGCAAACGCCCCCGTGGGGGCATTATGGCCCGGCGCGTTTTACCTCGATTTTTCGCGGGCTACAAAAGACGCGCCGCCCAGACGGCGCACCCGTCCCCGCAGACGGGGACGAAAAAGGCCCGGGACGTTCGGTCGCGCCCCCGAACGCCCCGGGCCTCGATGTCCCGCGGGTCATGCCCCTGCCGACCGTCTCCCGGCCCGGCGGCCTACTCCTCGGCCTCCGCAACCTTCTTGGCGCTCGACTTCTTCGCGGCAGTCTTGCTCGCGGCCGCCTTCTTCGCCGTCGTGGTCTTCTTGGCCGTCGCGGCCTTCGCGCCAGACTTCGCCGTGGCCTTCTTGGTCGACGTCGACTTGGACGCCTTCGCGGCCTTCTTCGGCGCCGCCGTCTCGGCCGCCTCGGCAGCCTGCCCCTCGAAGGTCTCCTCGGGGGCCTCGGCCTTCGCCTTGCCCGGGCAGTCCATGTTCACGCAGATACGCCAGGGGCCGCGCGCGGTCACGACCTCCACGATCGGCGCGCCGCAGTCGGGGCACACCTCACCCGTCGCCTTGATCTCGCCGCGCTGGGGCAGCGGGTAGCTCGTCTGACAGGTGTCGTAGTTCTCGCAGCGCACGAACCGCTTGAGCGTGCGCTCGCTGCGGTGCGCCACGAGCTTGGCCTCGACGCCGGCGGCGGCGCAGGTGGGGCAGACGCCCACCACGACGTCAGGCTCCCTGTTCGTGGGGCACGCGGGGTCAACGCAGTGGGTGTAGGGCTTGCTGCGGAACGGCTTCACCTTGATCTGGGGGCAGCCGCACGTGGGGCACGGCTGCTCGACCGGCTCGATCTTACCCTGGGGCAGCGGATAGGTGACGTCGCACGCCGGCCACGCCGAGCACCCGATGAAGCTCGACCTCGTCTTGCCGTACTGCTTCACCAGGAGGTCCGCCCCGCACTTGGGGCAGGCGCCGATGCGCGCGTCCGCCGTGACCGCGTCGCTGATCGCGTTGCCGAGGTCCTCCTTGTGCTCGATGAGCCCCTCGAGCAGCCCGGCGAGCATCTCGCGCGAGTGGGTGACCACGCTGTCCTGGGTGTTCTTGCCCTCGCTCACGTCGGTCATGTCGCCTTCGAGCTCGCTCGTCATGTCGGGCGTGGTGATGTGGAAGGCGTACTGCTCGAGCGCCTCGATGATCGCCATGCCCAGCTGGCTCGGCTCGATGGGGTCGTTCTTGAGGTACTTGACCTCGTACAGGCGCTCGATGATGGAGGCTCGCGTCGACTTGGTGCCGAGGCCCAGGCGCTCCATCTCCTGGACGAGCTTGCCCTGGCTGTAGCGCGCGGGCGGCTCGGTCTGCTTGGCCTCGAGGTTCATGGAGGTCACGTCGACCACGTCGCCCACGGCGAGCTGCGGGAGCTCCTCGTCCTTCTTCGAGCCGTACGGGTAGATCTCGCGGTAGCCCGGCTTCACGAGGACGTCGCCGCTCGCCGTGAACGGCTCCCCGCCCACATGGAGCGAGACCTTGGTGCCCTCGATGACCGGCTGCTCGGAGAGGGTCGCCATGAAGCGGCGCGCGATGAGGTTGTAGAGCTTCCACTCCTCGGGGCGGAGCTTGTCGGGGTCGGCCGCGCCCGTGGGGTAGATGGGCGGGTGGTCGGTGGTCTCCTGCTTGCCGCGGGTGGGCACGAGCTTGCCCTTCGCGAGGAGCTTGCGGCAGTACGGCCCGTACTGGGGCACCTCGGCGATGACCTTGAGCGTCGCCTCCAGGTCGAGCGTGGCCGGGTAGACCGTGTTGTCGACGCGCGGGTACGAGATGAGGCCGTCCATGTAGAGCGACTCGGCGATGCGCATGGTGCGCGCCGGCGAGAGGCCCTCGGCGGCAGCTGCGGCCTGAAGCGAGGTCGTGTTGAACGGGGTCTGGATCTGGCCCTTGCGCGTCTTCTTCTCGACCGCGGTCACCGTGGCCGTCTTCGCCGCGTTCGCCGCCTCGAACGCCGCCTTCGCGACGTTCTCCTCCTTGAACCTCGCCGTGGCGTGCACGGCCTTGAACGATGCGCCCTCGCGCGTCGCCATCTCGGCCTTGATGACCCAGTAGTCCTCGGGTACGAACGCGTTGCGCTCCTTCTCGCGCTGCACAACGAGCGCAAGCGTGGGGGTCTGCACGCGGCCGGCGCTGCGGACGTTGCCGAGGCCGCCGAACTTGGCCATCGTGAGGTAGCGCGTGAGGACGGCGCCCCAGATGAGGTCGATGAACTGGCGTGACTCGCCCGCCGCCGCGAGGTTCTCGTCGACGGTGACGAGGTTCGCGGGGTCGAACGCGTGCTCGAGCTCGGCCTTGGTGAACGACGAGTAGTGCGCGCGCACGATGGGGACGTCGGGGTCCACCTCGCGCACGAGCGCCGCCGCGTCGCTGCCGATGAGCTCGCCCTCGCGGTCGAAGTCGGTGGCGATGACGACCGAGTCCGCCTTCTTCGCGAGGTTCTTGAGCGTGCGGATGATCTCCTTCTCGGCGGGGATCTTCTCGACGGGCGCCCAGGTGAGGTACGGCAGGCTCGGCA
>CAYMHQ010000112.1:0-1402 GCA_964390275.1 uncultured Coriobacteriaceae bacterium
ACACGAACTACGCGTGCGAGTTCAAGGTCGTCGACGGCGGCCTGAGGATCGAGGCCCGCGAGGGAGTCGTCCTGACCGTCACCGGCAACACCGCGACCTACGACTACGACGGCGCCGCCAAGACGGTCGAGGGCTACACCGCCGTCTCCAACGACCCGCTGTTCACCGAGACTGACTGGTACTTCGACGGAATCGCGTCCGTGACCGCCACGGACCCCGGCACCTACGCCATGGGCCTCGCGGCCGACCAGTTCTCCGTCGCCAGCAAGAACTTCGCGAACGTGAAGTTCGTCGTGACCGACGGCCAGCTCACCATTAACGCCCCCGCCGACAAGGGTGACACCGACAAGGGCAGCACCGACAAGGGCAGCGCCATCCCCAAGACGGGCGACGACACGAACCTCGTGCTGCCGATCGTCGCGGGCGTCGCGGGCGTCGTCGTCGTCGGCGCCGGCGTGGCGCTGATCGTCGTGCGCAGGAAGCAGCGCGGCTAGCCGCTCGTCGCGCGAACCGCTGACCGCTAGCCGCTGACCGCGAACAGCCAGCGACAGGCAAGGCTCCGCAGCAGGCCGGTCCCGGGCAATCGGGGCCGGCCTTTTTGGTGGACCGCCAGGCGGGCGGGACCATCAGGCGGGCGGGACCGTCAGGCGGGACCGACAGGCAAACGCGAGGCGGACGACCCCACCGCAGACTGCTATAGTTATAGCCGTCCGCACCATCGCCGTTCCACCGGAAAGAAGGAGTGGGATATGAGCACCGAGACCAGCGCCGTTACTCCCCTCGTCAACCCTGCTTCCCTCGTCGACCGCCTGACGGCCGCACTCCTCGGCATTGTCGGCCTTGCGCTTTCGCTGCTCGCCCTCGTCCCGGGCGCCTCCGTCGCTCAGGCGAGCGAGCTCGGCGGCTGGGCCGCAATCGCAGGCGCGGCTATCCCCGTCGCGGGCGACGACACGAACCTCATGCTGCCGGTCATTCTGGGCGTCGCGGGCGGCATCGTCATCGTCGCAGGCGTCGTGGTGTTCATCGTGCACAGGAATCGCCGCAGGTAACAGGGCACGACCGACGGAACTCATTCAGGAAAGCGGGGAGACGATGGCGAGCTCGACGCCACAGCAACCGACGACGTGCGCCGTTCGCGTCACACCCAAATCAGGCCAGGACCGCGTCACCGGCATCAGCGTCTCGGACGACGGGACCCGCGAGGTGTGCGTGCGCGTGACCGCCCCGCCCGAAGGCGGCAAGGCGAACAAGGCCGTCTGCCGGCTCATCGCCTCCCAGCTCGGCGTCTCGAAGAGCGCGGTCACCGTCAAGCGCGGTGACACGAGCCACCACAAGCTGCTGCAGATCGACTGCCAGCCCCAGGTGTACGAGACCTGGCTCGCGTCCCTGCCCGAGCTGTAGG
>CAYMHQ010000112.1:1502-5963 GCA_964390275.1 uncultured Coriobacteriaceae bacterium
CGCGACGATTGTCTGGAATCGCGCGCGAATCCGGCGGCGGGCCTTTCTTTGGCGCATGCGTTAGATTACTTTAACCGTAACGGAACACCGCCCGGAACAGCCGGGCGCGTCAGAACGGGCGATACCAGGAGGGCACGATGGAGCAGATCACGGTCAAGATCGACGGCATGGCGTGCGGGATGTGCGAGTCGCATGTCTGCGAGGCAATCCGCCACGCGGTCAAGGTCAGCAAGGTGACGGCCAGCCACAGCAAGAACGAGGCGGTCATCGTCGCCGAGGACGGCACCGTGAGCGACGACGACATCCGCAAGGCCCTCGACGGTACCGGCTACCAGGTGCTTTCCGTCAGCCGCGCGCCCCAGGAGGAGAAGAAGGGCTTCTTCGCGCGCTTTCGCAAGTAGAGGATGGGGAAGCAGCTCGGGCAAGGCCGATTCGAGCGCATCCGTCGCTCAGACGGCAGCCGAGCGCTACCCGGACGGCGGGCACGGCGGACTCGGATGGCCAAAATCGGCTCTCTGCATACATTTCTGGAAACGCTGGACAGAATCGGTCCCCTGCATACCTTATTACGAGCGTAGCCTAGATGGTCTCGAACAAACCCGCTGGTAGATGCGCCGAATAATCTGCCTCGCAAAATCCGAGCATCAAAAGTGACATGCAGCGGACCGATTTTGACCACCGATTTTGAAAAGGTATGCAGAGAGCCGATTTTGGCCAGCTCCCAACCGCCCGGTTCCCCGTCATCCTCCTGCCGACTGCCACCCCGAGCGGCAGCACGCCAGACCGGCGGCCTACCACGGCCTACTGCGCGGGGGCCATGATCTCCTTCTCGAGCTTCTGGAGCGAGGGCGGCGTCCACGAAATCGCGTCCGCGCCGGCCTCGACCGTCTCCATCGCCGACTCCTCGGTGGGGCCGCAGGTGGCGATGATGGGGACGTCGGGATAGGCCGCCCGAACTGCGGCGACGATCTCGGGGGTGCGCGAACCGGCGGCGATGTTGAGCACGTCGGCACCGGCACCGATCTTCTCCGTGACGCCCTCGTCGAACCTCGTCACCGTCGCGACCACCGGCACGTCGACGCAGCGCGCCACACTCGCGATGAGCGCCGGGGTGGCCGCGTAGTTCATCACGACGCCCGAGACGCCCTGCATCTCGGCCTCGATGGCGAGCACCACCGAGCGCGGGCCCGACGTGGTGTTGCCCGCGATTCCGGTGAGGACGGGGCGCGCCGAGACGGAGATGAGCGCCTGCGTGATCGCCGGCTGGCAGGAGAACGGATAGACCGCGAGCACCGCCTCGGCGTCGCAGTATCGGATGGCAGCGATATCTGTAGAGAACACAAACGACCTGATGGTGCGCCCCAAAAGGCCCACGCCCGGGCACATCTGGGCAGCCTTGGGCACATGGAGGCGCGCGCCGAGAAGCCGGCTGTCGGCCTGGCGGGGCAGGGTGATGTCGGCCGCGGCGGGCGGGGCAGTCTGGATGGACGTGTCGCCCGTGAAGATGTGGATTCCCCTGCGCGCGAGCGACGCGCGGGCCGATTTGCGCAACTCGTCGAAGGCGCCCGTCACGTCGTCGCCCGTCTCGGCCACCAGCGTGTCGATGAGCCCGTCGAGGAACGCCGTGAACCGCTCGACGTCCTTCTCGCCCATGCCCGCGGCGTGCGGGTCCTCGGTTGCCGCCCCGGCCGTCCCGCCTGCCTCGGCAGCATCGTGCTCGGCCTTGTGCTTCTGCTCGTTGAGCAGGCGCAGCACGGTCGCAAGCTTGCCGTAGAGGTCGTTCTCGTTCGTCATCTGCGGTCCTTTCAAGCGTGGGCGGATGAGGTGCGAAGCGTGAAGGTGCAAAGAGGCGCGGAGAAGCGGGAGGTCTGCCGGGCGGCCGAATCGGGCGGTTGAGCCGACGGCGAGAATCAGCTCGCCTGCGCGCCTCCAGGGGGGCGTGGCGAAACGCGCAGGTACGTGTGGTGGTCTGGCCGGCTTCCGGCGATATCCGGAGCGGGCGGTCGGGGCAGTCGGACGAGCAGGTAGTCGGTACGGTGCGATGCGATGTCGCGCGGCGAGGCGCAACGTGGTGCGATACGGTGTAGAGCGGTCGAGTCAAGCGCCTGAAAGGCGCTCCGATGGCAGCAATGCTGTCGGAACCGCAAAATAATTTTCGTATTGTACCCAGCGCGGCGCCCGCTTATTCACGGACGGTCGAAATAGAGACCAGGGGGTCGGGACCTACTCCCCCTCCCGCCCCGCTACTCCTCGGCCTCTTCCGCCGCCTCCACCAGCTCGATCAGCTCCTGCTGGCGGCTCACGCCGAGCTTCTGGTACACGTGGATGATGTGGGTGTGCGCGGTGCCAGTCGAGATGCCGAGCTTGGCGGCGATGACGGCCTGCGTGCGGCCTTTGGCCAGGTAGCCGAGGACCTCCGCCTCGCGCGAGGTGCATCCGTGACGCCGGGCGACGAGGGCGGCCTTCTCCTCGAGATCGGTCTGCCGGTCGCCGCGACCCTCCGCCACCGGACGCTCCACCACGCCGAACAGCTGGTCGATCGAGCGCTCGGGGAACAGCCAGAAGAACACCACGATGAGCACGAGCAGCAGAACGGGGACGGCCGTGGCGATCTGCACGACGCCGGGGTCGTACCCGAGCGCCACCGTCGCGAGCAGCAGACCGAGCAGGTAGCCGAGGTTCTTCCCCGCGATGAGCAGGCCGAAGTAGCGGTTGGGCTCGAGCGAGTACGCCTGCACCGCCTGCGCGACGAGCACCCAGGTCAGGATGTCGAACAGCTTGCGCCCCACGCTCGATACCGTGAGCGGAGCCGCGCCGAACGTCTCGGGGGCCATGAAGTAGAGCACGAACCCGACGGCGATGACCGGCAGGATGAGCCGGAACAGCGTCGTCGAGCTGAGCGGGCGCAGGAGCACCGAGAGCACGAGGAGCCCCAGGGCGCAGGCGAGGTTGGCGAAGAACCGGATCTGCGAGGCTGTTTCCGCAGGCAGATAGTCGTAGGTGAGCGTCACGACGAAGTTGTAGATCGCCGAGAGCACCAGGACGCTCGCGAGGATGTTGATGAGCGCCCGATGGCGGCGTTCGCGCAGCTCGGGGGCGTCGTCGGGGCGGGGTTCGGCACCTGGCTCGGGGTCGTGGGGCGAGCGGACGTAGAGCGCCGCGGCACCGAGCGGGAGCAGCGCAACGACGACGGCCACGACAGGCCCCGCGAGAAAGCCGATCGCGGCGCCGAGCAGGGCGGCGACGGCGGTCATGAGCAGCGTGAACGACTGGATCCTCCCGCCGCGCAGGGTGACGAAACGCCTCCCCCACTCCGTCTCGAAGAAACCCACGCTCGCCCCCGAGCAGGCATAGCCAACCACGACGAGCGCACCGAGGTCGAACGAGACGCCGAGCGCCACCGCGAGCGCGCCAAGCGCCCCGACGGCCGCCATCGTCCACACGGACCCGTGGCGCCCCTCCGCGATGCGGGTGGTCGCGAGCGCCGTGAACAGGGCCGCGAGGGTCGAGCAGAGATAAAGGATGACCTGGTAGCCGAGCGAGCCGCCCGACGCCCACGCCGCGCTCGCCGCGAACGAGACGAGCGCCGGCAGCTGGGCGCGGCTCAGGGCGAACCCGAACAGGTCCCAGCGGAACGGCGACATGAGGTCCCTCGCGCGGGTGCGCAGGGCGCTGGGGGCGGGCGCGGCGAGCGGGGTACCCGGGGCGTCCGAGGTGCGCGCGTCCGCACTCATTCGGACGCAGCCGTTTCGTGGCAGGAGCTGTCGAGCGGGGCCGGCGCGGAGGCAGATCGGGCCGACTCGGCGGCCTCCAAACGGGCACGAACCTCGTCGAGGCTGGCGCAGATCGCCGCGGCGATCGAGCGCATCTCGTCGGTGGGCGGGAGGAGGTCGGGCACCATCACCGTCACGAACCCGCCCGCGACGCCCGCGCGCACGCCCGCGTAGCTGTCCTCGAGCACGAGCGTTTTCGCAGGCAGAGAGCCGAGCCGGCGGGCGGCCTCGAGGAAGATGTCGGGCGCGGGCTTGGACCGGGCGACCATCCCGCCCGAGACCACCTGCGCGAACCGCTCCTCGATTCCGGCGTTCCTGAGGTTCGTGCGGACGACGTTCTCGAAGCTCGACGACGCGACCGCCATGGGAATCCCCCGGTCCGCAAGCCAGTCGAGCAGGCGGTCGAGCCCGGGCTTCTTGGGGACCGGCGACTGGAACCGGATGGCCGCGAGCCGCTTGTACTCCTCGAAGATCGCCTCGGCGTCGACCGCGTCCCCGTAGAACGACCTGATCGCACGGCACGCGGCGTCGCCGGTCGTCCCCCGGGCGGCGTCGGCCAGACCGGCCACCTCTACCAGCCCGAACTTCGCGAGCGCCGGCGCCCACTGCTGCGACCAGAGCCGCTCGGTGTCGAACATCAGGCCGTCCATGTCGAAGATCACGGCGTCGACGGGGCCGAGGGCGGGAA
>CAYMHQ010000112.1:6063-9110 GCA_964390275.1 uncultured Coriobacteriaceae bacterium
TCGGAGGCAGTATATTACATGGCGGGTGCCGCGGCGCGCGAGGCGGAGGGGCGAGACGCTTTCGGCAAGGTTGGGGCCGGAGGTGGAAGAGGGGACGGGGCGGAGGCGGGGCGGCGGCACCGGCTCGCAGGAGACGCACCGCCCGCATGGGTTCCGCGAACGACGGCGATATGCAAATTGGCGGCGATATTATGCGGTATTTCCTTCGAGGCAGCGGCGTGCAACCCCCACGACACCCCGGCGGGCCAGCGAGGCAACTGCCGCGCGATCCGTTTTGAGAACGATTCTGGACAAAAACACGCGTTCTGTGTTCAATGGCGATCAAGCAATAGGTAGCATCAAAAGGTCGCTTCTCTTCTGCAGATGACGCGACCTGGGGTTTCATCGATGAATACTGTTGCTTTCGTACGCTGGCCCCAAGAATCGGTCGACAGACGAACACAGAACGCCGCTTTTTGACCATTCCAGCGCGAAAAGTTGGCGTCTACGACTGTCTAGCCCCTTCGGCACGGCTCGCACGCCGCTCGCGCGCCGACCCCCTCGCAAGCCTCCGCACTCGCCCGCTCGCCCGTCTCCGCCCGCTCGCCCGTCTTCGCCCGCTCTCGCCTACTCGGCCTTCTTCGCCTGCTCGGCGGCAGCCTTCTTCGCCTGGCACTCCTCGTCGCCCTTGTTGAGGAGCACGATACCCCCCACTACCAGCGCGATTCCGAGGGCGGTGCCCCAGCCGAACGCGTCGTGCCACACGACGATCCCGATGATCGCGGTGAGCACCGTGCCCGAGCCGCCCCAAATGCCGTACGCCACGCCGAGAGGCAGGCGCCGCAGCGCGAACGTGAAGATGCCGAACGACACGATGTACGCTGCGAGGGAAAGCAGCGTGGGCACCGGAACCGTGAAGCCGTCGGACACCTTCATCATGGTCGCGCCGAACACCTCGAGCACAATTGAGACCGCTAGCAGGGCAAACGGGTTGAACCGGTCGAAAAACTCGCCGAGACGCTCAGCCATTCGCTACACCCCCATCTTCAGGACGGCGATACCCGCGATGATGACGAGGGCGCCCAGGCCCTTCTTGAGGTTGAACCCCTCGCCCCAGAAGACCGCGCCCACGACGGCGGTGAGCGCGATGCCGAGGCCGTTCCACGCGGCGTATACAAACCCGAGCGGCAGCTGCGCGAACGTCTGCGCCATCAGATAGAACGACAGGCCGTACCCCACGACGATGCCCAGGATCGGGGCCTTGTGCCGGAACCCGTCAGAGAGCTTCATCATCGAGTCGCCGAACACCTCGCACACCACGGCGATCCCGAGGGTCGCATAGGTCAGCAGCATACAGACATCCTTCCAGAACAGCGTTGCCAAACGGCGTTGCAGAACAGCGTTGCCAAAGTGACCTGGAACAACCTAAACTATCCCCTTAGGGGAGAGTCAATGAAGGATTTCTGGCGTTTGAGCGAGCCGGGGAAGGCGGGCGGGAACGATGACGACGATGAGGGGCGACCTGATCTCGATCGGCGACATGGCGCGACTGAAGGGCATCGGCGTGAAGGCGCTGCGCCACTACGAGCGCATCGGCATCCTGCCCCCGGCGTACGTGAACCCGGAGACAGGGTACCGCTACTACACGCTGCGGCAGTCGTCGGAAATCGACCTCATCATCTCGTGCGTCGACCTGGGAATCCCGCTCAAGGAGATCAAGGATTACCGCACGTCAGACGGGGCGCTCGACATGGGCGCCCTGCTCGAGCGCGGGCGCACGCGAGCGGTCGAGCGGCTGCGGCGGGCTCGGGCGACGCTCATGCAAGTCGAAAGCTACCAGGAGGGCATGGAGGTTCGCGAGGACGAGGCGCGCAACATGGCCGGCCGGACGCTCCTGCTCCATCCATGGGGCGGCCCGCGGTTCGACACGCGCCGCTACGTGAAGGCCGCGACCTCGGTGTTCGAGCACGCGCGCGGAGGCGGCCTCGTCCCGCTGTTCTTTCAGGGACTCGTGCGGCTGCCGACGGGCGCACCGGCAGACGGCACGTGGTTCGCGGCCATCGAGGTCGGCGGGGCCGAGGGGACGGCCGAGTCGACCGGGGCGATCGGGGCGCAGGCGCAGGTCGGCCCGCGGACGCAGACCGAGCCGGGGGAGCTCGGCGAAGGCTTGCTGCTCACGCTGCCGGACGTCGCCTACCGCGTGCGCCGCATCGAGGGCCCGGACTTCGAGAGCTGCTTCGACCTCGTGTTCGCGGCGGCGCGGCGACTCGGCCCCACCGAGCACCCCATCCTCGCGTTCGAGGTGTGGGGAAACGAGTTCCACACCGACCGCGTCGTGCTCGAGCTGATGAGCGAGCGGTAGGGCGGCGGCGAGGCAGGCGACGAGAGGGAGGCCGGCAATCTTACCGAGCCGGCACTCAGAAGTCGAACACCTCGCCGACTTTCGCCGCGACGACGAGGTCGGCGCCCTGGTCGGCCGAGGTGGGGCTCAGGTTGACAATCGCCAGCCGGTCACCTCGGAAATAGCTGAGCAGCCCGGCCGCCGGGTAGACCACGAGCGACGTCCCCGCGACCACCATGAGCGACGCGCGCGAAATGGCCTCGACCGACGCCTCGAGCACGGCCTCGTCAAGCTGCTCCTCGTAGAGCACCACGTCGGGCTTCACGATGCCCCCGCACGAGGGACAGCGGGGCACCCCGTCGGGCGCGGCCGCGTGGAGGGCGACCGCCTCCTCCGCTGTGAACCGCCGACCGCACGCGAGGCAGCGGTTGCGATGGACGCTCCCGTGCAGCTCGAGCACGTTCGAGCTCCCCGCCTTCTGGTGCAGGCCGTCGATATTCTGCGTGACCACCGCGCGCAGGGTCCCGCGCCGCTCGAGCTCGGCCAGCTTGCGGTGGGCGCGGTTCGGCTCGGCGTCGAGAGCCACCATACGGTCGAAGTAGAAGTCGAAGAACTCCGCCGGGCGCGCCTCGAAGAAGCTGTGCGAGACCATGACCTCGGCCGGGTAGGGGTACTGCCGCGCGAACAGGCCGCCCGAGCTGCGGAAATCCGGAATCCCGCTCTCCGT
>CAYMHQ010000113.1:0-2443 GCA_964390275.1 uncultured Coriobacteriaceae bacterium
GGGCGTTTTCAACTAACTACTCACACATGTCCGGGTTGTGTGAGCGGTTAGTTGAAGGAATGTCAAGGATAATGGATAGGCGTTCGATTTCGGGTGGCGTGATTTGCTGAGTTTTAGTACGAAATCGGACTTGTGTTAGCACCCATACACACCCGTGCACGCCGCGTGCCCATCTTCACCCCCGTCATCTTGTCGGCAGCGCGATGTCGAGCAGGCGCTTCGAATATCCGGTCGAACAGCCGGCGGCGCATCCCTCGCGAGCCGTACGAACAACAGGCAAGCGCCAATGCGACCGCAGTGTGAATCGGCGGTGTTCTCCCAGCTCAGACAGCCATCATTCTCATCGGGCGACGGGTTCATACGACGTGGGCGACCCTCCGGCTCACGCATCGCCCTCATTTTCCAATTGTCTGCGTCCCCCAGAAAGCGAATCTTTATTCCCGCTCGACGGCATGCCGCGTTCCCCACCGCGACATGCCCGGGTGAAATCGCGCGGTCCATGCGAGAACGTGCGAGACCGCATGTGCCCGAACCCGAATAGGCCCAGATAGACACAGACAGATGAAAGGAAGAGCAGGAATGAACATCACACGCAGCGATTTCCTCAAGTCGGCAGCCCTTGGAGCGGCGGCGCTCGGCATCACCGCAGGGGCGACGTCCGCCTTGGCCGAGGACACCTCCACGCAGGCAGTCGCAGCCACCCCCGCATGGCTGGGCGAGAAGCCCATCATCGACGAGTCCCTCATCGTGGACACCATCGAATCCGACGTGGTTGTCGTCGGCGGTGGCAACGCCGGTCTGTGCTGCGCATGCGCGGCGGCGGAGAACGGCCTCAAGGTGACCGTCATCGAGGAGCAGGCCAAGGACACCGTCTACTTCTACGGCCTGCACGACATCGGAACGCTCAACTCCGAGTGGGTCCTCTCCCAGGGCATCCCCGAAATCGACGTCGCCGAGTTCATCGCCGACTATCAGCGCCGCACGCTGAACTACTCCAACCCGCGACTCGTCGCCACGTTCGCCAAGAACTCCGGCGAGATGCTCGACTGGCTTATGAGGACCATCCCCGAGGACTGCGTCGCCCAGACCTACGTCAAGACCAAGGACTCCCACCGCGAGTACTTTGAGGACGGCACGGGCATCAACGGCTTCAGGTGCTGGAAGGGTTCGATCAACACGCCCTTCAACGGCGACGAGGCCTACTCGCTCATTGCCAAGTCCGAAGAAGACGGGTCGACCTGGTATTGGGAACACAAGGCGATCGTGCTCGAGACGGAGACCGAGGAGGTCGCCTGCAAGATTGAACAGATGGACGAGAACGGCATCGACCAGTTCATCGACGGGACGCGCCCCAAGACAACGGTGACCGCCGTCATCGCCCAGGACGCCGAAGGCAA
This sequence comes from uncultured Coriobacteriaceae bacterium, assembly GCA_964390275.1. GTDB lineage: Bacteria > Actinomycetota > Coriobacteriia > Coriobacteriales > UMGS124 > CAYMHQ01. Next base: position 1,398 of record CAYMHQ010000113.1, read on the forward strand.
CTACCACCGGTTCAAGGCCCCGTCGGTCGTTCTGTCCGCGGGCGGATACGGCGGCAACAGCGAAATGTACCAGGCCCTCACCCAGGAGACGATGTGGGTCCACGAGGCGCACGGCCTCGACACCTCCGAGCTGCGCACGGCGTCGTTCGGCCGTGACGGCTCGGGCATCAAGCTCGGCATGTGGGCCGGCGGCTCCATGGACCCCGTGCAGCGCTGCCTCGTGTCCCCCGAGGCGGTAAGGCTCGAAAGCACCCAGTACTCCAGCAACATCCTCTCGCGCGAAGGCTCACTCACGTGGGCGACGTGGCTCGACCCCGACATGGAGCGCTTCACCAACGAGCAGTTCATGGCCCTCTACGCCATCCTGCACCAGATGGAGCGCAACCGTCCCGGCCGCTACTACGCAATCTGGGACAGCAAGTACAAGACGCTGCTCTCCCGTTCCGCGCCCGAGCACTTCGCCGCGACCGAGAGCGACGACGGCATGGACGACGCCATGCAGGCGGTCGTGGAGGCGGGAGCCGAAGGCGTGACGTCGGTCGGCGGCGGCATGCCTGGCGGGAGCGAGGAGGGCACGCGCATCGCCTGGGCAGCGCAGACGCTCGACGAGCTCTTTGAGTACGCCGGTCTCGACGAAGAGCAGGCGGCGAAGGCGAAAGCCTCCATCGAGCGATACAACAAGATGGCCGAGCAGGGCAAGGACGAGGACTTCGGGCGCGACGCGAAGATGCTCCTACCCATCGACGAGCCTCCGTTCTTCCTGTGCGTCCAGGTTCAGGAAAAACCCTGCAAGGGCCTTGTGACGCTGAACGGTCTCACAATCGACCACAAGCAGCGCGTGCTCGACAAGAACTACAACCCCATCGAGGGCCTCTACGCCTCGGGCAACAACTCGGGCGGGCGCTTCGGCATCTACTACTCGACCTCGCTGCAGGGTCTGACCCTCGGCATGGCCATGACGCTCGGCCGCGTCCTGGGCAAGCAGCTCGCAGGGGTCGAAGTGGCTTAAGGACGGCCTAAAGGCTGCCCCGGGAATGACCTCGGGG
>CAYMHQ010000113.1:2543-9072 GCA_964390275.1 uncultured Coriobacteriaceae bacterium
TGACCTCGGGGATGGCTTCAAGAGCGATTCCCCGGGGCGTTTTGGATACACGCCCGGACCCGCACACACAACAGGCGCGGGTCCGGGCGCCTCAGACTGGAGGCGCAACATGCACGAAGACTCGATGGCGCAGGAGCCGGACATGGCCGGCGAGGCGGCGACCGAGGGGCATCTCCGCAAACTCATGGAAGAGCTCCCCCTCTTCCTCGACAACAAAGAGGCGCGCAGGCTTCATCGTGCCGCGACAATCGCAAACCAGCGCAACGAGGAGGCTCTCGACCTCGAGTCCTTCATCAACGGCAGGGTGGCTCAGCTGCGGCACCGCGGGTATTCAGAGAGTCGCATCGACGAGGACCCGTTTGTCAAGGTCAAGCGGCTCCAGCTGGCACGTGAGCGAGGACGCGTCAAAGCGGCTCTCAGGGACGGGGGCTTCACCGACATCGACGAGGCGCGTGCCCAGATACTACCCCCGCAGCGCTACAACGAACTCACCCGGGAATACGACCGTTTCCGGGCTGACTACGCCCAGACGCTGGCAGCCGTCTCGGAATCAGAGGCGCACCGTCATTGCTGACGCAATCTCCTCGAGCTGGCGGCGGGACCCCGTGGACGTCTTATCGAAGATGTGTGCGAGGTGGGTTTTAACCGTGTTGCGCGAAATGCCCAGCGCCTCGGCGATCTGGTCGTTGTTACGATGGTGAAGAACAAGCTCCAAGACCTCGATCTCACGGGGCGAGAGGCTCGGGTACTCCAAAGCGACCGCGCGTGCCTGGGCCGCGGCGATACGCCGGACGTCGTCGGGATTTCGGACGGTCACATACGCCACGTTCGACTGCGACCTCGCAAAGTTGCCCAAAACGAGCACGGCGAGGTAAAGCAGCGCGATGGCGGCGAGGCCGAACGAGGTCGGTCCCACGCCGGACGCGCTCACAAAGACACCGCCAACGATGATGCCTATCAGCTCGAACAATGGGTACGACGCGACGGCAAGACTCAGCCGGGGCCTTCCGTTACGCGCGTCATCGGGCGAACTCCCGTATGCGACGATGCTCTCCAGAGCAACCAAAACTGCCAGCGCCCCGATGCTCAAAGATGCGCAGATACCCAGAGACTTTGCCAGACACGACATGACAGCACCGTCGAAGGGCAGAAACACGGCGGCTGTCCCCAGGACAAGCGGCGCCGCGATGAAAGCGCCTTCGTGGTTGCGCCGACACAGCGCGAGAAAGACGAGACACGCGACGAATCCTCCGGCGAACGTCTCCGCCGCGTGCAGCCATGCCGCGGGCGACCCGTCCGAAGCATTGTTCCTGAAGCCGACGATACCCAAGAACAGCCCCATTCCAAAAAGGCAGCACACAGCGGTGACACCGTGCGACAAAAGCGTGGGACGCGCAGTACGCGCGATGAAGGCGGAGGGCACCTCACCCGCCTCTCCCCTGTTCTCGGAATCGTCTCCCCGCGGACCTCGGCAAAGAAGGGAGGAGAGTCCCCCCAACGCAGCCGCCGTCGCGGTCGCAAAAACCGCGCGGACAACCGCGGAAAAGGTCGATGTCGTGATCGTCTCCGCCAAAGAAAGCGCCAATTCGATGAGCGCGGCCCCGATAAGCGCACCGCATGCCGTTGAGAAGCGCTCGCCAGCGCGGAATCGACAGGAGAGCACCGGGAGACAAGCAGCGAGTAGCAGCGCGAAACCGCATCCGGAGGCAATAGCGCCGGCAAGCGAACCCGTACCTTGGGCGAACGCGCCCGCCAACGTGCCGCCAGTCATCAGCAGGCCGCCGATGGCAGTTCCGACAAACGAGCGACGGGCAGGCGATTCTCCCGCTTTGGCGGCAAACCTTTGTGTCGCCGCGAAAACCAAAGCGGTGATCGACATTGCCAGAAGGGCGCAGAGCCACGGCATATCCTGACGAGGGAAAGAGAGCAGGGCGAACGGAAGACGGTATTCCGGTCCCCCGAACAGCATCGACGCCCCGTCAAACCAAGAAAGAGCGAGCGCGAACAGCAGCGAGACCGAGGGGTCCCACTTCCCGTCAAACGCCTTCCTGCGGATGAGCCCCTCGAGGCCTCCGTCCCTGTTCATTCCGAATCTCTCCTTTTGATAAGGTGGTCGATACGGTGCTCTCAGAACACATGCGGCGGTTACACGTCCGTGCGAATTCGCACACGGGTAAAGATAGCACGGTTGCCATCAGGGGGACGCAGCGCAAATGGAGGCATCCACACACCACCGAATCACAGAGATGCGGCAGTAGCGCGACGCCGGCGTTCACTCCGCACGTTCGGACGGGTGGATCCGCTTCTCCACACAGGAGAGAAGCTCCTGCCGGGAATGGACGCCGACCTTGAGGTACGTCTTCACGATATGGATGAGGACCAGCATGACCACGACAGAGGTCTGAAACAGGGGGACGAAGGCTTCGGAGATGCCGAGGCGTGAGAGCACCAGGACGGCGCACGTCCCAACGGCGATGCCCGCCTGCATGGACCCGCGACCGAGTCCGTACGTCAGGACGAACGAGGATCCCGTCTCGGAGACGATCTCGTAGATGATCGCGAAGATGAGCTACTGCTACATGTCGGTGCGGTAGCAAATCGGAAAGGCGCCAAGGCAACAAGGCGCCTCAAACCCAAAGGGCCGTTCCTGCAGGTTCGCGAGTGCGGCCCTTATGCAATACGCAAACCGGGGCGCAGCGGCTACTCCCCTGCGAGCGTCAGGTCCTCGACGGTGGCGACGATGCCAGCGGGGTCGGGGGAACGGCGGACGTAGGCGACGGGGTCGGCGATGTTGACCGTGCGCAGGCCGTCCAGAACGGAGACGCCGCCGCAGCCGGGTGCCGGAAACGACAGGCAGGCGGTGCAGCCGGATGAACGACATGCCCATGTCTACCAGGGACGACAGAGTCTCGGCGGCACTGTGCTCGGTCTGACCGGGAATGCCAAACATCACCGCGGCGCCGAAGTCGGAGAGGCCGGGGCCGAGGTCGGCGTCGGGACGGTCTACTCGCTCCCCTCGTTCACCAGGTCGATGAGCTCCTGGCGGGTGTGAATGTCGAGCTTGGCGTAGATGTGGCGCACGTGGGTGGCGACGGTGCTCTTGGAGAGGACGAGCTGGTCGCGGATGTAGGGCTGCGAGTACCCCTGGGCAAGCAGGGCCGTCACCTCGCACTCGCGCGGGGAGAGACCGTACGTCTCCGCCAGACGGGCGATCCTCTCGGCGCGCGTGTTGCGGGGACCCGTCGCCCCAGGCAGTTCGCCTCCGATGCCACCCGCCCCTCCCCCGACGGCCGCCGCTCCTCCCCCTGGCCTTGTCGAAAACGGCGCGTCGATGGTGTCTACCAGGGAAGACGCGACCGTGATGGCGACGATGGCGAGGAGTATGAGACCGAGCGGGACAGCGGGGCCCTCGAACGGACCGGTCAGCGCCATCGATGCGGTCAGGTTACCGGCGAGCGTGCCCAGCTGCACCGCGCCCTGCCCGAGGCCGATTCCGAGGCTCACGGGGAGAAGGCCGCGCCGGCCGAGGTTGACGAAGAAAATGAACGTGAGCGCCTGCGTACACTCATCCACACAGGACTGAAGCATCAGCGAGAAGAACGCGGTGACCCGCCCGTCCAGCGTCGTGAGCGCACACGCGATGACCACCATGGGGGTGACCCATCGAAAGATCGAACGGAAGTCGATGCGCATCGAGAACTCGAGCATGCCGAACGCGAGGGCGACGCCAGACAGAACGCCAATGACGGAGGCGGCGGTCACCGCACCACTCGACAGAGAATCGGGGCCGAAGGTCGCCGAGCTGCACGTCACGGCGAAGTACGTCACGCAGAGCAACACGAACGAGCACGCGACGGGGCCGAGGAGGCGCGTCCCTGCGATTGCGTTGGGGCACACGGTCGCGGCGGGACCGACAACTACGGGAGTGTTCCCGTTCACGTCGACGGGGCTCTCGCGCAGAGTGTTGGCACGGCTGAGGAGAACGGCGCTCGCCAAAGGGATCAGAGTGGTCGCAAGGGTGCCAGTCACCCCTTGGAGCAACGGAAACAGTAGCGAGCAGCCCACCGTCGCCACCGCCGACGCGGGGATGGACGCCTCGGCCAGCTCGTCGTCACAGCGGGAGAGCGCCCCGCCCCAGGCGATGCACAGCCAGGCGTACCCGAGGCCGATGGCGACGCCGCCGGCAAGCCGACCGGCCCCGGCGAGCGCCACGGGCAACGACGGCACGAAGGCACAGAGCAGGCCTCCCACCGCGACGAGCGCGCCCGCCGCCAGGCAGGCCGAGGGCATCCGCGAGAGGTCGCGCCGGCGCAACGCGATGCCGAGCAGGACGAGCGCCGCCGTGACGGCCGACGCCGCGACGATCCACGAGGGATCGGCGTTGATGTCGAAGCCCGTCAGCTCGCCGAAGAGCGCCGGCGTCTGGTAAGCGCAGTAGACCCAAGCCCACAGCAGGCCGAGTCCCAGGCTGTAGACGTTGAAGAGGCCCCGCAAGATCGCGCGGACGCGAGGGCGGGCGCGGTCGTGCGCGGCCTCCGACGACCCAACCTCGGACCCGGTCGTCTCTCTAGCCGTCTCTCTAGCCGTCTCTCTGGACTTCTCCCGCCGTGGCATCTCCCCGCCCGCCCCCTCTCGTCATCCATCGCGGGGGATTGTACCGCAACCGGATGGAGCCGCCGGGGCGACGGCCGCCGAAACAGCAGCGACCGCGAGCCGGCAGGTTACCCCACCGACCCGCGGCCGCTATCCGTCATCCGCCAGCTCGGTCGTTGGTCGACGCTACGCCATGATCCCGTCGGCGACCACGAGAGCGGTCGCCATGTTGGTGATGCCAGAATCGCCCGTCAGCTCGCCGATGGCGTAGAGGCCGTCGATTGCGTTGCCCTCGGCGTCGAGCGCTTTGCACTCGGCATCCACGTTGACCAGGCCGTTCGTGATGTGGACGGCCCAGTGGCAGGGGCAGGCGTAGAAGGGGGCGGTCTTCACGACGCTCGACTCGGTGAACATGGTGCGGCCAAAGTCGGGGTCGGCGCCGGCCTCGGCGTACCCGTTGAAGGTCTCCACGGTCTCGGCGAACGTGGCGCCATCGACGCCGATGAGCTCTGCCAGCTCCTCGAGGGTGTCTGCCGAGAAGCACTTGCCCTGGAGCTTGAGCATCTCCTCCTCGATGCCGAACATGTTGAGGCCGTCGGTGAAGCCGCAGGTGTTGGCGTCGGAGATGAGGTAGCACATCTCGTCCTCCTGCTGCATCTCGAACCCGGTGATGTAGTTGCGGCCCTGGGCCTCGTCGACGAAGCGCTTGCCCTGCTTGTTGACGAGCAGCGCGTTGCCCGAGTCGCCCACGATGGACTCGACGGAGAGGTCGACGGCGTTGGCGAACGGCAGGATCATCACATAGACGCTCTCGTCGGCGGGTTCGGGGGCGCCGGCCTGCATCGCGAGGGCCAGGCCGTCGCCCGTGTGGCCGTAGGCGTTGTCGTTGGGGATGTAGTCCATGTCAGCGAAGCCCCACTCGGCGCCGTACTTCTTAAGCTTCTCGGGGCTGCCGGAGAAGCCGCCGGTCGCGAGCACGACGGCCTTGGACGCGTTCACCGTGTAGGAGGTGCCGTCGGAACAGACGCCCTTGGCGCCGGCGACCCTGCCGCCCTCGACGACCAGCTCGGACGCCGGGGTCGCCATGACGAAGTCGATGGGGAGGCTCTGGGAGTTCACGAAGTCCTCGAACGCGAGGAAGTAGCCGGCGCCGCACTCGCCCTCCATGGGGCTGGTGCAGGTGGGCCAGGGGTAGCCGGCGACGGCGTAGAGCGGGGACTTCCACTCGATGTTGGTCTGCTCGAACCAGGTGAAGAGGTCGGCCGTGCCCTCGAGGAACGCGAGGGCGTACGCCTTGCCCTCCTCGCTGTACGGGTCGGCGGCGTTGGCGACAAGGTTGTAGAGGTACTCCCAGTCGGGCGAGTCGAACAGCTTGGTGTTGCCCGCGGCCTGCCACTCGTCGAGCTGCGCGATCACCTTGTCAGCCTCCTCCCGCGGGGCGCCGTACTCGTCGACCGCGGTCTGGACGGTCTGCCTGAGGTAGTTCGCGTAGCCCTCGGTCATGTCGGGACGCATCTCGAGCGGGGCCTCGATCCAGTCGAGCACGCCGCCGCACACCAGCGCGTTGCCGCCGATGTTGGAGCTCTTCTCCATGACGCACACCTTGGCGCCCTTGAGCGCGCACTCGATGGCGCACACCATGCCCGAGGAGCCAGAGCCGATGACAAGCACGTCGCAGTCGAGCGTCTCCTCGGCGGTGGATTTCTGCGGGCCGGCGACCTTCTCGAGCGCCGCGACGTCGCCGCCGGCCTGCTCGACGGCGTCCTCGATGGCGGTCATGAGACCCGCGGACGTGAGGGTGGCGCCGGTGACGGAGTCGATGCCGAGGCTCTGGTACTCGATAACGAGCGCGGGGATCTGGTCGTAGGCGCTCGCGGCGATGCGGGTGGTCTCATGGGACTCGGTCACCTGGATGTCCTCGATGGAGTCCCGGGAG
>CAYMHQ010000114.1:0-9024 GCA_964390275.1 uncultured Coriobacteriaceae bacterium
GGCAGCTGCCGCGTCGGCCGCTACCGCGTCAGCTGCTGCGGCGTCGACCTCGATCGGGGCGGTTGCATCGGTTGCGGACGGGGCGTTGGCCGGGGCAGAGGCGGTAGGGGTGGCGCCGACCGTCACGGTTGCCACAGCAGCTGCGGCGGCGACGCCGGACGCGGCGGGGGCCGTGGGCGCGGGGGTCGCGACGGCGTTCGCCGCGGTCGCGGCGGACCTCTCGGCCCTGAGGACGCTGCGGCGCGAGAGGGTCATCCAGGCGACGATGAGGTTGAGCCAGAGCATCGAGAACAGAAAGCCCAGGGCCGCGACGTGAACGAGGGTGCGCGAGTTCACGTTTCCGGAGGGGACGGCGACGTAGATGATCATGTCGTCGTACTCGGCCGAAGAGACGAGGTACGAGGAGCCGTCGATGGTCATGTAGTCGCTGAACCCGCCGATGAGCTGGGCCGACGTGATGCCGTGGTCGGTGGCGAGGCTTCCGATGAGGTTGCTGTCGGGGTGGTAGACGAACGTGCCGTCGGTCTTGCTGACCGCGAACGCGAAGCCGTTGTTGCCGATCTGGAGGCGCTCGAGCGTGGAGGCGATGCTCGTGCTGTCCTCCATCTTGAGGAGGCGGTCCTGCTGGACGCCCAGCTCGAAGGCGCCCACGGTCGCGAGGTTCTCGTCCTGCACGGCGTACCCGGCGTAGCGGGTCGAGACGAAGCCGTTCTTGTCCGTCCCGGTCTCGGCGACGACGCTGATGGTGCGGCCGAGCAGGATCTTGCGGAACTTGTAGGAGAACGTGTCCTCCTCCTCGGAGAGGCGGTACCCCCAGTACTCCCCGTCGGTGGCGACGGTGTTGCCGTCGATGTCGTAGTACCAGACGCCGGTCGCCTGAAGAGCGTCGCGCAGCTCGATCATGAAGTCACGGGTCAGGACAGTCGCGCCGGAGGTCTCGCTGGTAGACGTCGCATTCTCGGCGTCGGAGTCGGTCTGGGTGAGGTGGGCGATAACGTAGGCGGCGAGCTTGGCCTTCTCGACCGCGGAGTCGCTCGCCTCGGAGTCGAGCCGCTCGACGCGGGCGTCGGCGGTCTCGAGGGCGCTCACGGCCTCGCTCACGCGCGAGTCGTTCGTGATGCACTGGGTGGCGACGCTGAAGATGGTCTGCACGAAGACGATGCACGCGGCGCCGATGAGCAGGCCGGCGACGGCGAGCGGGACGGCGCCGCGGCCCACCTTGAGGTCGTAGAGCAGCTTGCCTGCGCGGCGGTAGTGGGCCTCGTCGGGGCGGCAGGACTCCCTGCGCGCGAACGCGCAGTACGCGACGACGAGCATGGTGACGAAGAGGAAGACCACCACGGCGGCGTTGATGGCCGCGTTGCGCTGGGTGTTGAACTCGCTGATGGGGTTGACGGCGACGATGTAGAAGCCGTCGATGACGCCGACGGTGGCGAAGTACTCCTCGCCGGCGACCTCGATCGTGCCGCTGAAGCCTTCGGTCAGCTGCTCGCGGGTGAGGCCCGCCTCGAGGGCGAGCGTGCCGGTGAGCCCGGTGGACGCGACCTCGGAGGAGTCATCGACAGCCTCGGAAGCCTCGGAGGTCTCGGCAGCGGCGGCGGAGACCTCGGAGGTACCCTCGGCAGTTGCAGAGTCGTCAGCGGTCTCGGAGTCGTTGGCGGTCTCGGAAGCCTCGTCAGTTGCGGAGACCTCGGCAATCTCGGAAGTCGCGACGGAAGCGTCGGCGGCGGTCTCGGGCTCCTTGTCGGGATAGTAGACAATGACGCCGGTGTCGGTGTCGACCGCGAAGACGAAGCCGGACTGGCCGACGCGCACCCCGCTCAGAACGGCCGGGAGGGAGGCGACCTCCTCGACGTAGCGCTCGGTCTCCTCGGGCACGTCGACGATCACGACGTAGTGGGAGTCGTCGATCTGGGAGGCGAAAAAGCGCAGCTCGGTGTCGTCCTGCAGGACGGTGAAGGGGGCGGAGAGCCCGGCGTCCTCGGGCGCGTTGGCGAGGGCGACGGCGCACGAGGGGTCGCCCGCCTGGCAGTAGACCTTGCCGTTGGCGTCGACCACCATGAGGCCCCTGACGGAGAGGCGGTCGAGAATCTCGGCCATCACGTCGTCGGTGTAGGCGAAGCCATCGGAGGAAGCGCCGTCGGAGCCGGCGTTGGCGTTGACGGTACGGATGTAGAGCGCGATGGTGTCGGCCCGGGCGAGGTTGAGGTTGTCGTAGTTGTCGACGATGTCCTCCTCGTCCTCCGCCGCCTCGTCGAGGAGCTCCTGGATGGTCTCGAGCTTCTCGACGTTGAACGTCCGCTGGACCTCCATGGCGAGCTTGGGCTGGACGATCGCCACAATCAGCCCCAGGAGAACGGCGCCCACCAGCGAGAACGCGACGGCGACGGCTGTCCTGAGAAGGTCGCGCCGCCTCTTGTCCGCCGAGGGCGCGTCGATGCCGTTTGCCATAAGGTCCTCCCGCCGTTCGTCATAAGGGTGCGGGCCCGGTGCGGGCCGCGGAAAAGCCTACCCGATAACGCCGCCGATTATAACGGCGCGCCGGTCCGGGGCGCACAGGAGCGGGCCGCACCCACGGAGACTGCAACCACCTGAATCGCGCCCGCGCGCGAGGGCCGCGGGGCCGCTCGCCTACCGGGCCGCGGCGGACTGGGCCTCGTCGCGGGCGCCGGGGAGCCAGATGCGCTCCTCGCAGCGGTAGCCGTGGTAGGACGGGGTGAGCTCGGACAGGTCGTAGGGGGTCATCTGGTAGACGTAGTTGAGCCAGTTGCGGTAGAGCAGGTTCGCGTGGCTGCGCCAGGAGAAGACGGGCGGCAGCGAGGGGTCGTCCTCGGGATAGTAGTTGCGGGGCAGCTCGATGGGCCTGCCTGCGGCGACGTCGCGGCTGTACTCCTCGGCGAGCGTCATCTTGCCGTACTCGAGGTGACCGGTGATGAAGATCTGGCGCATGTCGGGGCTCGCGAGGAGGCTCGGGCCGGTGACCGGGCTCGTCCCGAGGACGTGGAGGTCGCGGTCGATGTGCGGCGCGAGCTGGGCGAGGTCGATGCCGGCGTGGCGCGAGTGGGGGACGAGGAACTTCTCGTCGAAGCCGTTCGTGAGGAAGTTGTACTCGTCGCACAGCTTGGTGGAGAACACGCCGAAGAGCTTGCTCGGCAGCGTCACCTTGCCGATGCCGTAGTGGCGGTAGAGCCCGGCGAGCGCGCCCCAGCAGATGTGGAGCGTGGAGTAGACGTGGGAGCGGCTCCAGTCGAGGACCTCGGCCAGCTCGCCCCAGTAGTCGACCTGCTCGAAGGGGAGGTGCTCGATGGGTGCGCCGGTCACGATGAGGCCGTCGTAGCGGCGGTCGCGCAGGGTCTCGAACGTCTCGTAGAACTTGACGAGGTGGTCGGCCGGGGTGTTGCGGCTCTCGTGGGACGACATGCACATGAAGTCCATGTCGACCTGGAGCGGTGACTTGGAGATGAGGCGCAGGATCTGGGTCTCGGTCTCGATCTTCTTGGGCATGAGGTTGAGCAGGAGCACGTGGAGCGGGCGAATGTCCTGCTTCTTGGCCACGTTCTCCTCGAGGGCGAACGTGCGTTCGTCGTCGAGGATGCTCTTGGCGGGCAACCCGTCGGGGACGATGAGGGGCATGGCGGATTCCTCGCTTTCGGGCGGTGGGCGTTGCGGGACGGTCGGCTATCGGATGGCGTCGAGGGCCTGGGAGAGGTCGGCGATGATGTCGTCGACGCTCTCGAGGCCGCAGGAGAGGCGCACCATGCCCGGGTCGATGCCGCAGGCGACGAGCTGCTCGTCGGTGAGCTGGCGGTGCGTGGAGCTCGCGGGGTGCAGCACGCAGGTGCGGATGTCGGCCACGTGGACCTCGCAGCGGATGAGCTCGAGGTGGTCGATGAACGCCGCCGCGCGGTCGCGACCGCCGGCGATCTCGAGGGACATGACGCCCGCGCAGCCGCGGGGCAGGTACTTCTCGGCCAGGGCGTGGTAGGGGTCGCCGGGCAGGCCGGGGTAGGCGACGCGCTCGACCTCGGGACGGGACGCGAGGAACTCGGCGACCTTGAGGCCGTTCTCGCAGACGCGGTCCATGCGCACGGGGAGCGTCTCGATGCCCATGTTGAGCAGGAACGCCGCGAGCGCCGGCGGGTAGCAGCCGAGGTCGCGCATCAGCTGGACGCGGGCCTTGGTGATGTAGGCCGCGCGGCCGAACTGCTGGGTGTAGACGATGCCGTGGTAGCTGGGGTCGGGCGAGGTGAGGCCGGGGTAGCGCGCCGCGTTGGCCTCCCAGTCGAAGTTGCCGGAGTCGACGATGACGCCGCCCACGGTCTGCGCGTGGCCGTCGAGGTACTTGGTGGTGGAGTGGACCACGACGTCGGCGCCCCACTCGATGGGCCTGAAGAGGTAGGGGGTCGCGAACGTGTTGTCGATGACGAACGGCACGCCGTGGTCGTGCGCCACGCGGACGAACTTCTCGACGTCGAGGACGTTCATCGCGGGGTTGGCCATGATCTCGCCGAAGAGGGCCTTGGTGTTGGGGCGGAACGCGGCGGAGATCTCGTCGTAGGACGCGTCGGGGTCGACGAAGCTCACCTCGACGCCGAACTTCTTGAGCGTGATGGCGAACAGGTTGACCGTGCCGCCGTAGATGGTCGAGGAGCTGACCACGTGGTCGCCCGACTCGAGGATGTTGAGCAGCGCGATGAAGGTCGCGCTCTGGCCGCTCGTGGTGCACAGGGCCCCCACGCCGCCCTCGAGCGCGGCAAGCTTCTCCTCGACGTAGCCCACCGTGGGGTTCGAGATGCGCGAGTACATGTGCCCGTCGGACGTGAGGTCGAAGAGTGCGGCGACGGCGTCGGTCGTGTCGTAGTTGAACGTCGTGCTCTGGTAGATGGGCAGGGCGCACGGGTCGCCATTTCCGGGCTGGTAGCCGGCGTGCAGGCAGGCGGTCTCGATGCTCATGGGGCGCGTGGTCATGGTGCGAGGTCCTTTCGGGGGTCGGGCGAAGGAGCAGGTCGGAGAAACGGTAGCACGACCAGAGGACCGCGCGGGGCGGGAGGGGGATTGTTCACTGAGCGGACAGACGGAGGGGGTCCGCGGCGCGAGGCGCGCGGAGGACGGCGCGCGGGCGGGGGTCGCGAGGGGGGCGAGGTGGCGCTGGCCAAAACTTGCATTCAGCATACCGCTTTAGGGCTGTAGAACCGAAGACTTATGCAAAATCGCAGGTAGATGCACCATGCCGACCACCCTACCTGTACGGTAGGTTGGTTTTCGGTGAGCTACGTGAGGATTTTGGCCACCGGGTTTCCAATCGGTGAGCTACGTGAAGTTTTTGGCCACCGAGGCACCGACGCGGGGCACCAGAGCGCACCGGCACCCACCGCTACCCGGCGAAATCGGCGGTGCGGAGGATTCGGATGCTGCGGACGTAGCCCGGCTCGAGCGTGATGGCCGCAACGGACGCACCCTCGCCGCCGCGGGGACGAGTGGTCGAGCCGGGGTTCACGACCGTGGCCGCGCCGCACTGCTCGACGCGCGCGACGTGGGTGTGGCCGCAGACGACGATGCGGGCGGTGGGGATCATCGTGAAGCGCGACCGGATGTGCTCGACCTGAAAGTCGACGCCGAGCAGGGAGAACTCGGCCCGGGACCTGACGCGGGGGCCGTACTCACCACTGTAGTCGTTGTTGCCGAGGACCGCCACGACGGGCGCGAGCATGGTGAGGCGGGGCAGGATGTCGTCGCCGCAGATGTCGCCGGCGTGCACGACGAGCTGGGGGTCGAGCGACGCGAGCGCGCGGAAGGCCTCGGGCGGCAGGTAGCCGTGCGTGTCGGAGAGGACGGCGACGACAGCCTGGCCGCGCGGGGTGGGGGCGATGTCGAGCTCGGAACCGTCGGTCGCGAGCACGTCGAAGGACGGAAACGAAGACGCCTCGGACGCCGCGGTGGCCGCGGGTGCCGAGGACGCCTGGAAAAGTTCGGATGCGCCGGTCAAGAGTTCGGATGCGCCGGTCATTAGAGCTTGAGGACCTTTTTGAGGGGGGCGACGCGGCGGCGGGAGACGGGGATCTTCTCGTTGTCGTCGCGCATGGTGAGGAGCAGGGTGCCGCCGGGGACGCTCTCGACCTCGCTCACATGCGAGAGGTTCACGATGTAGCGGCGATGGACGCGGAAGAAGTTGGCGTCGGAGAGGCGCGCCTCGAGCTGGGCGAGGCTGATGGTCGAGAGGTAGTGGTCGTCCTCGGTGTAGAGGCAGGAGTAATCGTCCTTGGCCATGATGAAGCGGATCTTGTCGGTGGGGACGAGGACCTTCTTGCCGCCCTTCTCGACCGGGATGCGCTCGGTGTTGTTCTTCTTGGCCGTCTGGCCGGTGAGGTTGACCACCTTGTCGACGGCCTGCTTGAGACGGTCGGTCTCGACGGGTTTGACCAGGTAGTCGACCGCGTTCACGCCGAAGGCGTCCGCGCCGTACTCGCTGTACGCGGTGACGAAGACGACTGCCGGCGGGTTCTTGAGCTTGCTGAGGGCTTCGGCGAACTGCATGCCGTTGACGCCGGGCATGTTGATGTCGAGGAACATGACGTCGCAGCGGTTCTCCTTGAGGCACTCGATCGCCTTGCGCACGTTGTCGGCGTCGGCCACGACATCGACCCCGCCCACCTCGTCGAGCAGGTACCTCAGTTCCGACCGTGCCAGAGCCTCGTCATCGACGATGATCGCTTTCAACATGGCGGCACGTCCCTCCTTCGCCGGCGCACAGACTGGCATGCGCCCCTCCTCCATCAACTGTCCGTACAGTCTAGCATCACATCGCCCCCTATCGGCGTAGCAAAAACGCAGACCCATTTCAAACCCGTTTATTCACAGTTTGACGAGTTTGCGGGGCGCACCGGAGGGGGCGGAAAAGGAGCGCGGGGGGATTAGGGGCGCGCGGGGGCTGAGGGGCGCGAGGAGACGGAGGAGGCGGCGGGGGCAGCAGGTGTGACGAAGTCGGCGTAGCTGAGGTCCTCGTCATCGTCGACGTAGTCGTCGTCGGGGAAGTCGTCGCCCGGGAAGCCTTCGAGATCGTCGAGGTCGTCGTCCTCGGGGAAGTCGTCGTCCTCCTCGTCGTCGGGGAAGTCGTCCTCGTCGTCCTCTTCGTCATCCTCCGGGAAGTCGTCCTCGTCGTCGCCGTCGAAATCGTCATCGAAGTCATCGTCGGACGGGTCGTCGGAGAAGTCGTCGCCGGCGGAGACGGCGGATGCGGCGGCCACGGCGAAGGCGACGGCAGGCGCGGCTGACCCGGCAGGCGCGGCTGACCCGGCGGCCCCGGCAGACTCGGAGTTCTCGGCGGGCTCGGAGGACTCGGCAGCCTCGGTAGCTGCGGTTTTCTGGCCCGCGGACCAGCCTTCGGGGAGCGCGTCGGCGAGGCGCAGGGTCACCGTCGTGCCGACGCCCACCTCGGACTCGACCGAGACGCCGGAGCCGGGGCCGAACGCGGCGTGCAGGCGGCCGTTGACGTTGCGCAGGGCGATGCCGGTGCCCGACTCGGAGGGGCCCGCCTCCTGGAGCAGCCGCGCGGCGAGGTCGCTCGTCATGCCCACGCCGTCGTCGGCCACGCGGATCAGGACGTCGGTGCCGGAGGGGTAGGCGTCGACGGTGATGTGAAGCGTGCCCTCGGGCCGCATGGCGTGGTTCACCGAGTTCTCGACGACGGGCTGGATGAGGAACGAGGGGACGCGCAGGTCCTCGAGGCCGGGCGTGAGCGTGACGACCGTGTCGATGCGCGCCTCGCCGAACCGCGCGACCTCGAAGCTCAGGTAGCGGCTCGTCTGCTGAATCTCGCGCTCGAGGGGGATGAGGTCGTTCGAGTTCTCGAGCGTCTGCCGATAGAACACCGCGAACTCACGAAGAAGCGAGCGGGCGCGGGTGGGGTCGATGCGGATGAGCGCCGCGATGGTGTTGATCGTGTTGAAGAGGAAGTGCGGGTTGATCTGCGACTGGAGCGCCTGCAGCTCGGCCTTGGTGGCGAGCTCCACCTGGCGGTCGAGCTCGGCGATCGAGAGCTGGGTCGAGAGCAGCTGGGCAAGGCCCTCGGCGATGGCGCGCTGGGTCTCGTCGACGAGATGGGGCGCCTCGAAGTAGAGCTTGAGCGTGCCGACCGAGACTCCGCGCACGATGAGGGGCGCGACGATGCCCGCCGGGATGAACGGCTGCTGGGCGGAACGGGAGGGCCGGGGGCCGCGGGCGGAGGTCGGGGAGGCGGCGCCCATGCCGAGCGCGCCGGCCTCGTTGAACACCTCGAGCTGCTGGGACGCGAGGACGCGGTGGGTGGCCTCGGTGTGGATGGGGCTGCCGATGGGGAACGACTCGGCGTACCGGCCCGCGTAGCCGAGGACCACCTTGTCGTCGGTCATCGCGACTGCCATCGCCTGCGACTCGGGCAGCAGGAGCCGGCAGACCTCCTGGCAGTTCTCCGACGAGAGGCCGCCGCGCATGTACTCGAGCGTGCACGACGCGAGCTTGAGCGTGCGCTTGGTCTGGATGGCGCGCAGGCGGTCGGGCGAGATCGTGTAGCGGATGGTGGCGAACGCGACCGTGACCAGGCCGGCCGTCGAGATCGCCGTCACGAGCATGGTGTCGCCCTCAGAAAGAAGCGAGTAGAGCAGGATGAGCACGAGAAACGCCACGATGGTGGTGATGATCGTCTCGGAGAGGGCGTTGCGCCGGTAGTCGAAAAGGCCCGGCTCGTCGGGCGAGGGGCCCCCGAACAGCGAGGAGGGACGCGACGAGGCTGAGTCGGGGCCGGAGGCGAAGGCGTCGGAGGCGGCGCCGGCAGAAGCGACGGCGGAGGGGATGCCGGCGGAGGTGGTGACGGTGCTGCGTTTCACTGTGCGTTTCATTGTGCGTTCCGTTCGCATCTCGTTCGATTTGCAGAGAGAAAAGCCCCGGCCGTGCGCCTGAACAGGGCGAACCGGGTAAGGCTGATTGTACGGTAGCGCGCGGGACAGGGCAACGAACCCGACGAGGGGGTTGACAAAATCACACCTACAG
>CAYMHQ010000115.1:0-4091 GCA_964390275.1 uncultured Coriobacteriaceae bacterium
CGAAGGAGATCGCCATGAGACTCGAACGCTCCACTTGGCCGCAGGTAGAGGCGTATTTCGCGCAGAACGACACCGTCATGCTCCTGTTCGGCTCCATCGAGCAGCACGGGCGCCACAACCCGCTGGGGACCGACCTGTTCGCCCCGGTCAAGCTCGCCGAGCTGGTCGAGGATAAGCTCCCCGGCCTCCTCATTGCCCCCGCCCTGCCCTTTGGCGCGACCCCGCGCTTCACCGAGTTCCCCGGCACGGTCAGCCTGGGCGACGAGCTGCTCTACCACGTCGTCCTGCACATGTGCGAGAGCCTCTACACCTATGGCGCGCGCCACTTCATCTTCCTGAACGGCCACGGCGGCAACACCAAGGCGCTGACCGACGCGGGCCTCACCATGTCGCGGCGCGGGTGCCGCTGCGCCCTGCTCGACTGGTGGAGCATGGTGCGCGACATCAAGCCCGAATGGGCGGGCGGGCACGGCGGCGGTCAGGAGACGAGCGCGATGCTCTACATCGACCCCACGCTCGTCGACACGGCGGCGATCGACGACATGCACCTGGTGCACGACGCGCAGCCTGAGCCGCAGGCCAAGTCGCAGTCCGGGACGCAGTCCGAGCCGTCTACCTGCGACGACGGGGTCTTCGAGACCGTCGGGTTCGACCGCGTCTCGTTCAGGGGCGTGACCCTGCAGATGCCCCGGCCCACGCGCGACTACGCCGAGAACGGCTGGATCGGCCCCGACCATCCCAAGGACGCGACCGCTCAGTGGGGCGAAGAGATGCTCGGCGCCGTCGCCGACTGGATGGTCGAGTTCATCCCCGCGTTCGAGAAGACCCCGCTGCCCGAGCGCGACGGGGACGGGTGCGCCTGGAAGACCGGCGTCCCAGCGCGGTAAAGGAGGTTTCCGAGATGCCGCTTTCCACCCCAGCTCAGACGTCCCAGACCGCGCGCGTACTCCTGGTCGAGGACGACCCCGCCATTGTCGCGGGACTCTCGGAATACCTGCCGACCGAGGGGTTCGCGGTCGAGAGCTCCCCCACCCAGGACGGCGCGTGCGCGCTCCTCGGCACCGGCAGGTTCGACATAGCGCTCGTCGACATCACGCTCGCCCAGGGAACGGGGTTCGCCGTGTGCGCGGCAGCCAAGGCGGCGCGCGACGGCGGCATCCCCGTCATCTTCCTCACCGCGGCGAACGACGAGTTCACCACCGTCGCCGGGCTCGACATGGGGGCCGACGACTTCATCTCCAAGCCGGTCAGACCTCGCGAACTGGCGAGCCGCATCCGAAGCGTCCTGCGGCGCGCGAACCATCAGCCGCCGGTCCTCGAGCTTGGCGACGTGCGCCTCGACGTCACGCGCGGCGTCGCCACGAAAGCCGGGGAGGACCTCTTCCTCTCGGCACTCGAGTACCGCCTGCTCCTCACCTTCATGAACGCGAAGGGGCGCGTGCTCACAAGACCGCAGCTCGCAGACGCCATCTGGGCCGCGGCGGGCGAGTTTGTCGAGGACAACACGCTCTCCGTCTACATCAAGCGACTCCGCGACAAGATCGAGGACGACCCCGCGAACCCCAAGCTCATCACCACGGTGCGCGGCATCGGCTACCGGGTGGCGGAGTAGCGCGGTAGCAGGGCAGCGAAGGAATCGTCGGGGGCAAGGGCCGGAGTCGGAGGAGGCGTCGCGTTGCCGCACATGTCGAGTATCGAGCGCAGGGAGGTCGCCGTCGGGGTGCTCGCCGTGGTCGTCGCATGTCTGGTCGCCGGCGGCGCGGCGTTCCTGATCGCCCGGCAGTTGACCGACCTCATGGTGCCCTCGACAGTCGCGGGATGGGTCGCCCTCGTCTGCACGGCCGTCGCGGGAGCGGTCATCCTGGTATGCTCGCTGGACGGGCATAGGCGGCGCCGGCGCGAGATCGAGTCGCTGACGGAGCGGGTCGACGCCGTGCTGCGGGACCCGTCGCTCATCCAGCGGTTCGAGGACTACAACGAGGGCGAGCTCGCGGTTCTCGCCAACGAGCTACAGAAGATGACCGTCCGCCTGCGCGACCAGGCCTCGGGATTCGCCACGGAGCGCGACGCGCTTGCCGACTCGCTGGCCGACATCTCGCACCAGTTGCGCACGCCCCTCATGTCGATGGGAATCACGGCCGAGCTCCTCGCCGACGAGAGCCTCGACCCGCGCCGGCGCCGCGAGCTGACGCGCGACCTGCGGCGCTCGGTCGACCACATGTCCTGGCTCATGCAGTCGCTCCTGCTGCTCGCCCGCTCCGACGCCGGCACGCTCTCGTTCCAGACCGCCCGGGTGCCCCTCGCCCAGCTCGTGCGCCAGGCGGTCGAGCCCCTGCGCATCGCGTTCGAGCTGGCAGACGTCGAACTCGTGCTCGACCTGCCGGACGAGGGGGCCGCGTTCGAGGGCGACGCCGGCTGGACCAAGGAGGCGCTCGGCAACATCGTGAAGAACTGCCTAGAGCACACGCCCGCCGGGGGAAGCGTGCGCGTGGAGGCGCGGGTCGACGCCATCGCGGCGCGCATTACCGTCACCGACACGGGGCCCGGCATCTCGCCCGAGGACCTGCCGCACATCTTTGAGCGCTTCTACCGGGGCAAGAACGCGGCGCCGGGCTCGGCAGGCATCGGCCTCGCGCTCGCCCGCTGCCTCGTCACCTCCCAGGACGGCACGCTCACCGCCGGCAACAAGCCCGACGGCGGGGCGCGGTTCCGCATGGCGCTTCCGCTAGGAGGCGACGGGACGCGGGATGAGGCGCGAAGCGAGGCACGGGGCAAGTAAATCGCGCGGACAGGCCTGAATATCCCCGCCCACGCGGCCGAACTACGTGCTTGAGCTACGCGATTGGGCTACGCGACCGCCGCGACAGCGCGCTCGAATTCCTCGACGGTCATGCCGGCGACTTCGGCGGCCTGATCAAGTGTGATGATGCCAGAGGCGACGAGCTCCGCAAGCGTCTCAATCCTGCCTTCCACCTTACCTTCGTCCCTGATGGTCCGCGCCTCGTACTCGAGTACCTGTCCGCCCATAACCTGCCTCACCCCTTCGACAACCCGGTTGAACTTTCGTGCAAGACTCTCCGCAACCCTTATCGTCATGTCGACGACGGTGCGCTTGGTAAACTCGTCGATTTCCCCGCTCAGGGCGAGCCCCTCGAGCCGGTCCCTCAGACTGCCGCACTCCTCGAGGAACCCCGCGAGCGCCTCGTCATCCTCATTATAGTGTGCCAGACAACGTTCGTGGGCAAAGAGGTGGTAGGGGGCCAAGATGAGCAGCTTTCGCGCAAACAGCTCGTCGAGGCTGTAGCTCGCAGCGGAGATCGTCCCCATGCTGTACTGCCAGTCGACCTTATCGGAGACTTGGTTGATGAACCTGACGCCGGACGGGCCGGCAGGGTCTTTGCGCAGGTAGACGACACCGGAACGCGGCAGCCGAATGGGAAGCCAGTCCCTCTGGCTCCGGTCGGCGTCCTCCGCCGCGATCGCCACGTCGTATTTGAACATCCTGAGCACCATGCTCCGGTCGGTCGTGCTCTGGCACTCGATGTGGAACGTCATCGAGCCTCCCGGGAGCATCATGAGGATGTTCGAATCCGAGATGCACTTCTCGCCCTTCTTGGTCTTGCGACCCTTCTTGCCCCGTCCGGCTGCGCCGCCGGCGTCGAGGAAATGCTCGTTCTGACGCAGGACGATTGGCGTGTCGCTCGGGTACGACTCGCCAAACAGCTCGTTGATGAGCGGAATCGCGAGCTGCGGACACTGGTCGAGCAGGGTTCTGAACACGTCGTCGTAGGGTGTGTTACTACTCATAGGGCCGTCCTTTCCGCGCAGGGTCTGACTCTGCCGAGTCGCCCGCGCCTTGGGATTTTTCGTTTCCTGATGAGCTGTCGGTGAGGTCAGTATAGACTGTTCCACAAATTTGAGTGTCCGTTGCATGGGACATTCTACAAATATACATATAGTTTGCGGTATTGATGAGTTGATGAGGATGAGCGCGTCCGGGAGGGATCACTGCATACTCGGGAAACGCTCTCCCCGAGAGATTCACCCCCAACCGTCTCGCCGCCGAGTTACGGCCCACACAATTGATTTCG
>CAYMHQ010000115.1:4191-7454 GCA_964390275.1 uncultured Coriobacteriaceae bacterium
GAGATTCACCCCCAACCGTCTCGCCGCCGAGTTACGGCCCACACAATTGATTTCGCCCGGATTTAGCCAGCCGCGAGAACAATCCGTGGGCATCTTGATCCCGGTCACCGCTGGGCCAGAGCGACCTCCGATCCCGCCCGGCTCCACCCAACCTCCGCACGCAGGCCTGAAACGTGTTAGACTTATCTAAGTTGACGTTAGCCCCCTCTAATTCCATGCGCTATCATTCTGCATCGTCATCTTGAACCGCCATTCCGTCACCCATCCGTCGACCCCAGGGCCGTCTCAACCAAGGAGCAATCGTGCCCGAACGACGCACGCCTGCATCGAACTGCCCTCCCGAGCAGTCCCAGCCCCTGCCGCTCCCCGAGCGCCCGGACCGCAAGCTCGCCCAGACCGGCATCATCGCCGAGGCCGGGTTCGAGCCGTCCGACAACCCGCCCGGGTTCGGCCCCCTGTGGAGCACCCGCCGCATCGATTCGGACGAGATGTCGGGCGCGTTCCACATGTGCTCCCCCACCGGGGAATGGACGGTCTCGGTGCTCGACCTGTCCCTTGCGCACGACACCGTCCTCGCGTTCGACCTGCCCGAATGCATCTCGCTCGCCTGGCTCAAGTCCGTCTCGGGCGAACAGCTCGACCCGTATCGCAGGGTTCGCGCCAGAAGCCTCCGGGGGCATTGCGGAAAGGGCAGCTGGCGCGGCGTGGTCCACGGCGGAGTCCCCGTGAAGGCGGTCGCGCTCGAGGTCAGCCCCGAGTTCGCACGCGCCTGTCTGGAGAGCTGGCCCACCGAGGGCAGCCCCTCCGGCATCGTCAGCGCCAGCAGCACCGCGGGCATCGCCAGCATGGACGACATCGCCGAGGCGATCGCTTCACTCGGCGAGCCGTCCGGGGAGGCGCCGGAGTTCCCCGAGATGCGCAGCCTGCTGCTCGACCTCCGACCCAGGCCGGGGCACGAGTCGCACGACGCACGGTTCTACGAGGGGAAGGTCTCCGAGGCGATGGGGCTCCTTGCAAAGAGGGCCCTCCAGCGCCGGCAGCAGCCTCCGCAGCCGCAGGAGGAGGAACCCGCCGCACGCAACGTCAGCCCCGACGACGAGCTGCGCATCCGAGACATCGCCCGCTTCATCGACGACAACTGCGCCAGCGAGCTCTGCCTCGCCGATCTCGCGCGCGCCGCGTGCATGGGCACCACCAAGTTCAAGGTGTGCTTCAAGGCGGTGACCGGCTCCACGCTCGTCCACTACATCCAGGCGCGCCGCGTGAGCCAGGCCGCATCGCTGCTGCGCCAGAGCGACATCCCGATCGAGCAGATCACCCGCATCGTGGGCTACACGTGCGCGAGCCGGTTCGCCGAGGTCTTCCGCCGCGAGACCGGGATGCTGCCGAGGGAGTATCGCGCGAGGTAGAACTGTAGTGTGCGCCGCACGCGGGCACGCGACGCGACACGACGGAGGTCCCAGCGCCATGAACGACAGCGAGTTGGAGTTCGACCGGTCCTGCCACGCCCTGTACTCGGAGAAGTGCAAGCAGGAGATCCTGAAGCGCATCGCCCTGCACTATCCCGAGGACAGGCGCGAGGAGGTCTTCACCGCCGTTCAGCTGCAGTTTGTCGACTGGCTCAAAGACTTCCGCACCGACCTCGGCGGCAAGCGGAACTTCCACAACGGCGTCGGCGGGACGTACGACAACATCATGACGCTCGCGTACTACGTGGTCTGCCGGGACGTGACCTCGTTCGCGGAGATCGAGGAGATGTACGGCGAAGTCTTCCTGGAGTCGTTCCGCAAGCTGAGCTTCGTCGACGTCAACAAGCCGCTCTTCAAACGACTGATGTACACGGCGTTCAAGAAGGCCGAGGGGCGCTGCGAAAAATGGCACGACTACGAGATGGAGGTCGAGCCGTATCGGAAAGGCGAGCCGATTCGATACCGCTTCACCGCCTGCCCGGTCGCCCAGTTCGCCCGCGACCACGACCTGCTCGACATCCTGCCCGCGCTCTGCAACGTCGACTACGCCGCCATGGAGGTCATCCACGCGCGCCTCGTGCGCACCACCACGCTCGGCCGCGGAGACTTCTGCGACTATGCCATCTGCGGCGACCAGGACCCCTACCTGCGGGAACATGAGGAGTTCCGCGACGAACTCGGCGGGCGGTGGAACAGGTAGGGCGAGGGGGACGGGCGTACCGGAGGGCGTCGGGCACAGCGCCGGCGCCCTATTTGCTTCCCGCCGAACCTCCGCCGAGCCCTCCGCCTGTGGAGTTTTCCTGCCTGTTTGGTGATGGTTCAGCAATTGATGGATACGCCCGGCCAAATCGGACCTGTTCGAAATCCGCACATTTACTACATCGAATGTATGTTATATGAGTCCCATATTGGGTACACCCATACCGGCCTTCCGCGGGTATACTGCCCTCAACGGCACATCACATTTCACTTCACACATCGACATACGGCAAAACAGGAGGACAGACGCGGAAAGGACGGACCCTTGAGCGATGAGATCGGCACTCCCTACGACGACGTGTTCAGAACCTCTCTCCACGACTGCACGCGGCTCGCAATCCCCCTCTTGAACAGGCTGTTTCACGAATCGCTCCCGCGCGACGCGCCCATCTACCTGCGCCAGAACGAGCACTTCAGCCCCTCCGCTGACGGAGGGGTCAAGAAGCTCGTCTCGGACTCGAACATCCTTGTGGGACCGCCTGGCAGCGAGAAGAGCTACCACCTCGAATGCCAGAGCACGCCGGCAGGAGGTATGCTGTTCAGGATGCTGCGGTACGACATGTCGATCGCGATGGAGGACGCCATCCGCGCAAACGACGGGTCCGTGATGCACTGTCCCCGCGCCGGCGTGCTCTACCTGCGGAAAGCCCCCACCGGACAGCAGGACGTCATGCTCGCCGGCCAGGCGCCCGGGGAACCCGACTGGCATTACCGCATGGAGGTGCTTTCGGTCGCGGAGTGCAGCCTCGACGAGCTGTTCGACGAGGAGTTGCTAATCCTGCTGCCTTTCCACCTCTTTGCCTACGAGCACGAGTTCGCACTCTATAATAGGGACGACGAGGCGTACGCGCGGCTCATCACCACGTACGTCGAGTTGAAGCGGCGGCTCGAAGAGCTGGTGTCGCACGGAGAGATTGACGAGTTTACCAGGCGTTCCATCGTCGACATGACGATCAAGGTCGCCGAGAACCTTGCACGGAAGTACGACCGAGTCGTCGAAGGGGTGAAGAAGGTCATGGGCGGACAGGTACTCGA
>CAYMHQ010000115.1:7554-8906 GCA_964390275.1 uncultured Coriobacteriaceae bacterium
CTCGTAGACACTTGCGTCGCCCCCACTCGCGGAGTCGCCCCGCGCTCCCCCGCATCGCTCGCCCTACTCCGCGCTACTCCTCCGCGAGAAAGTCCAGAATCCGCTGCTTGTAATCCGGCGCCTCGTCGTACACGGCGTGTCCGTAGCTGTCGTCGTAGAGATAGATCTCGCAGCTCAGGGCCTCGGCAATCTGCCTTGAGCCCTCCGCGGTCACCACGCGGTCACCCTCCGAGCCCAGCACGAGAACCGGGCACTCGATGGACGAGAGCTCGTCGGAGCAGTCGAACGTCCCGCAGGCCTCCGCCAGGATGACGAAGCGCCGGAACTCCTCGTCGGTGATGCCCGTATTGGACGAGATGATCGTGTCGCGGTACGCCTCGAGGGTCGTCTCGGAATAGACGGTGTCCGCGAAGCTCTCGAGCAGGCCGGCCTCGTCGCCGCTCTCCGCCAGCCGAACCCATTCGCCAACCACCTGCCTGGACGTGTCGTTGGGCTTCGCGAGCGTCGAACCGAGGACCATCTTGTGGACGAGCTCCGGATGGTCGATGGCGAGGTAGAGCGCGATCATCCCGCCCTGCGACGCCCCGAACACGTCGGCATCCTCAATGCCCAGCGCCGTCATCGCCGCCGCGGTGTCATCGGCCATGTCCCTCACGGTGTAGCCCTCGTGGACATCCTTGGCCCGGTCGAAGAGATACACCGTGTATTCGCTGGTAAAGTCCTTGTAGGCAGCCGCGATCGCGTCCGCCGAGCCCGTCACGCTGTGCACCGAGAGCCCGGGGAGAATCACGAAGGTCTTCTCGCCGCTGCCGAAGACGACGTAATCCATCTCGACGTCCCCCGCGGTCACCGTCTTAACGCTCGCGGTCGGCGTGGGCTCGCCAGCGGCCTCGACCGTCCCGGTAGTCTCAACCGCCCCGGCGGCCTCGGACTCCTCGGAGGAACCCTCCCCTTGCGCGCGATCGCTCTGGCATCCCGTCGTCAATCCAACCATCCCCATCGTCAGCAGGCCGGCAGCGAACAGCACGGCAGACCTCCGCGTCCAAGTCCTCGTCCCGATCATCATCCGGCCCCTCATCCCAGCCTCGGTCGGATCTCACAGCCCGGCCTCGGCTCAATCTAATCCCAGTCACTTCCCGGCCCTCCATCCGTCGCGAACCCAACGCGGCGCACGAGCCGACGAACGGACGCTATTATGCGTTACCACGGGACGCGAACGCAGCGGAGACGAGAAACGCCCGCGATTACACAACGTCGGAAAGGGCAACAGGATGTACATCTTCGCCTTGTTGCAAAGCGGCGACGCAACAGGTGGCTGTCCTCATCTACCTGCGCTTCCGGAAAATCCGAAT
>CAYMHQ010000116.1:0-8886 GCA_964390275.1 uncultured Coriobacteriaceae bacterium
CGCGAGGGGCCCGCGGCAGCGGGAGCGACGGGGACGAGGGGGATGGCGGACTTGGGGGCACCGCCGGCGGAGGGAACGGAAGCGCTGGCGATGGGGGTGCCGGCAGGAGTGGGAACCTCACCAGACGCAGGGGAGCCGGCGCCCAAGTGCGACCGGATCGCCTTCCCCAGACCACGCAGACCCTTCGCACACATGGACGCCCCCTTGCCCCTCGGATTCGTTGGCTTACCCTATACCGCCGAAGGGGGCGCGATACCTAGCACGGCCGCGTTCTCCCGGAAAATCTCAGGTTCGGCAGACGGGCCAGGACGAACCGAGACGCAGCGCCGACCGCCCGGGAACCCGGAGCGGCCGGCACCTTCGCGGTCAGATCTGCCCTTCTACCTCGGCCTACTCCCCGTAGACGCGGTAGATGTAGTTCTCCTTGCGCGGCTTGGCCTCGGGCTCGGGGCCGGCGGCGTACCCCAGGATGCAGTGGCCGATGCCCTCGTAGTCGCCCTCGATGCCGAGCTCGGCGAGGATCGCCTTGCCCTCGTCGCTCTCGAACTCCTCCTTGGCGCGGTGGATCCAGCAGCTCGCGAGGCCCAGGTCGTGCGCCGCGAGCATGAGGTTCGCCATGACGAGGCTGCCGTCGTAGACGTGGGTGGGCATGGACTTGTCGGCGAGGACGACCACCACGGCCGGCGCCCCGTAGAAGGGATCGCTGCTCACGCCCATGATCTGGGCGTTCATGCGGGAGAGGCGGTCGCGCATGGCCTTGTCGGTCACGGCGATCATGACGGGCGACTGGCGGTTCATGCCGGTGGGTGCGTAGCTGCCGGCCTCAAGCACGCGCTCCAGCACCTCGACGGGCACCGGGTCGTCCTTGTAGGCGCGGACGCTGCGGCGGGTGAGCATGTTCTCGATTGCTTCGCTCATGATGGGGCTCCTTTCGTGGGGACGGTTCGTTGGCAAGCCCGGGCTGTCTGGCGCGGTCGGACCGTTTGGCGTTGCCGGGCTGCTTGGCTTCATAGGCGGATGATACGCCCTGATTGTATAGCACAGCCGTAGATACACGCTTGTGACACCCGGACAGCCAAGACCCCCGCCATCGTCATCATGATCATTATCATACTCATATGACAATGAAGCCGCGCGTGATGATGATAATGATTGTCACGCCAGCCCGAGGCGCAGGCCCACGCTCGCCAACACCACCCGGAGCGCGCCGCTCCCCTATCCCAGGTGCTCGCGCCGCTCGCCCTCGACGAGGTCGATGAGCTCCTGCTTCGAATGGACGCCGAGCTTGGTATATATATGTTGCACGTGCGAGCTGACGGTGTTCTTGGAGAGCAGCAGAGCCTCGCGGATGTAGGGCTGTGTGCGGCCGCGCGCCAGGTAGCCGAGGACCTCGAGCTCGCGCGCGGAGAGCCCGTACGCCTCGGCGATCCGCGCGCAGGCGGCGTCAAGCGCACCCGAGTCGCCGCCCGGCAGCGTCAACCCGCCGGCGGCACTGGCAGCACCGTCGGCGCATGCGAACCCGTCGGCGCCCATGGCGCACGCGAACACGTCGCCGACCTCGCCGACCTCGCTACCTGCGGCGACGCCCGCACGCACCACCGCCCCGCCAGCCAGGACCCCGACCGTCGCGCCACCGACCGGCCTCCTCCGCCCGGCAATCCACGGCAGCAGAGCGCCCATCGCCGCGAGCAAGCAGATGCATCCCACGGTGCACGCCAGGTCGGTCTCGAAGCTCCCCTGCGCACCGGCCGCGAGCAGGTTGCCCAGCAGCACGCCGAGCTGGCACGAGCCGTAGCACAGCCCCGCCGCCGCGCAGCCCGAGAGCACCCCGCGGTGCGCGAGCGTGATGAAGTACACGCCCAGCAGCACGAGCAGCGAATAGTCGCAGACCTCGCCGATGAAATACGTCGCCGCATCGAAGGCCTCGCTCCCGAGCAGCGACAGCGCGAGGCAGCAGATGACGAGGGGCAGCACCCATCGGTAGAGTCCCGTGGCCTCCACGCGCACCGTGTTGCCGATGACGAGCACGACGATCGCCAGCGACGCGACCCCGATGATCAGGGAGACCCAAGGATCGGACTGCTCGGCGAGGCTGACGGGCAGCTTCGACTCGAGGAAGCAGACGCCGAGGAACGCGACGAGGTTGGTGAGCACGGCGGCCACCGTGGTGCCCAGGTTGGCGGCGAGGCTCCCGCACGGCGCCACGGAGGACGAGCCGGGTGCGGAGGACGCATCGGGCACTGCATGCGCGGAGTCCTCGGCAGCCATCGCGCGAACCAGCAACGCCCCGGCGAGAACGGGCAGCAGCGAGGAGAAGATGACGGTGACGAGCGGCGCCATCGCGGAGACGAGCAGGCTGCACAGGGCGGATACCAGGCCGTTCGCCGGCATCACCACCTCGAGGCGCTCCGTGTCGAGCTCGCTCAGAAGCCCCGCGCTGCCGATGAGGAGGCCAGCGGACCCCAGGCCTGTGAGGATTCCGAGGCCCCACGCGGTGAGCGCGCCGACGGGCAGCACGAGGCGAAGGAACGTCCCGATCGCGCAGGCCGCGGCGCACACGACGACCGCCCACAGGGGCAGCCGGCTCCGGGACCGCGCGAACAGCGGCAGCAGGAAGAGCCCCACCACGACGATCGCCGCCGAGGGCAGCCACGCCTCGCCCGAAAAGATTGCGAGCCCGTCGACCGCGCCCAGGCCGTTCGCGACCGGTTCGGCGACCCACGCGCAGGTCATCCAGCTCCAGATCAGGCCGAGGCTGAGGTAGCGCGGTGAGAGCGCCGCGCCGATGCGTCCGGCGAGACCGCCCGGCTGGCCCAGCTGGCGCGCCTTCCCCTCCTCGCTCGATTTGTCCGCCATGTCCGCGCCCCCTATCCCGCCGAGACCTCGGCGAGCGTGACGCCGTGGGCGGCCGCGTACATGCGCACGATGCGCACCTGCATGAACACGATCTGACTCCGCTCCTCCATGACGTCACCTCCCGATCAGAACCGACGGCGCCCGCCAGACCGGCGGCGCCGACTACACCAGTGGAGCCGGCAGCTGAGTATATCCCAGTCGCGGCTGCGGACCGCCCGGACGTTCTCCCTGCTCAGCGTGCCAACACGTGAAACACGTGATTGCGGAAACGCGCGTTTCGCCCGATGACCGCGGCGCCGGGCGGCCGTAGCATCGGGGGTCGAAAGCGCACGCCGCAACCGCTGCGCACGCGTACAGTTTACCGCACGATTAGCAAAGGAGAGCGCGTATGAGCACTTCCATGAACCGCCGCACGTTCGTCGCCGGGGCAGGCGCCGCCGCCGTGGGCGCGATGACCGCGTCGATGGCCGTCGCCGAGGAGTCCGCCGCCACCGCCGAGGGCGCCGCTGCACCCGCGTGGCTGGGCGAGGCGCCCGCCGTCACCGACGCCGACTGCGTCGAGACCGTCGAGTGCGAGGTCCTCGTCATCGGCGCGGGCTCCTCGGGCTACTTCGCCGCGACCGCCGCGGCAGAGGGCGGCGCCAAGACGCTGCTCATCGAGAAGAACAGCGTGGGCAACAACATCCGCAGCTCCGCCATCGGCGCCGTGAACTCGCGCCAGCAGCAGGAGAAGGGCGCCTTCATCGACCCCGTCGAGATCATGACCGACCTCGACCGCTACGCCTGCGGCCAGATCGACACCGGCCTCGTGCGCATCTGGGCCGACAACTCCGGCGAGACCGTCGACTGGTACGAGGACCTGCTCGCCAAGAACGGCCTCGAGGTTCAGCTCGAGTACAACATGCCCGAGGGCACCAGGTACCTTGAATGGCCCACCGGCCACGGCACCAACGGCGCCTACCCCGACCGCGAGTCCGAGGTCGCCGTCGTGATGGACGCGTACATCCAGAGCTTCGAGGGCTGCGAGGTGCGCTACGAGACCGCGCTCGTCGAGCTCATCATGGAGGGCAACGTCTGCCGCGGCGTCTACGCCACCAATCCCGAGGGCGACTACATCCGCATCAACGCCTCGGCCGGCGTGGTGGTTGCCACGGGCGGCTACGCGATGAACCAGGAGATGTACAAGGCGCTCCAGTACCAGAACTACACGGGTCTGAGCTGCCTCGACGCCTTCCCCTCGTGCACGGGCGACGGCATCAAGGCGCTGCTGTGGGCCGGCGCGAGCATGGACGCCGTGCACACTTCGCTCATCTTTAACCGAGGCCTGCTGCGCAACGACCAGCAGATCGGCGACCCGTACAGCCACTTTGGCGACTACGGCTACTTCTTCTTCAGCTCGCAGCCGTTCCTGCGCGTGAACCACGCCGGCGAGCGCTTCCACAACGAGAGCGCGCCGTACGACTTTGTGATGCACGCCATTGGCAAGCAGCCCGAGGGCCTGCGCTTCTGGCACCAGATCTGGGACGCCGGCTGGATCGCCGACGTGACGCGCTTCCACACCACCGGCTGCTCGACGCTCGTGTACCGCGAGGGCGCCGACCACGACTCCGTGCCGAACAACCTCGAGGAGTACGTGGCGGGCGAGATCGAGTACTTCGTGGGCGAGGGCTTCATCCAGAAGGCCGACACGCTCGAGGAGCTGGCCGAGAAGCTCGAGATCACCGACGTCGAGACGTTCCTCAAGACGTGCGAGCGCCAGAACGAGAACTTCGACAACCAGCACGACCCCGACTTTGGCAAGGAGGCCTTCCGCCTCTCCGAGCTGCGCACCGCGCCCTTCTACGGCACCAAGTGCGGCGGCCTGACCCTCTGCACGCTCGACGGCATCGTCGCCAACCACGACTGCCAGCCCTACGGCGCCGACGGCACCCCCATGGAGGGCGTCTACGTCATCGGCAACGACCAGGGCGCCTTCTACGCGGGCACCTATCCCAACCTCGCCGCGGGCCTCAACGCCGGCCGCTGCGCCACGTTCGGCCGCCTCGTGGGCAAGGCGCTCGCCGCGAAGGTCGCCGAGGGGAAGTAGGCGAGTAAGCGAGCACGGAAGTACGGAAAGCGCGCGGATAAGATGCGCTGAACTGCAGGCGCCGACCCTTCCCGCAGTTGGGGAGGGCCGGCGCCTTTGCGTGGGAAGAGAGCGTCGTCCCAGCTAGACGGCCGTCATTCCGCTCCCTTTTCCGCCTCGACCAAGTCGATGAGCTCCTGCTTGGAATGCACGCCGAGCTTGGCGTAGATGTGGGCGGCATGGGTGGCCACCGTGCCCTTGGACAGCTGGAGGACGTCGCGGATGTAGGGCTGGGTGCGGCCTTGCGCCAGCAGGTCGAGCACCTCGGTCTCACGCTGCGTCAGGCGATAGCGCGCCGCCACAGCCTCGATGGCCACGCTGGGGTCCGGCTGCTCGTCCGCGCGGCGACGGCCGGTTTGAGGCACAAGCGCCGCAAAGCAGCAAAGAACGCACCCGAGCACCAGGGCGGCCTGGGCTTCCAGCCCTCCCGCGCCCACGACCAGGTTAAACGCACCGGCGCCCAAGGCATTCCCCACCAGCACGCCCAGCTGGATGAAGCCCTGCGCGCAGCCGATGCCAAGCGCGACGCTCAGGCCCTCGTCGCGATGAATCGCGAACACACAGAGTATGGCCATGGCCTGCACGCAGACGTCCGCCCCCGTGCAGATAACCGTCGACAGGGCCGACCCGCCAGAACCACCCCGGGCGCAAAATGCCAGACCGAGCATGAGAACCGGCACCAGCCAGCGGTAGAGCCTGCCCGCGTCCACGCGAACGTTGAAGGCGACGAACGCCGCCGCCATGGCGACGCCGAAGCCCGAACCCAGAAAGTTCAGCAGGTCGACATTGGCGGGGCCCACTACAAGCGGGGTGCAGTCGTTGACGACGTCGAGCAGACCGATGACGACGTAGGTCGCGCACAGCGCCAGGCAGAGCCGGATGAACGAGCCGGGCCTGAACACGCCGGCGGCGGTGGGAGCGGCTTCATCCGCCCGCAACGCGCCCGTTGCCCCGGGACGACCGGCGGCCTTCGCCGTCGCATGCAGCAGAACCGCGGACAGCAGAGGCATGAGCGACGTGCCCACGACGCCCGCCGCTCCTGTGATGGACGGAAAGACGAGCGCGCACGCCATCCACACGACGCACGCCCCCGGCGCCGCGATCTCGGCCTGCTCGATCTCCAGCCTCGACAGCGCGACGCCCCACAGCACGCACAGCATGGCATAACCCAGACCGCAGGCCAGACCGCCGAGAGCGAGAAGCCAGCCGATATCTTCGGAAAGGGAGATCGTCACGGTTCCCAGCGCGGGGATGACACCGGCAAGGACAACCGATACGCGTCCGCTCGGACGGCTGCGGAACAGAAAGCCGCACACAAAGAGGGCGACGACGTTGGCGAGCGACGAAGTAAGCCACTCCACGCTTGTGGGATCGATCCCCACGCCGCCCGTGGCGATAGAGGGCGTGACCGAGACGCAGTAGATCCACGCCCACACGAGCCCCAGGCCGACGGCATGAATGACCACGCGCCCGCCGCCCTCTTGCGACAGCTGTCGTCCTCTCCCCGCCTCAACGCCCATGCTCGACACCCATTCTCCCCCGGAACCTCCTTTTGCTTCCGGGAATCATATCCCTAACACGTGCAGGCCGCACGGGTTGTCCGCCGCATCGGGCACACCTCGGGCTCACCGGAAGCGCACGCCGGAGACGCGAAAGGCCCCCGAGGGTGCGGCGCACCGACGAGGGCCCTGCAGTTCAAGCCTGTCTATCCCTTGCGTTTACGCGCCCATGACCGCGTCGGCCGTCGCAACGCCGTAGGCCATGACGTCGATGCCGCCGCCCGTGGGAGCGACCTCGCCCGCCGCGTACAGCCCGGCGATCGCGGCGCCGGACTCGTCGACCACCGCGCCGTCGTCGTCGACGGAAACGCCCGCGTTGGTGATGTGGGCGGCCCAGGTGCACGGATAGGCGTAGAAGGGCGGCTCGACCACAAAGCTCTCGTCGTCAAAGAGCGTTCGGCCGAATTCGGGGTCGCTGCCCGCGCGCACCGCGTCGTTGTAGGCGTCCACGGTGTCCTGGAGCACCTGGGCGTCGATGCCCAGCTGCCCGGCAAGCTCGGCCACCGTGTCGGCGCGGTAGACCTTGCCGTAGGCGATAGCCTGCTCCACGTCGGAGCCCAGGGCGGTCAGGCCGTCGGCAATGTTGCAGCTGTTCTTGTCGCTGAGCAGGTAGCACATGCCGTCGGTCTGGCGCATCATCGCGCTGCAGATGTCGTTGCGGTCGCCCGACTCGTCCACGAAGCGCCCGCCCTCCGCGTTGACAAGAAGGCCGTTGCTCGAGTTGCCCACCACGGCGTCGACGGTGTAGTCCACGGCGCTGGCCATGGGCAGGAGCATGAAGTTGGGATTCGACTCCTCCACGACTCCGCCGGCAGCGAGGGCCATCTTGAGGCCGTCTCCCGTGTGGCCAAAGTTGTTCGTGGTGGGAATGACGTCCTTGCTCGCGAAGTCCCAGCCGTCGTCGTAGGCCTCGAGCAGCTCGCGGCTTCCGCTGAAGCCGCCGGTTGCCAGGATGACGCCCCTGCCGGCGTTCACGCGGTAGGTGGTGCCGTCGGAGCAGACGCCCACAACGCCCGTCACCGTGCCGTCGTCGCCCTGGATGAGCTCGGTGGCAGGCGTGGAGAACAGGAAGTCGATGGTGGGGTTGGTGCGGCTGATGTAATCGTCAAAGCCGGCGAACCAGCCCTCGCCGCACTCGCCCTCCTGCGTGCGCACGTTGTCGGGCCAGGGGTAGCCCACGACGGAGCACAGCTTGCTGTAGGGAATCTCGAACTGGGAGAGCCACTCCATGAGCGGCAGGTTGGACTGGGCGTAGGCGAGGGTGCCCTGGTAGTCCTCCTCGGACACCGACTCGGCACCGCTGGCGAGCAGGTCGCAGATGGCCTGCCACTCGGGCGAGTCGAACAGCGTCGTGGCGCCGTCGGCGTAGTACTCGTCCCACTGCTGCCGCACGTAGTCGATGTGCTCCTGGGACACGCCGATCTGCGCGGCCTCCTCAAGCGACTGCTGGAAGTAGTTCCGGTAGCCGTCGTTCACTTCCTGGCGCAGCTCCTGGGGAGCGTCGATGTAGGTGAGGACGCCGCCCGAGACGAGGGCGTTGCCGCCGATGTAGGCGCACTTCTCGAACACGGCCACCTTGCCGCCCTGAAGGGCACCCTCGAGCGCGGCCGCCATGCCCGCGGCGCCGGCGCCCACAACCACCAGGTCGGCATCCATCTCGACCGTCTCGGTGGACTTCTCGGCACCCGGTGCCTCGCGCAGCGCGGCGGAGTCGCCGCCTGCCTGGTCGACGCAATCGGCCACGGCGTTCACGATTGCCAGCGAGGTGTAGGTGGCGCCGCTCACAGAGTCGACGCCCAGCGACTGGCAGGCCACGATCTGCCCGGGGATGGTGGAGATGGCGGGGGCGGAGATGCGCGGGGTGTCGCCCGACTCGGTGACCTCGACGCTGGCGATCGAATGCTCCTCAAAGGTGACGCTCACCGAGAGAGGGGCCTTCTTGCCGCGGGAGGTCGCGGTGTAGGTGCCGGGAGTGTAGGTCTGGGTTGAGTTGGACGGGACGGCTGCGGAATCGGCGCGAGCGACAGGCGCCAGCTCGCCAAGGGCAAGCATGCCGGCCGCGACGCCGCCGAGCACGACGAACTGCCTGCGGCCGACCAACGCCTGCGGACGAGGAACGCGACCAACAAATGAAGCTGCCATGATGTTCCTTTCACGATGATTGTTGCTTGCCCAACGAGGCCTGCGCCGGCATCTTCGCCGGACCAACGGCGGGCCAGCGTCGGGCCAACGGCAGGGCACATCATGACGCCGAGAGTGGCAAACGGTAATCGGGCAGAGGGCTTGATTCCAATCGGGCGAAGTATATGAGATGGCATCTAGCTGGGACGATGCTCCCTACCGCGC
>CAYMHQ010000117.1:0-2389 GCA_964390275.1 uncultured Coriobacteriaceae bacterium
TCCCGCCGATCTCCGGGTCGAGCTGGCCGACGTTCGCCATCATGGAGCGCTGCGCCGCCTACGGGTTCAAGCCGCGCTTCTCCGATACGCGCGGCTCGTTCATGGAGGAGCTTGCCCGCGGTGAGACGGTGGGCCTCATCCCCGCGTGCCACAGCGTGCTCGAGACCGCCCGCCGCTGCCGAGTTATCCCGTTCGTGGACGAGGATGCCATCCCCTTGCAGGCGCGCCTCATCGCCAAGCGAGGTCGCGCACTCTCGCCCGCCGCCCGCCTGTTCGCCGACGCCCTCGTCGAGGCCCTGAACGACCTCACCGGCACGTATACGGAACAGGCGGGGGCGGAGGAGACGGAGGGAACCGAGGCTGAAGGGGACGAGGCAGGGCCGCCGTCGGAGGCGTAGCGGCAGGCCCGGCGACCCGGCAGGATACCGGTCGCCGGGCCTGGTCTCACGCGCGCTGGTTTTGCGGGCGGTCGGTCTTGCGGGAGCCGGTTGCCTACGCCAGCGCGCGCTCGGCCGCGTGCTTGCCGGCAATCGCGCCCGACCCGATGGAGAAGCCCTGGCAGGTGCCCGCGAACTTGTACGGCACCATGTTGTCGTCGGCGTCGGTGCCCGCCACGTAGAGGCCCTCGATGACGGTGCGCCCGTGGCTGAGGGCGCGACAGTTGCCGTCGATGATGACGCCGCCCTGCGTGGTCCAGGCGGAGAGGTCGTGCTCGATCAGATAGAACGGGCCGTCGGACTCGTCGTACGGCTGAAGGAACGCCGGGTCCTTGTGAAGGTCCTCGTCCAGGCCGGCGGCGCAGAAGCCGTTGTAACGCTCCATCGTCGCGGCGAGGCCGGTCAGGCCGCTCGCCTCCTCAAGCTCGGCGAACGTGGCTCCCTTCCAGCACCAGCCCTCGTCGGCGGCCGCCTGGGCGTCCTCGGCGATCGACGAGAGCGGCTCGGCGAAGAACATCGCCATGATGGGGTGCTCCATCGTGTAGCCGAACGCGTCCTGGCAGTACTGGATGATGCTCTCGCCCGCCAGCGCGTCCATCGTCTTCTGGGACATCACCGTGTAGAACGTGCCGCCCTCGCGGGTGAACGCCTCGCTGCAGAACATGGCCGTCTTCTGCACCATGACCGACTCGTCCACGAACCGCTCGGCCCGGCGGTTCAGGATGACGTCGCCGATGAGCGGGGAGCGGGAGATGCCGCGAGTGCCGAAGAGGGACGTGTTGAACTCGTTCGACTTGTGATTGAGGCCGCCGCCCTCGGAGAGGTTGAGCGCGAAGTTCTTGCCGAGCTGCGCCCCCGCGCTCTGGGCGAGCGTGATGCCCGCGCCGTCGTTGTGCTCGTGGGCGAACGAGTAGACGGTGACGCCGCCCATGTAGCGGTCAACCATCTCCGCGTTGTGGATGAAGCCGCCCGTGCACACGACCACCC
The DNA here is from genome assembly GCA_964390275.1 of uncultured Coriobacteriaceae bacterium. GTDB lineage: Bacteria > Actinomycetota > Coriobacteriia > Coriobacteriales > UMGS124 > CAYMHQ01. The sequence goes on from CAYMHQ010000117.1 coordinate 1,425, forward strand.
CGCCCCGCGCGTTCGCCTGGACGACGCGTCCCTCGGCGTCGACCGCGAGGACGCCGGTGACGCGGCCGTCGGCGTCGATGACGAGCTGCTTCACCGTGTGCTCCCAGCGCTGGTCGATGCCGGGGTAGGAGGCGAGCATGGCCTCGTACTCCCCTGCGCGGTCGAGGCCGCGGGTGAGCAGAATGTAGGAGTAGGTTCCGACGATGGAGCCGGCGCCGTGGTAGCCCGGGTTCTCCTCGGTGGGAATCTCGCTCTGGCTGGGCATGACGGTCATGCCCTTCTCGATGTAGCGCCCCATGACGCTGTCGATGGTGCGCAGGTAGTTCATGAGGAACGCGTTGGGCAGCATGTAGTTGCTTTCGGCCGTCATCGCGTCGAAGTGCGCATAGACGTCGTCGGGGTTCCCCACGCCGTAGATGCCCACGGTGTTCACGGCGTTCGTCCCGATGACGCCCACCGCCGGGTCGAACACGACGACGCTCGCCCCCGTCTCGGCGGCTGCGGTCGCGGCGCTGATGCCGGCAACGCCGCACCCCACCACCACGACGTCGGCATCGACGATCTCTGCGGGGACGAGTTCGGCCTGCTCCTCGGCGTCGCTCTCGGCGGCGGAGGCTTCTTCCGCGAGGGCCTCTCCCGCGAAGGTGGTCGCCGTCGCGGCGAGCGTTCCGGCGGCGATTGCCCCCGAGACGAACGAACGGCGGTCGATGGCGCTGCTGCTGCCGGCGGCGGAGGCGGAGACGGTGGTGCGCGTGCTGTTTCTGGTGCTCATGGTTCGTACCCCTTCCCTTTGGTCGGATCGGATGCGGCCCGGACCGGAGCCGCTTTGGGACGCCCGGGTCGTTACACGCCATTCAAGCAGGGAGGGCGGCATGCGAGAATCAAATTGTTCCTGCAGGGGGTTCAGGCTGAGGCTGACGGAGGGGCGGTCCTGCCGGAAAGATAATTCACACAGTGTCACATAG
>CAYMHQ010000117.1:2489-4094 GCA_964390275.1 uncultured Coriobacteriaceae bacterium
CGTTCGATAGGCTGGTATGCTTGGCGCATCTACCTGCAGGTTTACCGACAGCTTCGATTCTACGCAACTGTAATGGCACGCAACTTCGCCCGCAAACGCAAACCGCCCGGCCTCCCCTCGTCGGGAGACCGGGCGGCCTCGACTAGCTGGGCTTTCTCAGCCGCGGGCTTTCTTCGCTCGTTTACGCGTACCCGTAGTCCTTGCGCAGCTTCACCAGGAAGACGGTGGTGATCAGGACCGACATCCCCTCGGCCACCAGGATGGCCGACCAGATGCCCATCTCGCCAAAGATCATCGGCAGCACCATGATGGCGGAGGTCTCGAACACGAGCGTGCGCAGGAACGAGATGGCGGCCGAGACGAGGCCGTTGTTGAGCGCCGTGAAGAACGCCGAGCCGAAGATGCTCACGCCCGAGAGCAGGAACACGAACGAGTAGACCGAGAGCGCGTCGCAGGTGAGCTGGGTCACCTCGGCGTCGTACCCCACAAAGAGCAGGGCGACGGGGCGCGCGAGCAGCAGGGCGAGCGCGGTGAGCGCGACGTCGGCGATGAGGATGATCCGCAGGCAGCGCTTGAAGAGGCCGCTCAGCTCCTCGCGGTTCTTCGCGCCGAACTGGTAGCTGATGAGCGGCGACGCGCCCATGCTGAATCCCATGATGAGCGACAGGAAGATCCACACCACGTACTGGATGACGCCGTACGCCGCGACGCCGTCGGCCCCCAGGTAGCGCATGAGCTGGTAGTTGTAGAGCATGCCCACGAGCGACATCGCGATGTTGCTCACGAGCTCGGAGGAGCCGTTGACGCAGGCCTTGCCCAGCGCCCGCAGGTCGACGACGGGCCTGCCGAGCCGCAGCGTCGAGCTGTTGGGCCGCGCGAAGTAGACGATGGGCACCACGCCGCCCACGACCTGGCTCGCCACCGTCGCCGCGGCCGCGCCGGCGATCCCCCAGCCAAATCCCACGATGAAGAGGGCGTCGAGCACGACGTTGGCGAGACCGGCCCCCACGATGATGAAGAGCCCCAGGCGCGGCTTGCCCGCGGCGGACATGAAGCTCTGCGCCGCCTGCTGCATCATGAGGAAGGGCAGGCCGAGGGAGCAGATGACGCCGTACACCACCGCCGCGTCGAGGAGCGTCCCGCTCGCCCCCATCAGCGCGCCGATCGGCCGCACGCAGAGGACGCCGATGACGGCCCCCGCCACGCCGGTGATGAGGATGGCGTACACGATCATCGAGAAGATCCCGTTGGCGCGCTTCTCGTCGCCCTCGCCGAGCGTCTTGGCCACGAGCGCCGTGCCGCCCGTGCCGAACATGAGCCCGATGGCGCCGAGCAGCGCGACGAACGGGAAGATGAGATTGAGCGCCGAAAACGCCTCTTTACCTGCGAAGTTGGAGACGAACAGCCCGTCGACCACGCCGTAGATCGACGTGAACGCCATCATGAGCGCCGTCGGCGCCGTGTAGCGCAGCAGTCGCGCCGAGTTGAAGTGGTCCGAGATCTGGATGGGATCCTTGCGTTCCTTGCGTGCCTTGCAAACGGCTGACATGAAAAACAGCTCCTTGAGCTCTTGTCGGAGTCGGGTGAGAACAGAGGTTGAAAACA
>CAYMHQ010000117.1:4194-8785 GCA_964390275.1 uncultured Coriobacteriaceae bacterium
GAGGCGAGGCGCGTGTTGACCCCGTCGAGATACGCCTGCAGAACGCGGGTGCACACCTGGAGGTCCTCCTCGGGGAGGGACGCGAAGGCCTCGTAGTCGGCGCGGGAGAGCGGTGCGACGCGCTCCTCAACCAGCCCGCGGCCCTCCTCGGTGAGGAATAGGCGCATGCCGCGTCCGGTCGCTGCCGGCTCGAGGCGAAGGAAACCGTCCTCGGCCAGCTTGTGGACCGCGGAGTTCACCGTCTGCTTGCCGATGCACGTGTCCTCGCACACGTCGCGCTGGAGGCATCCCTCGCCCAGGTCGCAGATCGACCACAGCACCTGGAGCGCGCTGTCCGAGAGTCCCACGCGGGCCGCGTACGCCGAATACGTCTGGTCGAAGGCCCGCATCGTGTTGTTGACCAGGTCGTATATGGTGCGCTTCCCGTGCGAGGGGACGGCCGCGGAAGCTGCCGCAGGGCCGACTTCGGGGACGGTCGCAGCGCCGGCCTCAGTGCCGGTGGGATTATCGATGGAACTGTCGAGCATGGTGCGAACTCCTTGGAACTTTTTGGTCGGCGCATCAAGATATGCGCGAGTACGATTTCGTACTTACATCTTAGTCCGAAATCGTACTCGCATCGCTGCAGAGCCGGTCGGGTCCATAGAACTTCGACATCCCTTTAACGGGCGCTAAGCTGGCGAATAGGCCTCCGAACTGGGCTTTTGCTGCCTGAGGGCACAATGGGCCGGGGGAAGGTCGGGTAGTTGCAATTGGCCCGATTTAGCTAACCGCTCACACATGTTGGAGATGTGTGAGCGGTTAGCTAAAAAAGCTCGAAAGCAATGTTTCGCCGCCCATCAGGAGAATGCAAGTCTGCTTCGTCTCCCTACCCGCCGGCCTCTCGCCTCTCTGCCCTCGGAGGTGCGCTCGTCGATCGGCCCCCTGCGCGCCCTCCGCGTTCCTCCGCGTGACCCCCTACGCCTCGGCCTCGTCCCCCGGAGTCGCCGCCTTCGCGAGCATCTCCTGGCGGGAGTGGACTCCGAGCTTGGCGTAGATGTGCCGGATGTGGGTGTTCGCCGTCGAGAGGGTGATCACGAGCTGGTCCGCGATGGCGGCAGCGTCCGCGCCCTTGGCGAGCAGCGACAGGACCTCGGCCTCGCGCGCCGTCAGGCCAAAGCGCGAGACCACGAGCGCGTATCGGCCCAGGTCGGTGGCGTCCAGGCCCTTCAGCTGGTCGGGCACGCTCTTGCCGGGGCTCACGAGGTGGGGCTCGAACGTTGGGATGCACACGACAAAGGCGACCAGCAGCACGGCGAGCGCGCAGAAGAGGGTCGGGACGATCCCCCAGACGTGGGCGAGCGCCGGGACGAGGCCCGCGCCGGCGGTGGCGCCCAGGAACTGGCAGGTGCGCATCGTGGTGACCGTCACCTCGCTGGCAGATTCGTTCGCGCGCATGAAACCTGCCGTGAGCAGCCAGACCATCTGGTCCGTGAGAATCATCGCAAACAGCGCGAGCGCCATCGTCGCATGGCAGGCGGCGATTCCGGCGGCGTCCGTCCCGCCGGTGAACGCGACGAGAACGGCGGCCGCGGCGACAGACGGGATCGCCACGCGAAAGACGAGCGTGAGACTCAGCGTCTTCGTCGCGAGACCCAGAAAACAGACCGTGAGGAGGACCGCGGCGGACACGCCCGCGAAGACGCCGAGCTCGGCCCAGCCCACCGCCGCCCCGGACGCCGCCTCCAGCCAGCTCCTCGCGACGAACGTCGTCAGCGCGCAGAGCGCGACCGTGCAGCCGGTGACGATGCCGGCGCGCAGGTTGAGCGCGGGCGCGCTCGACCCCAGCTGCTCGGTCCCGGCGCCGCTCGCGAGCAGCGCCTCGAAGGGCAGCCGGTCCTCGGTGACGGAGATGGACCTTCTTGCGACCTCCGCGAACGCCACAAAGGGGAGGCCGAACCAGACGCTGGGGCTGAGCAGGGCGTACAGCATGACGATGACCGTCGGGACCTGTGCGGCGAGGATGACCTCGAACGACTTGTCGGGCCGGAGCCTGGCGAGGAACCGGGCGCTGCTGAGCTGGGCGCAGGCGGTGGCGTACCCTGCGAGTGCGCCGCCCGCGCAGGCGATTGCGAGCTGGGCGGACGTCCCGGCCTCGGCGAGGCCCTGCAGCACGAGGAGGAGCTGGCCCGCCGCAAAGCAGACCGCCTGCGGCAGGTTGACCGTGCACGCGTTGATGACGCGGAGGGCGCCGCGCCGAGCCGCCACGAGGTCGACGAGCATGGTTGCGCTGAGGACGAGGAAGAACACCATGGTCGGGACCGGGTCCCACCACGCCTGCGCGCCGAGGCCCTTGCCTGCGGGGCCGAGGACGAAGGGGATGTACATGAGCGACTGGCAGAGCCCCATGGTGCCGGCGCAGGGGATGAGCCAGGGCGCGTCGGCCCGCATCGTGCGCAGGAAGTCCGCGACGCGCGAGCGGGTTCTCGGGTTCCGGCCCGGGCACTGCGTGCGGCTTTGGCCTTGGGGTCGGCCCTGACCCTGCGTGCGGCATGCCTGCGTGCGGCCCGTTGTCCTCGATTTGTCTCCCGCCATCGACATCCTCCCCGCTGCCGAACTCTGCTGGGAGGTATGGTACCCCTTGTCGCTGCCTCCGGTTCCTGGAGTGTCGGATCTCGTTCTCGGCACCGACCCTTGAAATGCCTGCTAGACGCGCATCATCATCGATGATGATTGACGCCCGAGGGGGAGTTTCGCGACAAATCAGCATCTGCGGCGGCCTCCGGCGGCTGCGAACCCGGTACCCTCGTAAGTCTGTCCAGCGTTTAGGCACCCGCGCCCCGGCAATCGCCTGCGGGGCGGGCAAACGAACAAGGAGGAACCGCTATGGAAATCACCCGTAGGAACCTCGTGGCAGGAACCGCCGCCCTCGCCGCCGTGGCGAGCGTCGCCGCCGTGCCCGCGTTCGCCGACGAGTCCGCCGCCGACTCCGGCGAGTGGCTCGGCGAGGCGCCGGTCATCGCCGAGGGCGACATCGTCGAGACCGTCGACTGCGACGTGCTCGTTGTGGGCGCCGGCCAGTCCGGCACGCCCTGCGCCTACTTCGCGGCCGCCGGCGGGGCGAACACCCTCTGGATCGAGGCCAACGAGGCCGGCGTGTGCATGCGCTCCTCGGCCTTCGGCGCCGTCAACTCCAAGTACCAGGAGGAGGTCGGCGTCCACATCGACCCCATGACCATCCTCAACGACGAGGTCAGCTACGCCCTCAACCAGTGCAGCATGAAGCTCTGGAAGGACTGGGTCGACCATTCCGCCGAGGCCGTCGAGTGGTACGGCGGCGAGGTCGAGAAGTCCGGCCAGCGCATCGCGCTCGAGTACACCATGCCTCCCGAGGGCCGCTACAAGACCTGGCCGACCGGCCACGGCACCGCCACCATGGACCCGCTGCCCGACAACCCCGATGACGCCAGCAGCTCCGCCGGCGACGAGTCGGCCGTCTGGGCCGTCATCGAGGCCGACTACGAGGCCGCGGGCGGCGTTTACCGCAACAACACCAAGCTCATCGAGCTCGTCAAGGACGAGGCCGGCGCGGTGACCGGCGCCATCGCCGAGGGCCCCGACGGTTACATCAAGATCAATGCTGCGAAGGGCGTCGTCGTCGCGACCGGCGGCTACGTGAACAACAAGGAGATGTTCGCCGCCCGCCAGTGCGGCCTCGAGGCAAGCCTCTCGGGCAACCTCAACTGGGGTACCGCCAAGGGTGAGGGCATCAAGGCTATGCTGTGGGCCGGCGCGCACCTCGACCACTTCCCCACGACCATGATCTTCGACCGCGGCGTCGTCATGCCCGGCCAGAAGCTCGACCGCTGGGGCGACGAGGGCTTCGCGTTCTTCACCTTCGCCACGCAGCCGTTCCTCAAGGTCAACCAGTACGGCAAGCGCATCTGCAACGAGTCGAGCCCCTATGACTACGTCGTGCACGCGGCGCAGCAGTATCCCAACCACGCCTGGTATCCCATCTGGGACTCCAGCTGGAAGGAGGACGTGCAGCAGTTCAAGACTATCGGTTGCTCCACGCTGTACAGCCGTGAGGGCTCGAACCATCACGCGCCCGGCCTCACCTCGGTCGAGGAGCAGATGGAGGGCTACGTCGCCGATGGCCACATCGTGAAGGCCGACACCATCGAGGAGCTCGCCGAGGGTCTGGGCATCGACGCCGACGCGCTCGTTGCCACCGTCGCCCGCTACAACGAGCTCGTCGCCGCCGGCGTGGACGACGACTTCGGCAAGGACTCCTACCGCCTGTCCGCCATTGACGAGCCTCCCTACTACGGCATGCAGATGGGTGGCCTCGCGCTGTGCACGCTCGACGGTGTCGTTGTGAACGACGACTACCAGGTGCTCGACCTCGAGGGCGCGCCCATCGAGGGTCTGTACTCCGTGGGTGTTGACTCCGGTTGCTGCTACGCGCACACCTACCCGAACTTCGGCGCCGGCACCAACGCGGGCCGCTCCGCGACCGCCGGCATGCTCGTGGGCAAGGCCCTCGCGGCGAAGTAGGCTGCTGAGCCGGGGGGAAACCTGGGGAAACCGGGGAAACCTGGGGAAACCG
>CAYMHQ010000118.1:0-8719 GCA_964390275.1 uncultured Coriobacteriaceae bacterium
GCTCGAGGACCTCGCACTCGCGCGAGGTGAGGCCGTGCTGGCGCGCGAGCCTCTGGCAGCGGGCGCGCAGGACGCCGGCACCGTCGGTCGGGCCGCGTCGGCTTCCGGAATCGCTCCCGGGCCCTCCTCCGCCCTCAATCCCGGCGCCGCCCTCGCCGGCCGCCCCTCCTCCGGCTCCTCCCCCGGCTCCTTCCCCGAACCCGGCCTCGCCTACCGCCCCGAGCTGGGACGCAGCGACACGCTGGGCGGCGAGGGCGCGAGCGGCGGGGGCGTCGGCGTCGAGGGCGTCCTCGGAATCCCCGTTGAGGTCGGCGAAGATGAGCTGGTTGCCCAGGGAGCGGTCGTCGAGCAGCACGAGCGCCACCACCACGAGCATCCACGTCGCGATCGACGACACGAGCGGTGCGAGGGGACCGCTCGCCAGCACCGAGCCGAACGCGCTGCCCGCGGCGAACGGCAGCGTGTAGACGACCCAGCCCACGGCGTACACGGCGAGCGGGTCGTACGAGCTGTGGCGCGCGACGTCGGCCACGGCCAGGAACAGGAAGAACACCACGAGCAGGGCGTGGGCGGTTCGGATGAGCGCGAACAGCAGCGCGTGCGCGTCGGTGCCGGCGAGGAACGACTCGAAGACGAACACGGTCACCATGAGGATCAGGATGAGGCGCCACGTCCGCCCAAAGTCGACCCCGCGGCGCTCCACGAGGATCCACCGCACGTAGAGGAGGGCGATGAGGATCTCGGACCCGTGGTTCACAAGGACCGAGGCGACGTACGGCTCGGGCGTGACGGTGAGGAACGTCGACCGGATGATGCCGAAGGTGAAGCTGAACGCGGCGACGCTCAGGACCACGCGGCTGAGCGACCCGATGGTGCGACTGTTGTAGTACCGCACGGGCTCCGGGGCCTCGGGGAGCTGCGTCGAGGCCCGGCGGGCGCACGCGAACGTGGCGAACGGGAGGCACACGAGCACCGCGGCGGCCACGGCGCCGGGCAGAAAGTCGATGCAGGCCTTGCACGTCGACCCGAACGCCATGGTGAGGAAGAGCAGCGGCGCGGCGAACCGCAAGTCGAGGCGGGCGTAGACCTGGATCCATCGTCCGTACGCCCACGCGACGCCGAGCCCTCCGAGTGCCGCGCCGATCGCCGTGCTCGCCGCCGGCCCCACCGGCAGCCCCACCGAGAGCGCCACCCCGCCGAGCGCCATGAACACTGCGGCGACCGCGTCGGCGACGACCCCGCGACGGCCCGCGAAGAGAGCGGCGGCCCCGAAGGCGGAGGCGCCCGCGGCACCCGACCCAGCGTCCGACGCCACGCCCGCGGCGCCCCGTCGACGCCAGAGAGCCGCGCCGAGCGCCACGAGCAGCACGCTCATCGAGAGGTAGAGGACGGTGGTAACCGAGACTCCGTCGCTCTCCAGGAAGCGGTGGGTGGAGCAGTAGATCCACATGTGAACGAACGCGAGCCCGAACATGCAGGGCCTCAGCGCGCCTATGAAACCGCTGAACGAACCTCTGGGCATCGCAATCCCTCCGTCGGACCATCGCCGGCCATCTTTGACCCTCGTCGGACACGCCCCGAATGGGGTCGCCCGCACATGATAGCACGTCCGTAGGGCCGACCCGCCCCCGACCCGCCCGGGTTGCAAAAGGGTGGTGCCGATGCTCCGGATTGGGGTGTTTTCGAGCAATCTACCTGCGCAAACAAGAGACGCCGCAAATCGGGTGGCGTCCGGCGGGGCGGGCCGGCCCTATAGTCGGGACAGCTCGACGCGACGCCGGGCAGCACGCCAGCACGACATCAGCCGGACGGCACGCCAGCCAGCGTCGCACCTCAACCAGCCAGCAAGAGAAACAGGCAAGAGAGACAGGAGACACAGCAATGCAGAGCAGTTACGCCCAGAGCACCAACGCCATGTCCCGCCGTTCGTTCCTCGCCGGAGCAGGCGCGGTGGCGGCCGCCGGGGCCGCAGTCCTCGCCGGGGTCGACCCCCAGACCGCCCACGCCGCCGTCGCCGTCCCCGAGACGTGGGACTACGAGTGCGACGTCGCGGTGGTCGGCTCGGGCACCGTGCTCACCGGCGCCGGCAAGGCCGCGGCCGAGGGCAACCGCGTCATCATCATCGAGGCGGCCGGCTTCGTGGGCGGCACCACCTCCATCTCCAACGGCCAGACCTGGATGCCCCTCAACTCCGCCGCCGCAGCCGCCGGCAAGGAGGACAACTGGGACGACGCCCTCGCCTACATCACCGCCACGGCCGCCGGCAAGTCCACGCCCGAGATCCTCGAGGCGTTCCTGACCTACGGCCCCGAGGCCGTCGACTTCCTCGCCGACACGGCCGACCTCTCCTGGGAGATCAGCCCCCGCGTCGACTACCACATCGACGTCTTCCCCGGCGCCAAGGACGCCACGCGCACCATCGCCCCCGTGGGCAAGCAGTCCACCGAGGCCGGCCAGATGACCGGCGCCTTTGGCACCACCTCCTCGGGCTCGTACGTCACCGACCCGCTCTGCGACGGCATCGTGAACAAGTACGGCGGCGAGCTGCTGCTCAACACGCGCGCCATGCACCTGGTCACCCGCGTGAACGACGAGGGCACGACCGAGGTCTGCGGCCTCATCGCCCAGGACGAGAACGGCGACGAGGTCTCGATCAAGGCGACCAAGGCGGTCATCCTGGGCGCCGGCGGCTTCGGCTGGAACGACGACATGAAGAAGCGCTACCTCGAGCTGCCCGCCAACCGCACCATGGAGATCTCGACCTGCGTGGGCGACGGCATCCTGATGGGCCAGGCCGTGGGCGCCGACCTCAGCCTCATGCAGTACGCGTGGGGCCAGGTGGTCTGCGTGAACCCCGAGGACATGCCCTACCACGAGTGGTGCGAGCGCCCCACCGAGATCAACCACTTCGGCCTGGGCACCTTCTACGGCCTCATGTGCAAGCCGGGCTCGTGCGTGCTCAACAAGTTCGGCCGCCGCTTCATGGACGAGGCCGTGGACTACGACTCGCTCTACCACGGGTTCTGGGGTCGCGACCTGGGCAACTGCCAGACCGAGGAGGACGCGGCCAACGGCACCAGCTGGACCAACTGCCCCGCCTTCTACATCTGTGACTCCACCGTGGCCGACGCCGAGAACTCCACGCTGCGCGACTCCAACGGCGAGATCGTGAGCTGGGTCGCCTATCAGGCCGAGACGATGGAGGAGCTGCTCGACCAGATCCCCTGGCGCGACGAGTACGCCCGTCAGCGCGCCTCCAAGACCATCGCCGAGTACAACGAGAACTGCGCCGCCGGCATCGACCCCGAGTTCCACCGCGGCGAGACCCGCTGGGACCAGGGCGGCACGAGCCGTCCCGAGAAGTCCCTCGCGCCCGTCGAGCAGGGCCCGTTCTACTGCGTCATCTGCGAGCCGTACCCCATGTGCACCAAGGGCGGCCTGCGCGTGAACGAGAACGCCGAGGTGCTGAGCGTGACCGGCGAGGTCATCCCGCGCCTCTACGCCTCGGGCAACAACTCCGGCATCGGCGGCCCCGGCCTGTTCTACAACGGCGCCGGCGGCACCCTGGGCCCCGGCTTCACCTTCTCCTACATCGCCGGCATGAACGCCTCGAAGCTCCAGCCCTGGGAGTAAGGCGAGAAGGAGCAGCCGGCTGAGAAGGCCCGGCGGTGGGAAGAGCCGACAGGCCTGGCGAGAAGGCCCGCCGGACAGCAAGCAGTATCTCCACGGAGGCGGCCTCGGGATGCCTCCCCGGGACCGCCCCTCGCACGAGATAAGCGCCAAACCGGCGCGAAACCAGCCCGCCCTCGTTCCTCGACATTCGGGGAGCGGGGGCGGACTGGTGTGTTGAGGGCCAACGACTCGCACTGTGCTGAGAGAGCGAGGAAAACGGTTTAGGCCGGATTTAGCTAACCGCTCACACAAGTTGGAGTTGTGTGAGCAGCTGGCTAAATCCGGCCTAAAGTGACTTCCCCGCCCCTACCTCGAGCCGTCGCTTCGGGTGCGCTCGACCGCGCGCTCCACGAGGTCGCGCAGCTCCTCCTTGCTGTGGACGTCGAGCTTCTTGTAAACGCGCTTGAGGTAGGTGCGCACGGTGTTCTCGGAGAGGTAGAGGATCTCGGCGATGCCGGCGGCGTTGCGACCGGTGAGCGTGAGGATGACGATATCCATCTCGCGCCCCGTGACGCCGTAGCGCGAGACGAGTTCCTCGTTGGTGCGGATGTCGTTCTCCGAAACGGCAGAGACCATGAGAATCGGGGCGTTCTTCGCGTCCCCAGAGCGCCCTTGGCGCAGCGCGCCCCGTAGCGACGGCATGTTGACCATCACCAGGATGATCACGATGAGATAGACGGCGAGCATCGCGAGCTCCCACACCGTGCGGACGTCGGAGTCCCCCGAGGCGTTCATCCCGCTGCTCACCACAAAGCCCGCCGCCGTGAACGCAATCGAGACCCCCTGCGCCGCGCCGCTGGCGAGCGCCGCCTTCCCCTCGTCGCCCTCACCCACCATCGCGCAGGACAAGTTGAGCAGCATTCCCGCGAACAGATACCCGATGTCGACAAAGCAGGCGAGAAATACCTGGTAGCGGATGTCGATTGCCGGCAGCAGCATGAACGCTGAGGCGGTCGCAAGGAGGGTGACGAGCGTGACGGCGCTCGTGGTGACGGCGCTTCTCCCCCTGCCGAACAGGACAAGGAACACCGCCACCGCAAGCGCCCCGCTCACCAGTCTCAGCACCGAGAGCGTCGCCGGCTCGGCGAGCGCGACCGCCGAGAGCACGCGCATGATACCGCTCGCGAACCCCAGGACGCTCACGAGAAGCACGACCTTCCAGACGACCGGGAAGACCGAGCCGAGAGAGGGAACCGGAGCGGAGGAAGGGACCGAGGCGGCGGTTTCGGTATCGTGTCCGCAGCCACCGGCGAGGGCATCGCCGGACGGTCGGTCGAGCGTCCTGCGCGCTGCGATATAGCAGGCACAGCTCGTAACAAGGAAGACCCCGAGCACCGTCATGCGAGTCCCGTACGCGTCAATCAGGGTGACCAAACCGCCCGTGGCGCACCAGAGCAGCGACGACATGGGGATGATGACAACCAGGTCGCGTCGCGCGAACCGAGTGAAAACGGCTCCCCAGAGCACGTAGCCGCACCCGATTCCGCATCCCACGAGTATCGCCCACGCTGCCCCTGCCGTGGTCCCCACAGCGGACCCGGTGGAAACCGCAAGCGCGGCGAGCGTGAAACCGGAGGCGCAGAGGACGAACGTCAGCGCGATGCCAACCCGCGCAAGCGCGGCCGGCCTTCTCGAGAAGAGGAGGCCAAGAGCGAACGCCGCACACGCCGTGCACGCCATGGAGAGCGCGACCATCGCCGTGAATCCCGGTGCCGTCCCGCTCTGCGAGGTGACCCGGCTCCCCGTGACCAGCGTGAGGAAGCACGCGGACCCGATTATCGTGAGCAGCTTCGCCTTCGGCAACTCAGCAGCCTCCTCCAACGCGACCTCCCAGAACGGCGCGTAAAACAACGCATAAAACGGCCGGTAGACGGTTTGTCCCCATCCAGTGTGACAGCGCAGGACGCACGGACCCCATCCGAGGTGACGGCGAAGGGGCACGTGCGCGGTATCGTCGTCCTTGGCGTCAAACCATACATCAAGCGTCGAAGCAACGGCGGCTCGGAAGCCCGAACGTTTCGGAAACCGGACCTGTCCGCCGTCGGCGCGCGAGGGAAAGGATAGCAATCATGGCAAAGACCGCAACCACCGACCGGAGAAGCTTCGTGAAACTCGGCGTCATCGGCGCCGCCGCGGCGGCGACGGCGGGCACCACCGCCGCGCTCGCAACCGAGGCCGCAGCGACCCCCGAGGTCCCCGCGATGCCCACCTACTCGTTCGAGACGGCTCCCGAGGCCATCGCCGACGACGCGATCGCCGAGACCCTCGAGGCTGACGTCGTCGTGGTGGGTGCTGGACCCGCGGGTCTCGTGACCGCGATGTCGGCCGTCGACCAGGGCCTCTCGGTCATCGTCATCTCCTCGAGCGAGGAGCCCGTCGCCCGCGGCGGCTCCAACGCGGCCGTGTACAGCAAGAAGATGGAGGAGCTTGGCCTGCCGCGCATCGAGGCCGACCCGTTCCTGCGCACCCAGATCGCCGACTACGGCTACAACGTCGACACCCGCAAGTGGTATGCCTGGTACAACAACTCCGAGGAGGCCATGAACTGGCTCATCGACGTCATGTCCGACACCGGCGCCGTCCTCACCATCGAGCAGGGCAACGGCTACGAGGTCGAGACCGACCCGTCCTGGGCGCCCATGGCGTCGCACTGCTGGAACGACGAGGACTACACCGTGGTCGCCGACGGCCAGCCCGTCGTGGTGAACGCGCTTGCCAAGAAGATCGCCGACTCGGGCAACCAGGTCATCTTCCAGGTCACCGCCCAGCAGCTCGTGCGCGGCGGCAAGGCCAACGGGACCGAGGGGCGCGTCGACGCGGTCATCGGCCAGCGCGCCGACGGCACCTACGCGAAGTACGTCGGCGCCAAGGCGGTCGTGCTCGCGACCGGCGACTTCTCGACCGACCCCGAGATGATGCAGAAGTACTGCCCCGCCGCCTTCGAGCTCATCAACAACTGGGACCAGTCGCGCAACCCCGACGTGGGCAAGGTCTACGGCGGTCTCTACAAGGGTCAGGGCCAGAAGATGGGCCTGTGGATCGGCGCGGCATGGCAGCGCGCGACGCCCAACTGCTACATGGCGGGCGTCTTTGGCACTCCCTCCGACATGCCCTACAACGTCCACGGTGGCCTGCTCGTCGACGGCGACGGCAAGCGCTTCGTGAACGAGCAGATGGGCGCCGGCAACTTCGCGCAGATGTACCGCCACGTAAAGGGCGGCCAGGCGTTCGCGATCATGGACTCGGCGTACCCCGCGGCGCATCAGCCCTGGTGGAAGTCGAAGATGGCCTACGGCGAGGAGCCCCTCTCCCCCGAGACGGTCATCGCGAACTGGGACTCAAGCGTCGAGGGCGGCAGCATGTGGAAGGCCGACACCCTCGAGGAGCTCGTCGCGCAGCTCGGCCTGCCCGAGACGACCCTCGAGACCATCGCGACCTACAACGGCTACTGTGAGACCGGCGAGGACCTCGACTTCCACAAGCGCGCCGAGCTGCTCACCCCCATCGCGACCCCGCCGTTCTACGCGGCCGCGACCATGAAGTCGCCCGTCTTCCTCACCGTGCTGGGCGGCCTGCGCACCGACGAGCATATGCGCGTCTGCGCCGACGACGACACCCCCATCGAGGGCCTCTACAACGTGGGCGCCATGGTGGGCGACGTCTACGCGGGCAACTACAACTTCCTCATCGAGGGCCACAACCACGGCATGAACTGCGTGACCTTTGGCTACATGACCGGCAAGTGGATCGCCGAGAACGAGTAAGGCGAACGAGTAAAGCACTCAACCCGAACGGCATTGTCTTCACGCACACGCAAAGGGCCCCGCTCAGCCTTCACCGGCCGGGCGGGGCCCTTCCTGTACGACGGAGTGTTCACGTCCATTGGCCAGAGTGCGGGGTTCACGCTGGCGGTGATCGTCTCCGTCACGATCGTCCTCTTTGGATACGTCCCGTACAGGAACCGCGCCCGCGACCGGATGATGGGCTACATCGACCTTGAGGGACGACCTCTGAGCAGCCCGGATGCAGCGAGCTCGCCAAACGACGGCGGTGCCTCCGCATACGGACTCACGAAGCGCGAGGCGGAGATTCTCGCGTTTCTCGCGCAGCACGAGACCATCTCGGCCATGGCCGAAAGCCTGTGCGTTTCGACCAGCACCGTGAAAAGCCACGTGCTGCACATCCACCAGAAGCTGGGAATTCACTCGCGCGAGGAACTCGCCGCGCTGGTCGCCTGCCACGAGAGCGAGGGGTAGGGACGCGAAAGCGGGATTGGAATTGAGGTCGAGCTGCAGCCGCAGGAGTCATAACCGCAAGCCGGTCGGCCCCATATCGTCTACCCCGCCCCGCGCGTCCCGCCGCCTCCTTTCACCTCGCCCGGCCACCAAAGGTTGCGCCGCCGAAACCTCGTTTCGCTTCCCGCGAACGGCGAATGTCCTTAAAGTCGGCCTTGCACACAGACCGTTGCGGCCGCACGACGCCGCAACCCGCGAGGGGCGACCGGGGAGTCGCCCGAGAAAGGCAGGGGATTCGAATGAGCTTCAGGAACCAGATGGCGCACGAGATGGCGAGCATCACTCGCAAGAACTTCATCGTGGGAGCGGGTGCGGCGGCTGCCGCGCTCGGCATGGCGGGCGCGGTGAGCGCTTCTGCTGACGAGGCGACGGCCGTTCACAGCTGGGAGGTCAAGGCCGACCCCATCGACGATTCCCAGATCGCCGAGACCTACGACGTCGACGTCGTCGTGGTCGGCGGCGGCGTGGGCGGCAACGCGGCCGCCGAGGGCGCAGCGAGCGAGGGCGCCAAGGTGGCGCTCGTCGAGCAGTCGGGCGACCTCACGGCGCACGGGTGCGACAACGGCTGCATCAACTCGAAGTTCCAGATCGAGAGCGGCATCGAGTTCGACAAGGACGAAATCTTCAAGCTCCTGTTCCGCTGGAGCCAGCAGCAGGCAAACCCCGTCCTCATCCGCACCTGGATCGACCGCTCGGGCGAGGTGTTCGACCACTACATCGACCTCGCCGGGGAGATCGGCCTGGGCCTCATG
>CAYMHQ010000119.1:0-8717 GCA_964390275.1 uncultured Coriobacteriaceae bacterium
GCTCGCCGGCGACGTGGACGCGGTGGCGGCCGGGGTGGAGCGGGCCCACACGGACGCGGCGAGCGTCATCGCCTACAACCACGAGGAGGACCTTGCCTGCACGCTGCGCCTGGCGTTCTACTCCGCGATGCGCCGCTACCGCCTTGTGCGCGAGGCGCCGGCGGGCAAGGGCTACGCCGACCTGGTCATGGTGCCGCTCAAGAGTTCGGGCGACATTCCCGGCGTGGTCGTGGAGCTCAAATGGGGAGCCTCGGCGCGCGAGGCGGTGGCGCAGATTCGCGAGCGCTCGTACGCCGACGTCTTTCGCGGTACATCGGCCGAGCGTCGCACCGTGCTGTGCGGCATCGCCTACGATCCCAAGACCAAGCGCCATACCTGCGCTATCGAGCAGGTGTAGTGGGACTTCTGATGCCGAGGGGGCGTCGCCGCTAGGCCGCTGGGAGTGCGCTAGAATGATGCGCTAGAATGACCCCGTGGCATCATCTCGAGGCGTAGGGAGGGCGGTGCGATATGGGCGGCATGGGTCCGACCGAAGATTCGGCGAGGGCGACGATTACCCGCGCGTCCAACGGCGTGATTCGCGCGCCGGGCGCATTCCTGACCGACGCCCTCGGCGCCCGGGCGGTGGGTACCGGCAGCGACGCGTTCCCCTACGTCTTCGACAACGGCGTCTTTATCGACAAGTCCATGCTGGTCAGGGACGTGCTCCAAGGCTTCCAGGTCAACCTGTTCTGCCGGCCGCGCCGCTTTGGCAAGACCCTTGCCGCCACCATGCTCAAGGACTTCTTCGAATGCGCCCCCTTGGCCGACCCCGCGGCGCGTTCGCGTTTCGAACGGCTCTCGATCTGGGAGGCGGACGGCGGCAAGTGGCGTGAGCATCAGGGCCGCTACCCCGTGTTCATGGTGTCGCTCAGGAACACGGGTTCGAATAACTGGGAAAAGACGTTCGCGCGAATTGCCGAGGTGGTTTCTGAGGAATGCGCGCGGCACCGGTACGTTCTCGACTCTGCCGGCCTGGCGCCAAACGACCGAGCCCGTTTCGAGCGCCTGATGGCGGGTGAGGGGTCCGAGGTCGACCTGGAGGTGTCGCTGGGCATGGCGACCCGTCTGCTCGCGGACTACCACGGCCAGCCCTGCATGCTCATCGTTGATGAGTACGACGCCCCCATCATTGGAGCTCATGAGTACGGCTTCTATCAGGATGCCGTCATGTTCATGCGAAACTGGCTTTCGGGCGGTTTCAAGACGAACCTTTCCCTCGCCCGCGGCGTGCTCACGGGTGTTCAGCGCATATCGAAGGAGTCCGTGTTCTCGGGTCTCAACAACATCCGCGTGAACACCCCTCTCAACCAGGCGTCGGAGGAGCGGTTCGGCTTCACGCGGGCGGAGGTCGCGGCGCTGGCGTCCTATATGGGACACGCGGACAGAATTGACGAGATCGACGCCTGGTACGATGGCTACCGTTTTGGGACGGTCGATGTCTACAACCCCTGGTCGGTGCTCTCGTATCTCTCCTCCGGCTGCTCGGCTCAGCCGTATTGGGTGAACACGTCGGGGAACTCAGTGCTTGGCGAGGTGATGAGGGAGAGCGACCCTGCGACGGTCGAGGACCTGCTGTCCCTGCTGGAGCCGGGTGCGACTGTCGAGTGCTGCGTCGACCCGAACATCGCATACGGCGAGGTCTTCTCCAACCCCGACGCGGTGTGGAGCGTGCTCTACATGTCGGGGTACCTCACGACCGACGACACCCAGCTGCCCGAGACGGCGTCCGAGATCCGGCGACTTCGCATCCCCAACTCCGAGGTGCGGGAGGTTTTCCGTCGCGAGGTGACCGATCGCGCTCGTGCCGCCGTCCGTGGTCCTCGCCGTCTCAGGGACCTCCACCTGGCCCTCATCCATGCGGACGTTAACAGCGTGTCGCGAGAGCTGTCCTCTATCGCGATGGGGTCGGTGAGCTGCTATGACGTCACGAGCGAAGCCGAGTGTCACATGCTTCTGCTGGGGCTTCTCTTCGACATGCCTGGCTATCGCGACCCCGTGTCGAACCGTGAAGCGGGCTACGGGAGGTTCGATTTGCTCGTCGTGCCTCAAGGGGAGAACGGGGCGGAGCTCCCCTTGTTGTCGGTCGAGGTGAAATTCATGCCGGCGGCGGACTACGACCGAGCGGGTGACGAGGGACCGGCCAAGCTTGCCGAACTGGCGCACGAGGCTTTGGACCAGATAGACGTCAAGTCCTACGACGCACCCTCGCCGCTGCTTCCGCCGTTGCCCTCCCGTGTGCGCTGGGGCATTGCCTTTGGCGGCAAGCATGTCGCGGTGGACGTAGCCCAAGCATAAGGCGGCGTGTGGCGAAGGCTTTCGGGGCTGCGGGGGGTGCCGGGGGTGTCCCCCTACAGCCGTGTGACGTCGACGCGGGCGATGAGCTCCTCGCGCGATGAGACGCCGAGCTTCTCGTAGATGTGCCGCACGTGGGTGCGCACGGTGTTCTCCGAGATGCCGAGCAGCGGTGCGATGTAGGCGGCGCCGTAGCCGCGACCCACGTAGAGGAGGACGTCGGTCTCGCGCGGCGAGAGGCGGTACTCCTCGGCGATCTGACGACAGCGACATTCGTAGCGGTCGAAGGCCTGCTCGTCGGAGAGGCCTCCGTTGCTCGCGTTTCCGCTGGCAGGCGAGCCGGTGCCTCCGGAGACGGCACCAACGACACCGCTACCGCTGCCGAACTCGGCGCCTCCGGCAAGCCCGCCCTCGGCTCCAGTCCCCGTCCCCGCCACCGCACCGGCGCCCGTGTGGGCGTGCATCGCGTAGTAGACGGCGACGGCGGTGAAGTAGATCGCCTCGAGGATGAAGCACAGCGCGCGTCCGTCGGCGCCGAGCGTGGCGATGGACGCGAGGCCCAGCACGGCGGCGACGGCCATCACAGCGAGCGACGCGGCGGTGCAGCGGGGCGCGTTCGCGCTGCTCAGACGGGTGACGGCCGCCAGCTCGACGAACGCGACGGACGAGAGCAGGGCAAAGCCGAGCGAGGAGAAGGCGGGGGAGATCGCGATCACGAAGTCCCCTCCGACCCATTGCTTGACGATGGGCACGACGAGAACGAGCGCGATGGAGACGGGTTGCACGGCGCGGACGAGCATGCCGAGCCGCCGCGTGGAGCCGCCCGAGCGCCCCGCCAGGCCAACGACGAGCGCCCCCGCGATCGCCCCGAGCGCCGTCCCCGGGGCCTCGACGGTCGCCGAGCGCCAGTCGAGCTCCTCGGAGAGGACGGGGTCCCATGTGAGTCCCATGATGAACGCGCAGAAGGCGAGGCCGGCGAGGGCGACCCATGTCTCGGCGAGCACGTCCCGGGTGCGCGGCGCGGCAGTGCCGGCGGACCCGGTGGAACCGAGGGGCCCGGCCAGGCGGCGCGACGGGCCGCAGACCGCGGCGAGCAGGCGCCCACGTTCGTCGTCCGCGGGCGTCCAGTCGTGCGTCCGGCCGGCCTTGCGGTCGAGCGCCAGAAGCGCGGCGGTGGCGGTTGAGATGATCGCGAGCAGCGCGATGACGGCGCACGCGGCCTGCCCGTTCCTGACAAGCTTGAAGGCCCCCTGGACGATGCCGGCGAGGGCGATGGCGATTGCTGTTGAGCTGATGAGGAGATTCGGTTCGCAGCGGGACGCCTCGTCGAACCAGCGCACGCCCAGGACGGTGGCCCCGGCGCCGAGGAACATGCCGTTCACGAACAGGGCCGCGTCGGTCGAGAACACGGCCGCGACGCCGCTGGCCAGCGACATCGCCAGTCCCGCCGCGCCTATGAGGCACGCGGCGCCGGCGAGCGCGAGGGCGAGCGTGGGGGTCGAGCTCGTCAGCCTGCCTGCGCCCATCCTGCCCGCGACCGTCCCGCCTGCGACCGGCTCGCCCGTCGCGTTCGCGCGCGTTCCGTCCGCCGGACCCGCGTTGAGCGCGAACACGGCGGCGCTCACGGCGACGACGCTCGCGAAGAACCCGTAGGTCGTCCATCGCAGGCTGTCGACGCCCATCTCGGCCAGCCCGGCGTCGAAGCTGCGCACCACGCAGAGCACGAACGCCAGCAGCGACCCGAGGCCCAGCCCGTACGTCGCGAGCCGCGCCAGGGCCGTGCGGGATGCGCGGGTTTTGTGGGATGCGTGGGAGGTACGGGGCGCGTTCTCGGCACCGCGAGAGGTTGATTCTTGGGACGCAGCTGCCACCGTGGCCTCCCTTGTGCCGTGGTCTTCCGTCGCGGGGCGCCTCGTCGGGCGCGCCTCGCTCTGCTGTAGCATTGTCGCACAAACGGGCGCCGCCGCATTTAAGGGAGTCTTCGAGTTTGTCGATGTTCCGTCCGGACGGGGCGAGAGAGCCTGCCCGTATCCGGGCACGCGCTGGCCCGGTTAGAAGCCCCTTCGTGTGAAGTCGGCGGCTTTGTGACAAACGCGCGAGATGACAACTACGCCCCTTGCCTCATCAATGTAGTAAAAGACTTTGTAGTTGTAGACGTTAACACTCCGATACTCATGACGCGTGGCAATCGGGGGTTCGAAAAGGTAAACGGGTTTTGCATAGGGATTGGAGGCCAAAGCTTCGAAGGAGGAGAGAAACAGCCCTGTCACTTTTTCGACGAGTCTGGCTCCCCCGTATGCGAGTATGTAGCTGTAGATATCGTCGAGATCGTCTAACGCGATGCTGGACACTACGTAACGGAATGTCATGCTGTCATGGTTTCAGTCAGCGAGCGAAGGCGTTCGGCCTGGCGCTTCTTGAAGGTGTCGGAGTCCATGTAGGTGAGCTGCCCGGCATCTTCGAGGGCTTCTGCATCCAGTAAGGCGCGGGCGTAGGAGCGCTCCTGGGCTCGCGCCGCCGCGTTCCACTCGTCGTAATCGACCATCGCCCATCGCGGGCGACCGTTCTGTGTCAGCACGACCACTTCGCCCTCGTCGGTGTACTTGGATACGCTCGTTATGTCTGAGCGAAAGTCGCTCACGGGGACTATCTGTGGCATACATGACCTCCTTGATTCGATAGAAGAAATTTCTTCTGTGCCGACTGTAGCACTTGGATTCGGCAAAGGCAATCAGCTCCACCGAAGACAATCGTCGCGATGTGAAGGCGGTGCGGTCGCTGCTCGGTCGCCGCCCAGCCGCGTGCTGTCCGGCGTCGAGTTTCCGCAGGTGAGCGGCCCCGCGCGAAACGCCATCGCAAGATTCGGTGATGCGGCGGCGCGAATCCGTCCGCACACCCAAAGCGGGCGAATTGCGGCGCTCACCATCGGCGGTGATGCGCGGCGGACCCCTTCGGACGCATGATGAACGATGCCGTCGCGTCGCCCGGACCCACGCGACACGACGCACCTTACGATCGGACCAAGTACCAAGCAGAAACGATCAGAAAGGATCCACGCATGTCTAACGCTGTTTCCCGTCGTGACTTCCTCGCCGGCGCCGCTGCCGGCACCATGGGCGTCGCCGCCCTCTCGACCATGACGGCCGCCACGGTCGCCGTCGCCGAGGAGGCCGCCCCCGCCACCGAGGGCACCTACGACATCATGTCGCAGTACTCCACCTACAACCACGGCGAGAACCCCGACAAGGTCGCGGCCGCCACGCCCGAGGAGTTCATCATCTCGAAGGGCGACGGCGTCCTGGCCGCCGGCGGCATGGTCGGCGAGCTCGGCATCACCCCGGCCGACTTCATGCTCAACGTCCCCGCGTGGCTCGGCACCGCGCCCGTGATCTCTGACATCGCCGACACCGAGGAGTGCGACGTCCTCGTCATCGGCGCAGGTAACGCCGGCACCACCGCGGCCCTGCACGCGCAGGAGCTGGGCGCCAACGTCATCCTCGCCGAGACCCAGACCTACAACGAGTACGACGAGTACGCCTGCGACATGGCCTGCTACAACTCGAAGCTGTTCCTTGACAAGGGCACGCCCGAGGTCGACGTCATGGACGTCTTCAACCAGTACATGCGCGACTACCGCGGCCACGCGCACCAGAAGCTCGTGCGCGACTACGCCACCCGTTCGGGCGAGATGCTCGACTGGATGTGCACCTACATCCCGCAGGAGCTGATCGACGCCTACGCGAAGACCTCCAACTACAAGGGCAACGCCAACTTCAACGGCGAGCACTGCGGCCAGAAGTCGTTCATCGGCATGACCCAGTGGCGCGACGAGGACTCCAACATCAACATGTGGCCCTACGTCATCCGCACCCTGCACTCCTCCCTCGAGGACCTCGGCGGCCAGATCCGCTGGGGCTACCAGGGCATCGAGCTCGTCAAGGAGGGCGACGCGGTGACCGGCGCCATCCTGCGCGACGTTGACGGCGTGTACCACCAGATCAACGCCAAGGCGACCATCGTGTGCGCCGGCGACTTTGGCGGCAACCCCGACATGCGCCTCGACCTCTCCGACCAGATGCGCAACCTGGCCTGGTCGTTCGGCAACGACCGCACCGACACCGGCAACATCGGCGGCCTCGGCCGTGACGGCAGCGGCATCAAGATGTGCATGTGGGCCGGCGGCACCATGGAGGGCGGCCCCCGCGCCGGCCAGGCCGCGGGCATCAACGGCAAGCCCGGCCTCGCGTTCGGCGGCTGCTGGCCCTGCTTCGGCAACGACGGCAAGCGCTTCTACAACGAGTGCATGGTGAAGCACGGCTCCGACGGCTACCTCGACATGCTGCCCTCCGGCTTCCTGATGCTCCAGGTCACCGACTCCAACTGGGAGGAGTACCTCTCGCACCAGGGCTACGGCCACGAGACCATGGACCGCAGCTCCGACTACATGTGCGACGAGGTCCGCGAGAACATGGAGGCCTACGTGCTCGGCGCCGACGGCTTCCCCGTGCGCGCGTTCTCGCGCTTCGGCAAGGAGTACACCACCATGTACGCCGCCGAGACCCTCGAGGAGGTCGCGCAGATCGCCGGGTACGACGAGGAGGCGACCGCCAACTTCGTCGCCGAGGTCGAGCACTGGAACGAGATGTGCGAGGCCGGCGCCGACACCGACTGGGGCATCGACCCGCAGCTGCTCATGCCCATCAAGGACGCCCCCTTCTTCTTCAACTTCGCCAAGACGGGCGGCAACCCCTCCGGCGGCCTCTGCCAGCACGCCGCCGTCTGCACCGACGGCAACTACCAGGTGCTCCACGGCGACAAGACCCCGATCGAGGGCCTCTATGCCGCCGGCAACACCTGCGGCCAGCGCATCGGCATCCAGTACTCCACGCCGACCGCCGGCAACTCCTGCGCCAGCGCTCTGACCAGCGGCTACGTCGCCGGCGAGTGCGTCGCGAAGGCGCTCGGGCTCTAAGGCGAGCGACCGAGCGAGGCGCGCGGTCGAGCGGCGAGGGCCGAACTGGGCGTGAGGGCCGCTCCGAGTCGCGTGCTTTTCTGAGTTGTTGAACCATCCGGGTCGTCCGTCTGCCATCATGTGTGCGGCAGGCGGGCGGCCCGGTTTTCGAGCGGGGCGGTGCCCGGGCGGGCGCCCGAGCGGGCGGCCGAGAGCCGGCAGGCGTCATGTCGAGAGTCGAGTCGAAAGGGGCGGTCATCGTGGATAGCGACGAGAGCAAGAGGAACGTGGTAGTGAGGCTCGAGCTCCCCTTCGCGCTCGAGCACCGCGGCCGCCCCGAGCGCGAGCAGGTCGTGGGATGGGACCGTCAGCGCACGACGGCCTACCTCGAGGCGCTGCGCCGCGAGATCGCCTCGAACGCCGGCGAGTTCGCCGACTGCCAGGTGAAGGCGGTCCGTCTCGGCGGCGGCATCGCGACGAACGCCCCGGCCGACGAGCTGTGGAAGGTGTGCAAGACGCTCCGCGAGAGCCTGAACCTTGCGAAGGACACCCCCATGAGCGCGCGGGCGTCGATCTGCAACGTGAGCGGCGCCAGCATGCCCTACCTGCGCCGCGCGGGCGTCACGCGGTTCGACTTCGAGCTGCTTGCGCTCGACAGCTCCGACTTCTGCCGCCTCAACCACACCGACGCCATCCAGGACCTGGGCTACATCGAGGACAGCTTCCTGCACGCGTACGCCAACAAGACGCTCGGCGTGGTGCTCGCGTACGGCTACGACGCGCCCGATACCAGGTCGTTCCGCCGCACAATCGTCCAGTTCACGCGCATGCCGGCGCACCATCTCATCCTTGAGCCGTGGAAGGGTCCGGGCGTTCCCCAGGCCTCGGCCGAGCTCGCCGCGGCCCAGCTTGCCGAGGCGAACGACGTGCTGACGAAGGCCGGCTTTGTGGAGTACGCGCCTCATCGGTTCGCCCGTCCCGGCGACGAGGACCCCTTCTGGGCGCTGCAGTCGGCAGGCGGCCGCGACGGTGATGGCGCGACGGAGGGCTCGGTGAGCGCGTCGTCCGGCTGCGAGGGCGGCGGCACGCACGGCTGCGAGGTGCTCGGGTTCGGCCTGGGCGCGACCACGCGGTTCGACGGCGTCGAGAGCACCAACACGGCCGACTGGGACACCTACGTGCAGTTTGCCGGCGACTTCACCAAGATCACCGCGAGCGTGCGGAAGATCGAAGGGTAGGGGCGCCCGCCCTGGCGGCGTGCGATTGCGGCGAGGCACGGGAAAGTCATTCTGCTCGGATTTAGCTAACCACTCACACAAGTCAACTTGTGTGAGTGGTTAGCTAAATCTGGCCTAAAGCACGCTGCCCGTATCCCCAGTGTCCGTATTCCCAGTGCCGCCATCGATGGACAAAACTACAAGTTTCCTTGCAG
>CAYMHQ010000120.1:0-2190 GCA_964390275.1 uncultured Coriobacteriaceae bacterium
GTTAACTCACATACCCCTCTTTATGGTCAATAATCCCAAAAGACCCGAAACGGGCCCCTTGGCGCCCCGGCGCCCCTCCCCCGCGCCCCTCGCTCCCGCACCCTCGCGCCGCCCCTCCTCGGCCCGCTTCTGACACTTCCAAAATTCTGTCAACCAATGCACCCAAACCTAACAATTCCGCCGAAATGTCAGTTTCGAAATCGGCCGGGGGGTCGTACCGTTTAGCACGAACGCGCCGCCGTCAGACGACGGCGCACCTTGGATGATAAGGAGAACAGCATGGATACCGCAGTTTCTCGCCGTACGTTCGTCGCCGGGACCGCCGCCGCCATGGGCGCCGTCGCCGCCTCGGGTGCCGTCGCGGGCGCAGCCGCCGCCCTCGCCGACGAGGCCCCCGCAGCCCAGACCGCCTGGGACGCCCGTCCCGACTCGGTCGCCGACCAGGTCACCGCTGAAGCCGACTATGACTGCGTCGTCGTCGGCGCCGGCAACACCGGCGTCGTGGCAGCGCTTCACCTCGCCCAGCTCGGCGCGCACACCCTCCTCATCGAGCAGTCCAGCGCCGCGTGCATGTGGGCTGGCGACATCGACGCCCTCGACTCCAAGATCCAGAAGGAGAAGGGCATCATGATCGACAAGGAGTATGTCATCGAGGACCTGCTCCGCTACAACCAGGGCAAGTGCGACCAGAACCTCATCCGCCAGTGGGCCTACAACGCCGGCGCGCTCGTCGACTGGTACCAGGAGCAGATGCAGGCCAAGGGCCTCGACGTCATGGTCGACACCCGCTGCAAGCGCTTCTGGCCCGAGGGCGTCTTCGCGTCGCCCGCGTCGGTCCACACCGCCTACAAGCCCCCGCTGGAGCCCACCGCCAACTCCATGGGCTCCGAGATCGCCGTTCCCGCGATGCTCGAGCTTTACGCCGAGGCCGGCGGCGAGCTCCTCTACAACACCAAGGCCATCGAGCTCGTCCAGCCTGACGGCGAGGGCACGCCCGTGACCGGCGTCATCTGCCAGCTCGAGGACGGCAGCTACATCAAGTACAACACCGCCAAGGCCGTGTTCCTGTGCACCGGCGGCTTCAGCGGCAACAAGGACATGATGGACCAGCTCAACGTCCAGGCCCACAAGTTCTGCTCCAACCACCTCGGCGGCGACGGGCGCAACGGCGACGGCATCAAGATGGCCGTCTGGGCGGGCGCCGACTACGACCACGACATGGCCGGCAGCTGCAACATCTTCGACCGCGGCTGCATCACCGGCAACGACACCAACGGCGGCATCGGCTGGGACGGCCAGGGCGGCGAGGACAGCCGCTTCTGGTGGCCCGGCTCGCAGCCGTTCCTCCGCGTCAACCAGTTCGGCAAGCGCTTCTGCAACGAGGACGGCCCCTACGACATCGTCTTCAACCTGGGCGCCCAGCAGCCCGGCGGGTACTACTGGCAGGTCTTTGACTCCTCGAGCTGGGATGACGTCGTGAGCTTCGACACCACCATCTGCTCGCGCGTCGTGGCTCAGCCCGGCGCCAAGAACTGCCTGCTCCTCGGCCAGTTCTGGCCCTGCACCGACGCCCAGATGTGGCAGGAGGTCTACATCGACCCGAACGTCGAGAGCGGCAACCTCATCAAGTGCGACACCCTCGAGGAGCTCGCCGACGCCATGGGCTTCGACGCCGAGGCCAAGGAGGCCTTCCTCGCGCAGGTCGAGCGCTACAACAGCATGGCCGAGGCCGGCTGGGACAGCGACTACGGCAAGGCGCCCTTCCGCCTGTCCAAGATCGACGAGCCCCCGTACTTCGCCTGCAAGCTCGCCGGCTGGCTGCTCTCGACCCTCGGCGGCGTCCGCGTCGACAACACCTACGCGCCCCTCACGCCCGAGGGCAAGAAGATCGAGGGCCTCAAGGTCTGCGGCCTCGACCACGGCGGCTTCTTCAACGGCATGTACGCGCAGTACTACGGCGGCCTGAACCTCTCGCACAACCTGATCTCCGGCTGGCTCGCCGCCAAGGACGTCATGGGCGAGGAGTACCCCGTTCCCATGTGGGGCCCCGACCACGCCTACGCGCAGAGCCGCAAGGCGTAAGGTAGACGGAGCGCCACCGTCCAGGTGACACCGCATAGCACCAGGTAGACAAGGCGCCAACCAAAGCGGCCCGGGAATCCGACGAGGAGACCCGGGCCGCTTGCTGTG
>CAYMHQ010000120.1:2290-5594 GCA_964390275.1 uncultured Coriobacteriaceae bacterium
CGCGCCTTAGCTCTCGCTCTCGTGGGCGACGAGGTTCTGCACGCCGTAGGTCTCGCGCAGCAGGGGCTTCTCGATCTTGCCGGTCGCGTTGCGGGGGACGTGGGCGAAGATGATCTTGCGCGGACGCTTGTAGCGGGCGAGCGGCAGGCAGTAGTCGTTCACCTCTTCCTCGGTGAGCTCCATGCCCGGCTTCACCTCGATGATGGCGCACGAGATCTCGCCCAGGCGCTTGTCGGGCACGCCGATCACGGCGACGTCCTTGATCGCGGGGTGGGCGCTCAGGAAGTCCTCGATCTGCACGGGGTAGATGTTCTCGCCGCCCGAGATGATGACGTCCTTCTTGCGGTCGACCAGCCAGCACATCCCGTGCTCGTCGATGCGCGCCATGTCGCCCGTGAGCAGCCAGCCGTCCTTGAGGCAGTCGCGGGAGGCCTCCTCGTTCTTGTAGTAGCCCACCATCACGCCGGGGCCCTTCACGCACAGCTCGCCGATCTCGCCCTGGGCCACCTCGTTCAGGTGGTCGTCGACGAGCTTGATCTGCCAACCGTAGCCGGGCACGCCGATGGCGCCCACGTACTGGGTGTTCTCGACGCCCAGGTGCACGCAGCCGGGGCCGGTCGACTCCGAGAGGCCGTAGTTGGTGTCGTACTGGTGGTTGGGGAAGTACTTGAGCCAGCGCTCGACGAGGCTGCGCGGGACGGGCTGCGCGCCGATGTGCATGAGGCGCCACTGGTCGAGGTGGTAGTCCTCGAGCTTGAGGTCGCCGCGGTCGAGGGCGAGCAGGATGTCCTGCGCCCACGGCACGAGCAGCCACACGATGGTGCAGTGCTCCTGGCTCACGGCCTCGAGGATTGCCTTGGGGGTCACGCCGCGCAGCAGGACGCCCTTCGACCCGCTCGCCAGGCTGCCGAACCAGTGCATCTTGGCGCCGGTGTGGTAGAGCGGCGGGATGCAGAGGAACGTGTCGTCGTGCGTCTGGCCGTGGTGGTGCTGCTCGACGCGCGCGGCGTGCGAGAGGCTGCGGTGATGGTGGAGGATCGCCTTGGGGAAGCCGGTGGTGCCGCTGCTGAAGTAGATCGCGGCGTCCTCGTCCTCGTCGAGCGGGACCATGGGGTCGGCGCTCGAGCAGTTGGCGGTGAGCTCGTCGTAGCTCTCGGCGAACGTGGGGCAGGGCGAGCCGACAAAGAACAGCAGGCGGTTGCGCTGCAGCGTCGGCACGATCTCCTCCACGCGGCCGATGAACTCGGGCCCAAAGAGCAGCACCGAGATGTCGGCGAGGTCGACGCAGTACTCGATCTCGGAGCTGGAGTAGCGGAAGTTGAGCGGGACCACCGTGGCGCCGCTCTTGAGCACGCCAAAGTAGATGGGCAGCCACTCGAGGCAGTTCATGAGCAGGATGCCCACCTTGTCGCCCTTGCCCACTCCCCTGCTGATGAGCAGGTTCGCGAAGCGGTTCGCCTTCTCGTCGAACACGCTCCACGTGATCTCGCGGCGGTACGCCTGGGTCTGCGTGGTCTGCATGAGGTCGTAGTCGCGCCACGTGAGGCGGCGGCACTCCTGGATGCCGGGGTTGATCTCGACCAGGGCGACCTCGTTGGGGTACTGGGCGGCGTTGCGCCGCAGAAGATCGGGGATGGGCACGGTGACATCCTTTGCACAAGAAAGCCGTCAGAAACCGTCGGGGCAGCCGACTAAGCGGCCGCCGGGTAAAGCCGTCGGGGCAGCCGATGCACGGGCGAACGCCGTCGACGCGGGGCCGACGACGCACTACGCGTATCGGAAAAACGATAACCGTGAATTTTACCGCGTCGAATAGCCCCGTGGCAGGCAAAACGCCAGACTCGCGCGATTTGCACGAAGACGTGACGCGGAGGAAACATGGGCTAGCGGTTCGCGACGTACCCGGTCGAACGGCCTGCGCCGACCTTGCGTATCGCGCCCTCGTCGAGCAGCCGTTTGAGCTCGCGCTCGATGGTCGTTTCGCTGATGTCGGGGCACGCGGCGCGGATGTCGCCCTTCGTCACCCTGCCGACCTTCCGCTCGAAGACCGCGGCGACGCGGCCCGCCTTCGACTCCCCCGCCGCCGCACCTTCGACCCTGTCGAACAGCTCGCGATACGCCGCGACGACGACGCCGAGCATAAAGCGGACGAACGGGGCCTCGTCGTTCGCGCCGTCCTCCCACCCCGCCGAGCTCGCCGCGAGGGACTCGTAGTACAGCTCCTTGTTGCCCTCGATCAGCTTCTCGACGCTTATGTAGCGGGGGACCGCATAGCCGCAGCGCTCGAGCAGGAGCACCGTCAGCAGCCTGCTCATGCGACCGTTGCCGTCGTTGAACGGGTGGATGCACACAAAGTCGAACACGAACCTCGCGGAGAGCAGCAGAGCGTCCGTTCTACCTGCGGAGACAGCCTCGCGGTACGTGCGGCACAGCTCCTCGACCGCGTCGGGCGTGGCGACGGCGGGAGTCGGCCGAAAGCGCACGCTCATCGTGCCGTCGGGGAGGCGCTCGACGATCTGGTTGTCGGCGTCCTTCCACGCGCCGCCGAACGCGAAGCCGGTGAGCCGCATGAGGTCGCGATGCAGCTGCAGGATCACGGACGGCCTGACGTCGATGTAGTCGTGCTGCTCGTGGATGAGGCCGAGCACGTCGCGATACCCCGCGATCTCCTCCTCGTCGCGGTTGCGCGGCGCGGCGGACCCCCGCATGATCTCCCTCAGGCGCGCCGGGGTCGTCGCGATGCCCTCGATGCGGTTCGAAGCCTCAGTACTCGCATATTTTGCCTGCTCGAGAAGGGCGTCCAAGGCATCCGGCCTCACAGCGTCCAGCGCGACCTGGCGCCCCTTGAACTCCCTGGCTGCCAGCAGGAGGTTCACGACCTCCTCGGACCGCAGCGAGTCCGGCGTTGTCGAATAGTCGAAGTGCCTCATCGCGTCCACCTCATCGGGTCCACCTTACCGAATCTGCCGCCTCAAATCTGCCTCATTTGCCAGCTTTCTGCATCATCAGAGTATAGCATGATGCAGATTATTGGGGCATGAGGCAGATAAGGGAAGCACGAAGGTGCCCGGTGTACGTCCGATGGACAAAAAGTCAACTTTCCTTGCACTTAGGATTCCCCGTGGACAGAAATGCAACTTTCCCTGCAGAAAACCAACCCACCGTACAGGTAGGTAGGTTCCCACGGTATCATCTACCTGCGGTTTTACCGGAGACCTCGATTTGGCCCTTCGAAAAGTGCAGGGAAAGTTGGGGTTTTGCCCACCACCAAACCAAAGTGCAAGGAAACTTGGCGTTTTGGCCA
>CAYMHQ010000120.1:5694-8681 GCA_964390275.1 uncultured Coriobacteriaceae bacterium
GGCCGACCTCGATTAAGGACAGCGACATGGAACGACGGACTTTCATCTCTGCAATGGCACTTGGCATGGCCTCCGTTCTCGCCGGCTGTTCGAAGTCAGAGTCGACCATCGTTGAGGAGCAGGCCGACACCTCGGTCACCGAGGAGGAGTCCGTCGCGGAGACCGCCGTCGAAGGGGAACCCGACGAGACTACAGACGTCGATGAAGACGAGCTCTCGAACATCGCGCCGTTCTCCTCCGCCAAGCAGCTCACGGGCCTCTCGGACGTCCAGCGCAACTCCATCAACATGCTCAACTACCTCGCCGTCCTCATGCAGGAGATCAACGAGTCCAAGAACAGCCGGCTCCTCCTCGAGAACATCTACTCGGGCATCATCGACAATGTCTCGCCGGACGCGGTCGACGGCGACACCCTCGACTGGATCAACGACATCCTCGACGAGCTCGAGACGTACCGCATGCTCACCGTCAAGCGCGAGCGCCTGCAAACCATATACGAGCGCGCGCAGGCCGACGCTCTCAAACAGGCGATCCCGAACCCCCTCGGCCTGCTCTCGGCGGTCCAGTCGAGGAACCTCATCGACCTCGCCGCGTCAGTCGTCTACATGGCCGTCGACTCCGTGACCAGCTACACCTCGGCCATGTCCGCCGCAGAGACCGAGTACATGCAGGACGGGTGGGAGCTCGACGACGAGGAGAGCGCCGCCATCCACAACAGCCGCAAGGGCATGTTCAACTACACCGTCAACATGGTCTCCGAGTACAACCTCCCGGGGTCGCTGGCCCTGACCGAGGACGCCGTCACCGACTTCGTCGACTGGCAGGAAGCCGAGGTGGAACGGCGCATCAGGTTCTTCGAGAAGGAGTCCGACAAGTACTGCGCCGTCGGCGAGTACTGGCTCATGCTCGCCCGCAGTTACAAGGAGAGCGGCCAAGTCGCGAAGTGCGTCAAGGCTGTCGAGACCTACGAGGAGCTGTCGACCGGAATCCTGAGGAAGGACCACTCCTACGCCAAGACGCTCTCCGTCGCGCTTGCCGCCATGGAGGAGGCCCAGGACGGCAGATACGCCGAGTACGCCGAGCACTGGGTCGAGGCAATCCTCAAGAACTGCGCCGGAAGCGATTGGGCGCTGCGCTACTACGCCGTCCTCGCCTACATCGCGCTCGCCCGCGAGTCCGACGACACGAAGTACCTCTCTCTCGCGTACGAGACCGCGCTCGACAACGCAAACGAGCTCATCGACAAGCAGCGCAGCCTCAACGAGGCTTACCTCTCCCCCGTCCAGACGGTCGACGGCGCCGCCAACTGGCCCCTATCGAGCGAGGAAGAGAAGGAGAAGTACCGCTACAACCAGATGCTCGAGGCGGAGCGGAAAGTCGAGCTCGCGCCCGTCCACGAGCCGCTCGTCATGAACCTCGAAGTGCTGAGAACCATCCAGCTCGACTATCCCGATGCGATTGAAGGTGCCTCGCCCGAGGACATCATTCACAGCGGCGGGTCGCTCTTCCTGATCGCCGGGCTTGACGACCGCTACGCCACCCCGGACACCGTCGTTCAGCAGGACGGTTCCGGCATAGTCTACGACCATGCGGAGGTTCGAATCCCGGCGTCGCTCGTCTCGGCAAACGCCGTCCTGACCGCCGAGTTCCCCACCTCCGAGGGCAGCACGACCATCACCGACTGGGTGCTCGACCGTGTGGAGCGCGAGACCGACGACGATATCTCGACGTTTGTCGCCGTCTACACGAGCGAGACCGCCAAGGACGCTGACTACGAGGTCGATACGACCGTCACCCTGACCATTGACCCCATGCCCCAGAACGAGCTGCCCCAGATCGTCGCCTCCTACAACGTGGTGAACACCAAGACGAAGTTGCTCGACAACGTCGCCGTCTGGGACGACGGCCTGGGATTCGAGCAGCTATGAGTGCCAGCGCGACGCTGACGAGAAGAGCGTTCCTGTGCCTGTGCGCGACCGCGCTGGCTTCGATGGTGATGCCGGCGGGTCTCGCGTGGGCTTACGAGCGCGACGAGCACGACGACATCACCGAGGAGATTCTGTTCGGCAAGGATATCCCTGAAACTTCAAAAAAGGACGCTCTTAAGGCTCTCGAGAATGCCGTCTACCTTTGCATCGACCAAGCAGGGAAGGCCGACGCAAATAACAGCGGGAAAGCATCTTGGGATGAGCTAAACAAGTATTTCACCAACGCAGGCGCCAATGGGATTCCCGCATTCGAAGACATCGTCTTAGCAGGCATCAACAAAGGCAAGCACGACAAATACACCCACATGGGTTGGCATCACGATTACTCCGAGATCAATACGCCCGAAAGATGGAACGAACGGTGGAGCAAGAGGCAAAAACTCCTCATAGATACCGTAAACTTGGTGTTTGACTTTGGTCTCTGGGACGAGGCAAAAATTGGAATCGGCTTTTCTGCCGACACACAATGCGATGCATTTGCTGAGCTTTTGTACTACATTCATGTACTTGGCGATTTTCGCGACACAATCCAAACCAACATTGAAGACGGGGAATACGAGATGGATTTAGACGCGATTGCATTCGCGGAAAAAGACCCCAGCGACACCAAACGCGACTTCTTCTGGGACCTCGATGAATCATTGAGAATCATCTCCAACGGTACGGATGCACAGAGTGATTACGAGAAGCTGTCCGAGGAATTGGCCCCGATTGCAAGCAGCGCCCGCCGTCATACAACCGTGAGCTCCAAAGCCTCTGCCGAAAAGTTTCGAAAGAACGTCATCAAGACCCAGGATGCTTTAAAGAAAAGGGTTCCCTCACTCTTGATGAAAGTGGATTTCTTCAAGAACGCCATCGATAAGCTGAAGTAGGAGACTCCTCGCGGAGCCTGACTACCCCATCGCCCCCACCACGCAAGCGGGCCGCCCCCGGGATCTCCCCGAGAGCGGCCCGCCTTCTTGCTCGATTACCTTACTCGCGTCCCGCTGGCACGTCTGC
>CAYMHQ010000121.1:0-8660 GCA_964390275.1 uncultured Coriobacteriaceae bacterium
CGGCGCCGACGAACGTGCGGCGGGTGATGTCTTCCATAGTGGGTTCCTCTCCCTTATTCGCTGGCGCCTCCCTTCCGGCGCCAGACTAGTCAAGTGAATTTAAAAACCCTTCCATGGTGCTTCCCATCCGTTTGCATATGCCGCTATCGCCTGATTTCAGATAGGGGCATATCGGATTCTGCATCACCGTGATACGCACGGCGATTGCTCGCTCTGCCCCAGTCCATATAATGTGGAAACGATTTACCTCACGGCACATAAGGGGAGACCTCTATGTTCTACGACTTCCTATATGAGTACGCCTCCATCGTTCAGTCGGAGTCCATGAGGTCGGCAGCGCGACGGCTCGGTATAGCCCAACCAACACTTGGCAGGCATGTGTCAGCTCTCGAAACTCAGCTGGGCCAGCCTCTTCTGGACAGAAACGGCTCGGGCGTACGGCCTACCATCGCAGGCCGCTCGATCCTTGAGAAAGCCCGCTCCGTCATGGACATCGAGGATGGCATCCGTCTTCATTTTTCAGACCCCTCCCTTCATCAGGGAGAGCGCCTCCTGTTCGTAGGCGGGCACGCTTTGACAAAAGCCGCGCAGGAGGCGTTCCTCGTTGCGGCGCGAGACACGGCAAAGCCCGGCTCGGTCGTTTTGCCACGCTTCTGTCCCGACTCCGAGTCGGGCGTGGATCTTGTCGTCCGCGGAATGCTCGATGTGGTCGCCGTCTTTGGACCCGAGCTGCGTCAAAAGGACTCCCGGGGACTCGCCTCCATCTCCTTCCCTGCCGTACATCTCGCAGTCTCGGTAACCCACGAAGACCCGCTCTGTCATCGTGGCTCCTTATCGATATATGAAATCGGAAACACGCCCATTTCTCGCGACTGGCAGCCGGGCAGCAAAGGCGAATGCGTCTGGGAGGCGTTTCGCGCGCTTTCCATCACCCTCGGACTCTGCCCCATGCTTTCCGACAATCGAAACGGGCTCCTCGGGTCAGCTCCGGACCGGCGTCTCGTCATGCTCGACGGGTCCCCGGTCCGCCATGGGAGCGGCACAACTCTCATCCCGCTCTGCGACCTCGACCTCCCCGTCTTCTTATATGTTCGCGCCGACGACGAGGCCGCCCGGCACCTCGCCCTCGCTGCGGCAGAGATGGCAATCGGAGAAACCGGCGTGCGGCACCCCTCCGACACTCGTGCAGTTGACACATCCGGTACGCCTGCACCGGCCGTCTCATTCCCGCCGTCCACCGACCTCGGACCCGAACCTCAGCCCGATGCCGACCTGGTGCTTCCCGACGGCGTGTCAGTCGACAAGACCTACGTACGCCTCAGAAACCGTCTGAACCGTCTGGGAAACGGGTTGAACAACGAGCCGACCTCGCACAGCTTCGAAGCCGTCCTCGCATTGTGGACCCTCGAAGAGGCACGGCTTGAACTCGACATGCCGCTCTTTGACTTCGTGGACGCCCGCACCCTTGCGCGCCACGCAGGCAAGAGCGAAGACGCATGCCGCACCTTGCTCGGCAGAATGGCAGACAAGGGGCTTTTGTACCACGTCTCCCGGGGCGGCAGGGAACTGTACCGTCCGCTTTCCTGGAGTCTGGGCGTCCGAGAAAGTCAGATACGAGAACACGGATGGTCCTCAGACCGCTTTCTCGAGCTGGGCATCTACGGATTGGACGAGGAATCTTCTTCGGAGATACCTACCATGGTCGTCGCCCCCGTTGCCCCGCGCGACGTGACGGGAGACCCGTTGGAAACATGGTCCGACTGGGAGTCCTGCCTGATAGGGCACGAGTGCTTTGGAATCGTCCATCAATGCAGCCGCCCCATCGAGGCCGATGACAACACCGCGGGCCCAACACCATGCAACGACGCCGTTTGCATCGTGCTCGGAGAACTCGCAGAGTACTGGACGGACATCGGCGCCGCCAGACCGGCGGACAGGAAAGAGTGCCTCATGCTTGCCAATCGCGCGACGCAAGAGCTTGGGCTCGTACCGTGGCTCCATTTCAGCCGCAATCCGGAGATAGTCTGCTTTCTTGGCCCCCGATGGTGCAAGGCGCTCGCAGCGGGGTCGGGTCCAGAACCGACCGGCTGCCAGCTAGCAATCGACAAGTCGCGATGTACGAACTGCGGTGTTTGTGCGGCCGTCTGCCCCATGGGGTCGGCATCGCCGGCATCGGCGGGCCCGGACTGCCTGTCATGCGGAAAGTGCGCGGTTACCTGTCCCACAGGTGCTCGAGCCGTTCATCATGCAATCGAGAAGGAGGCCCCTCGACCTGCCGACTTCATGGAGGCGGATGCGTGGCGTTCGTTCAATCGCGCAGCGGCACGCAAAATTCGGGACTTTACCGGCGACAGGATCATGCCGTGGTAGCCAAAACCAGGGACGCGGTGCCCTTTCTTGCCGCGGCGACCCTGTCCGTCCTGCTTATCATCGGATTCGCTCGCCCGGCAACCGCCGTCACCGGTTCTCTTCCCACCGATCTCGGACCCGTCTCGGGACAGGTTGAATCGTCTTCGTGCGAGAACATATGCGAGACGCTGCGCGCCGCGTTGGAGTCGTTCAGCGAGGTCGTGGAGTTCAGTGGCTCCAACGTCACCCTTGAACAGGCTCAGGACGCCATCGACTGCATATACCGCGAACCTTCTTTCTTTTATCTCGAATCGGCAGAGATGACCTGTTCGAACGGTTACGTTCAGACAATATGTCTGAGCTATGTGGCCGCACGCTCGAAGCTCCCGCGTCTCGTGCAGTCCTACGAAGAAGGGCTGTGCAAGGCCATCTCGAGTTTGCATATTCCCGAGAATGCAAGCGATGCGGACCGGGCCCTCGCCGTGCACGACTATCTCATCGAGTCATGCACGTACCGCTCCGTGGAGGCAACCACGGAGCCGCTCGCATACACAGCGTACGGGGCGATTGTAGACCGCGAGTGCGTGTGCGACGGCTATTCGTTTGCATGCATCGCCCTGCTTCAGTTGCTGGGCGTCAACTGCGAATACGTCCCAAGCACCGAAATGTGCCACTCCTGGGTCTTGGTCGAAATCGACGGGAATTGGTACCACATGGACTGCACCTGGGACGACAACGCCACCGAAAGATACGGCGGCGGCATCGTGAGGGACGCGTTTCTGCGAAGCGACAGCTCCATGAAGGAGATGGGCTATACCGGATGGTCCGCTTCACACGAAGCCCCGTTTGACTGGACAGACTACGCCACCCCGAACACCTCCCGCGCGCAGTCGACAAACCCACGCAGCAGGCCCTCGTTGCTGGAGAGATAGACGAGGCCGTACTCCGTCACCACGTCGACGTCGAGCGCGATGGGGACGAGCGGCTCGAACTTGGCGGCGATGTGGTCGGGCGAGAGATAGACCGTGTCGCCGCCGTTGCACAGGCGCAGAACCGTGCCGTAGTCCGAGGCGGGCGCTTCGAGCAGGGTGATTCCGGGGCAGACGCACTGCAGGTAGTCATCGAGGGACTTCGCCCACCTGAGGTTGAAGACGTAAACCTTGCGATCGAGCAGGTCGCGCGGTTTAACTGCGGGAACGCGGGCGAGCGGGCTTTTCGCCGAGACAAGCGCGCAGCGGTGCGAGGCGCACAGCGGGGCGAACGCGACGTCGGGGTCGCCGGGGACGCGCACGCCCTCGAGCACGTCGAACGCGCCGGCCTTGAGCTCGGCGAGCGGGGAGTCGCCCACGCTCACGTACTCGAGGTCGATCGCGGGGTTGCGCCGCAGGTATTCGGGCACGAACCGCGGGAACAGCGAGAGCGAGTAGCCGGAGGACGTCGCGAGGCGGACCTTCTCGTTGAGGCTGCTCCCCAGGCGCCGGCACTCGTCGACGAGCTGGTCGGCCTCGTCGCGGATGCGTCTGCATCCCTCGTAGAACACCTTCCCCGCCTCGGTGGGGACAACGCCCTGCGCCGTGCGGTCGAGGAGCCGCACGCCCAGCTCCGCCTCGAGCCGCTTGATGTGCTGGGAGACGGACTGCGGGGTCACGTACCCCTCCTGGGCCGCCTTGGAGATGCTGCCCGCCTCGACCACGCTCAGAAAGAGTTCCCTTTGACGGTCGTCCATGCCGAACGCCCTCTCTCCCGCCTCCCTACCGCCTCCCCGCGAGGCCGTCTCTGGAGACGCCCGTTTGGGGATGCCCATGGGACACCGGGGTTGCCTGGGGTTGCCTGGGGTTACCTGTGGAGACACCATGCAGTCGGGTTCAATCTATCACTTGAAGCAGGCTTCATAAATTCGGCACTTCCGCTCCACACATTATGCATGTTTAATAGAAAGCAGGGACGCCTACGGGCGTCGAAGACCGGCGGCCGCGCGCAGGGGAGCGCGGCGCCGCAACCGAAAGGGTGATCCATATGGCACAGATGACCCGCAGAAACTTCGTCAAGGGAGCGTCGCTCGGAACCGCCGCAGGCGTCCTGGGCGCTGCGACCGCATGGGCCGACAGCGCGCCCGTCGCGGCCGAGGACACGACGTGGGACGCCGAGTACGACGTCGTCGTCATCGGTCTGGGCGGCGCGGGCGCGAACGCCGCCGTCGCCGCGTACGAGGAGGGCGCCACCGTCCTGGTGTGCGAGAAGGCGCCCGAGGGGCAGGAGCCCTGCAACACGAAGGCGTCGGGCCAGTTCGTCATGGCGACCGACGACGCCGACCAGCTCTACACCTATCTCTCCCAGCTCATGGGCAAGTTCCAGAACTGGGACGAGGAGGCGCTGCGCGGCTACTGCGAGGGCTGCGCCGGCAACTTCGAGTGGATGTGCGGCCCCATGGGCGGCGACGTGAGCATCATCTACCCCCAGACCAGCCCCGCCGACAACCAGAACTTCTTCTTTGAGTACGGCAACACCTCGTGGAAGCTCGAGGAGGACCCCTGGGGCCTCGGCTACAGCGGTTACGTGTACACGTGGGACGAGTTCCCCGAGATTCCCGAGTCGGCCCACTGCAAGTGCCTCACCGCGACCGGCACCCGCTTCGACGCCGGCTACTACAACCTCTGCATGGCGGCTGTGAACGCGCGCGTCGACGGCGAGCAGCTCACCGTGTGGCGCGGCTGCCCCGGCAAGCGCCTCGTGACCGACGCCGAGGGCGCCGTGGTGGGCGTCGTCGTGGAGAAGGACGGCGAGGAGCTCGCGATCAAGGCCAACGGCGGCGTGTGCCTGTGCACCGGCGGCCTCGAGGCCAACCAGGACATGATGAGCGACTTCACCCAGGTCCCCTACGTCTACCTGCAGGCCGGCACCATGAACACCGGCGACGGCATCCGCATGGCGCAGCAGGTGGGCGCGCAGCTCTGGCACATGAGCAACGTCTCCGGCTTCATGTGGGCGTACCAGAGCCCGTACCTCTCCACCTGCTCGTCGCTCGCCTTCGGCTTCAACCCCAAGGGCGTCTACGTGGGCCCGAGCGGCAAGCGCTTCCAGGACGAGACCGCGTACAACCGCCACGGCCGCATCGACATCGGCGGCCGCTGGATCATGACCCCGCTGCCCCTGCCCTGCTATTACATCGTCGACTCCGCGCAGGCCTCGAGCCCGCTCATGAGCACGTTCTCCGAGAACAACGAGTCCGAGCTGGCCGACGGGCAGGTCATCATGGGCGAGACGCTCGAGGAGCTCTCGGCCAACATCCGCGCCGTGGGCGAGGCGCCCGACTTCAACCTGAACGGCGAGCTCGACACGGCGCTCGCCAAGTACAACGCCCACTGCCACGCCAACGACGGCGCGGGCGAGGAGGACGACTGGGGCCGCGCGTGCAGCATCCCCGTCGAGACCGGCCCCTTCTACGCCGTGAAGCTCGGCCCCACGATGTACAACACCCAGGGCGGCCCGCGTCGCAACCAGTTCGCGCAGGTCATCGGCATCGACGGCTACCCGATCCCCGGCCTGTTCGAGGGCGGCGAGATGGGCTCGGTCTTCTGCGACATGTACAACGGCTCGGGCAACCTGGGCGAGACCATGGTCTTTGGCCGCTACGCGGGCAAGAACGCCGCGCTGCGCGCGAAGGGCGAGTTCACGGGCGCGACCGAGAAGGCCATGACCCACTACGAGAAGCTCCAGGCCGCCGCTGCCGAGGCCGCTGCCGCCGAGGCTGACGCGTTCGCGGACGCCGAGCTGGCCGACGGCGTGTACGAGGGGACCGGCACCGGCTTTGGCGGGGCCATCGTGCTCTCCGTGACCGTCGAGGGCGGCAAGATCGTCGACTGCCAGGTCGTGAGCGACTCCGAGACCGCGACCATCGGCGAGCTGGCGCTGCCCGACTACTGCGCCGCCATCGTCGAGACCCAGGACCCCAACGCCATCGACGTCTCCTCCGGCGCGTCGAACACCCTGCGCGGCTTTGTCGCCGCCATCGACGACGTGCGCGCCCAGGCGACCGCGTAAGGCGAGCGAACGGGAAGCGCGACCGGCGAGCGAGTGCGGCATGTGGGCGCAACCGGACCGCGCGAAATAGGATAGCTGCATGAAAGACCCCCGTCTCGGCAGAACCGCCGGGCGGGGGTCTTTGCTTGCGGAGCGCGGGGACATCGCGGCAGGGAGCGACGCCTCAGCTGAACGTCCCTTTCATCTTGTGGAAGGCGGAGTGGACAGGCCCAACATACAGGGAATTTACAAACGGACTCCCTACCCCTGTGCTATGCTGTGCGTCTCTGTTCCCTATCCCCGTCCTCCCCACGCGCATGGGAGATGCCGCCCGCGGCAAAGCGGTGCCGGCGGCGGGGCGCGTCAATGTCCCGGGAGGTCTCTTGCGCCGCACAGCCGCCAAGGCGGCGACACTGGTCCTCAGTGTCTCGCTCGCCGTCATTTCCGCGATTCCGCTCACCTCGTGCGCAGCGTCGGGCTCCTCCGACGGCTCCGCAAGCGCCGTCGACTCGACCGGCGCGGGCGACACGGGTGGCACGGTTGGCGCGGGCGAGGCGCCGGCGACAGCGGAAGCGACGACTGAAGCGACAGCGGCAGCTACGGGTTCGGCGGTATCAACCGGCTCGACCAGCACGACAGGATCGGCGGCGGCAACCGGGACCACCGGCACGACGACGCAGACCGGTTCGACAGGGACGTCCACCGCGGCGGACGGCTCGACGGTCACCGTCAAGCTCGGCAAGAGCGACAAGTCCAAGCACCGCGAAGAGGTCAAGATCCAGGCCAAGGGTGGCTCGTTCGCCGGCGCGTCGAACGTCTCGTTCGAGGTGACCAACACGTCCGACACCAAGAGCTCGGCGTTCTGGGTCCAGGCAAACCACCACAAGGACGGCACGTGGTCGGCGAAGTTCGACCCCGAGACGAGCGGCGTGGGCATCTACTCGATCAAGGGATGGGCGACCGTCGGGACCGGCACGGTCTGCTGCTCCGAGACCACCTACACCCTCAAGGAGGCATTCGTCTTCCGCAACAACATCTCGGTGGGCGGCGGGGACTACGACGTCTCCTACGGCATGGCGGGCCTCAAGGTCCAGCGCATCCAGCAGGCGCTCGGCATCGGCGACTACAACTACCCGCGCTACCTCGAGACGACGGTCACGGCGGTCAAGAGCTTCCAGGCGAGCCACGGCCTCACCGAGACGGGCACCGTCGACCATGAGACATGGCTGGCGCTGGGTCTCGACTCCATGGAGTGGTACTCGCTCGGCACGTACGTGAGCCCCGTGACGGTGAGCAAGTCGGCCACCTCGTCCGAGCGGATCGAGGCGATGATCGCGCGCGCCAACGAGTACCTGGGCGACACCTACGTCTGGGACGCGTCGGGCGCGCCGGGGCAGGGAATCGACTGCGCCGGCCTGGTCATGCAGGGGCTTTACGCGGCCGGGTGCGACACGGGCATCATCAACCCGGTCACGCACTCCACCACGACGTGGGGCGACCAGGACGCGCTCAACATGTTCAGCTTCTGCAGCCTGGCCGAGATCGACGTGAACGACCGCCGGCGCGGCGACCTCATCTTCTACGGGAAGAACGGCGTGGTCGACCACGTGGCCATCTACCTGGGCGACGACCAGATCATCGAGGCCCACTCCTCCGGGGTGCGCATCGGCTCGATGTGGTACCGCGACGTTATGGGAGTACGACGGGTCTTCGCGTAGAGGGTACGGCGCGGCCGGCGGGGAGGCGAACCGTCTGCGGGGCGCGAACCCGACGGCGCGGAGCACGGCGGCAAGGCATCGGCACAGAAAACGGCCCCCAGGGTCTCGGAATCGAGAAGCCTTGGGGGCCGTTCAATTGAAAACCGTTCGTTTAGCAGGCGTTACGCTAACCCGGTCGGTCACGCCAACTTAGTGGCAGGTGCCGCACTCAAAGACGCCGGCGTGGTGGCAGCTGGTGCAGGTGGACGAGGCGTTGTCGGCGACCGTCTTGTCGTCGGCCTTGTGGGCCTTGTGGCAGTCGGTGCAGACGATGCTCTCGTGGTCCTCGACCTCGGGCAGGTCGTGGGGGTTGACCACGGTGCCGTTGCTGTCGACGAGGCCCTGGTAGTCGGCGGTCGCGGCGGCGAGGTCCTCCTGGACGTGGCAGGTGGTGCACAGCTCGGAGCCGACCTCGGTCTTCTTGAGGCGCTTGGCGGTCTTGCCGCTGTTCAGCTTGGCGTGCGCCTTGTCGAGGCCCTCGGACTCGACGTGGCAGGTGGTGCAGTTGAACGAGAGCGACTCGACGTGCATGGC
>CAYMHQ010000122.1:0-8607 GCA_964390275.1 uncultured Coriobacteriaceae bacterium
GGCAAATGAACACT
Organism: uncultured Coriobacteriaceae bacterium; assembly: GCA_964390275.1. GTDB lineage: Bacteria > Actinomycetota > Coriobacteriia > Coriobacteriales > UMGS124 > CAYMHQ01. The sequence continues at coordinate 15 of CAYMHQ010000122.1, forward strand.
GAGTTCAAGTACCTGTAATAGTTCCATTTGTGGACGGTCGCCCCATCCGCCCAGTCGTCCGCGCGCCACACGGGTGTCTTCCCGATGTTCAGTCTGTTTAATTCTGCCATATTCCCTATGTAATTATGATTTCATATAAAGGTAGATGTCACCGGTTTCCTCATCCTGATCGCCATGGTCGAAGGTCGTGTTCATCGAGCCGATCTCGACATACAGGTCTCCTGTGTCCTCGTCATAGCCGAGCGACATCTGATAGTTGCCGGCGAGCTGCCGCAACGCCTCGATAGCGGACGCATTATCGGCGGCTTTCGCATCGGTGGCTTTCCTCGCCGCGGCCTCGATGTCGAGGGCGGTCTGGTCGGCCTTCTTCGCGAGAGCCGCATCCACGTCGCCGGTCTTGGCATATTCGGCCAAAGATTGATGCACGGTAAGTGCGGCGGCTACTTTGGCTTTATCTTCGTCCGTGTAGTCGTTCGTAGAAAGGCCTTTGCCCTCCACCTTGTCGACCTTGCCGCTGACGTCCTGATGTTCCGTCAGGTAGCCCTTGTCATTCTCCAGCTCGCCGACCTTGGTCGGAATCGAAGGTAGGTCGGAGAGGTCGTTGTAGCTTCCGCTGGTGGCCACTTTGGCGAGATCGTCCGCCGCAGCCGCGCCGATATCGGCGAGTGTCAGGTCGCCATCCAGCGTCACTCCTCCGATGGAAGGCTTTCCGGACAGGTCTGGATAACTGTCGACCATCGCCACCTTGCCGACCCTGACCGTCTTGAGCGTCAGGTCGACCTCGACGGTGAACGGAACGCCCTCGCCCTCCGTGGTGGTGACGGTGGTCACCTCCTGCCCGCTCTCGACCACCTCAAGCACCCCGGCCTCGTAGATGCGCCCGTGGCTGCCTTCCCCGTCGCCGAAGGTCAGCTCCACGCCGTACACGCCCTTGCCGAGCGCACGGCCGCAGACCTTGCCCCTCGCGGTGGAGCCGTCGGCCTCCACACCCTCGCATTCCACCCTGCCGTAATCCCCGACAAGGCTCATCTTCAGGTCGGCCGCATCGTCGAGGCTGTACGGCGCATATTTCTGCTCTTCCTCTCCCCACAGCGTCACGGTCGCCTCGACCGTGAAGTCGTTGCCACGGACGATGCGCACGGCCGGACGGCCGTGGGAGCAGGTGCAGGTGTTGCGATTGGGTTCCATATCTTATTTTTTTTGCGAATATACCAGTCTGGACGGCGTGGCCAAAGGACATCAAAGCTCGATAAACTCGGCCCGCGACGTGACGATTTCGGAGCCGGCCGAGGCGGTCACAGAGAGCTTCGCCACTATCCATCTGCGGCCGTGGAAATAGACCGGTCGGTCGAGTTTGAAGGCGGCGAGGTCGACCGGCGAGAGGTCCACGTCCGCGGTCACCCTCTGCCGTTCGCGGCCGATCCATTCAGCGAAAGCCTCGTGGTAGGCCGGCCATAAAGCATCGGGGGTCAGCGACCCATTGCCGACGAACTGGCCGTCAGACTTCGTCAGCGGAGCGAACACGCCGTTACTGATGAACTGTCCCGCATAGAGCTGGCCGAGATAGACTTTGCTGTCGCGGTCATCCCCTGCCTTGTTGGCCGGAACGACAGCCGCCATCATATTCCTTCTTGAGCTATCTGAATAGATGACCACTTCCGGCACGCACTTGGCGAGGTAGAAGTCGGAAGAATTATCCACCTCGTCGGCATCCTCGATCTCGTTGGCAAGCTCCTTCGCCCCCTGGAGGATGACATCGCATTCGTAGGCCGTTTCAGTAGTCTGCCGCTCATATTGCTTTCCCTGATAGGTCTCATAATATTTATTGACAACAGCGTCATATTTTCGGCCGGAGTATACGTCCCCCGTAGCCGTGTCGAACACAGTGGTATAATCTTCAGCGGATGTAAAATGTCCGAGGATGCCGCTGATGTCTCCTTCTTTCATCGTTTCCACTGTGCCATCCTCTATCTTCTTCTCAAGGCTCTCCAGCGCCTCCGAATCCTCGGAGGCGTAGCCAAATCGGTACGACATTGCCTCTTCAACCTCCGCGCTGAAGTCGGAACTGACCTTGTCCGACCAGTCAGATGCGGCGGAAGCCAACACATCGGCGTTAGTGACGAGCTTCGCTACGCCGTGGTCGTTGAATATGGTGGCGCAAAACACGGAACAAAGGTTCTTCACAAGGTCGGAGAAGGTGACATCCGGAAGGAAAGAGGCTACATCCGTCTGGTAGCTTTCGGCCCCGTCAGCGTCTGTTGTCCGGTATGGTTTGCCCGTGCGGGGGGCATACCTTCTTTTCTTTCCGATGGAACTCGTGGCGATGCCGCCAGCGCGCTGTCTTGTAGACGACGGCTTCGCTACATTGTCGAAGAGGTATTCGTGGTAGCGACCGAGGATGGCCAGCACTCCCGGCGAGTCATCGGGGTTCAATAGTGATTCCGGAATTTCTACCGCACAGCCCTTGAGGATAACGTTCAGAGGCACGGCGGGGATGAAATGGATATAGTCGAACCCTTCCGAAGCGTTGGTGTAGTTGAAATATTTGTCCCTGTAGAGGTAGTCACCCTCGTCCACTGTGCCGTCCGCCGACGTGGCTGAATAGCCAGGCTCGCCTTCGACCGGGCGGCGGCTGACCTTGGAGTAAGGCTGCACCGCCACGTTGACCTCGTTGACAAGCAGCGGGGCGGCTGACTTATAATCCTCCGGGATACCCCTCCTGTAGTCGAATGACTCGATGGCGACCGACCAGATTTTGCCGTCAAGGTCGGGCATCGCCTGTGTGAAGGTGTACATCAGATTGCCGTCCTCGACACCGTCGTAGGCGAGCGAGCCGCTGACGAAAGGCACGCCGCCGACCCAGATAGTAACGTCGAGAGTCCGTACCGAGGGGGCGAGAAACATAGCCGGAAGATAGCCGAACACCTTTCTGTTCGTGGGGCTTGGGGGAAACGATATCTGGGTGCTGAACGCCTGAGGAAGATGGTCGTCCTCCAACATAGGGTTGTCAAGCTCCAGCTGAAACTCGAACCCCTTCGTCAGGTCGAGTTCCGTGTAATCTTTTGTTAAGATTCTGACCATTGCGCCGTTGTTTTACGCATTGATTACTATTTACTGCGTGATTTCGCCCGGTTATACCGTTCGGTCTGTTCGATGATGCCATTCTTGCCAAGCATCGACACATCGGCCTTGATAGGTGATGCAAGCCTTTTGTTCAGGATTTCGATGGCCGCAGCCAGACGGCGGTCTGCTGTGGTTCCTGCGACTGAGACGGATCCGGCTGTTGTGGAATTTCCCGTGAAGCCGCCTGAGGCTCTGCCCACAGCCGATCCTGCCGGGTATATGGTCTCAAAGTTCAGGCTGCGGAGCGTACCGGCGCGCCGGGCGGTCTCAAGGGTGTTGACGAAGGGCAGCAGGGAGGGATTACCCAGCCCTTCGGCAGGGATGACGTATTCCCCTCCGTTTTCCCCGACGAGGATGGTTGGCGACGAGACAAAGCCTCTCTTGTCGGGAGATAGCCGCGCTTTGAACCGTTTCCCATCCTGGCTTCTTGTGGTGTTGACGAAGCCTCCTTCCTCGGCCCCCGCAGTGACAGGCTGAGCGGCTATCAGTGCCGTCTGAGCAGCCCCGAACGCCGCCACTATGCCGGCGGGGACTGCACCTGCGGGCCATCCCCACTGGGCTATGGTTTTTGTCACCGAAAGGGCGGTGTTGATGATGGACTGGATAAGGTTGACAGCTTTAGTCCGCTTAGCCTGTTTCAACTCCATCTCCTCCTGCTTTGCATCCTCCTCTTCCTCCATAGCCTCCACCTGCGCGTTGTACTGTTCCTCGGATACGAGTCCGGAGTCGTATCTGGACTTGAGCGCCTTCTTTTTCTTTTCATTTGTCTTCTGATATTCCTTAAATGATGCCTCTTCTTTCGCATTGGTCAGTTCGATAGCCTTGTTTGCCAGCTGGAAGCCTTCCTGGGCGAACCCGCCGATGGCGTTCAAGGCGGTAGACAACGTCTCAGCCTTGTTTTTACCGGTTTCGATGTTGGCAAAAAATGAGTTCCAGTCACTCTGTGAGACCCCGAAAAGGTTCCCTTTACCTGTGCCGGAGAAAAGCCCTCCGTCCGTCTTATTCTTAGCGGCGACCAATTCGTTGATTTTTGTTTTGGTCTGCTCGAGCTTCAAATTATATTTGTCCAACTCGTCTTGCGGAAGCTGGAGGCCATCGAAACCTCCGTCGGCTTTAACCTGTTCCAATTTCAGAAGCAGCTCATTCAAGTAGGCTAAATCTGATTCATGGATGGCGTAATCTCGTTCTACCGCATACTCTTTAGCTTTTTTTGAATTCGGAGATTCTCCGGCGATTTTGCCGGAATACAAACTATTTATCTGTTGCTTCTCTATGTTGTGTCTGGTTTCCAGCCTTGTCAGTTCTCTATCCCAAGACTCCTGTTTGATTTTCAGGAGGTTGTTCTGGTGCTTTTTCTCAATAGCTTCAAGAACCGCCGCCTGGTTCTCATAAAGAACCTTTGTCTCCTTGAACTTCTTGACCTCGGCAGCGTAGCGGGTTTCCTCCGAGGCGAGTGCGGACTTGGTTTTGTCGGTCTCGGCGGAGGCGATGACGGCCGCTCCCTCTTTTGACAGTTCCGCGGCTTTCTTTTCGTTCTCCTTCTGCCTCTTCAGGGCGTCGTCGGTGTGTTTCTTGATCTTATCCTGAAGGTCTGCCTCGATTTTAGCTCTCGCGGCCCCCTTCTCCTTATGGGCGGCGAGCCTGGCTGTCAGCGACGCAACTTCAAGTTCATAGAGTTTCTCGTTATAGGCTTCCTGAGACGATATCTCCTTGTCGTTATACTGCCTTGTCAGCTCGGCTATCGCCTTCAGATAGGCTTCGTCAGTGACAAGCGACCATTGCTTCTTGCTCTTCTCGCCGCCTCCGCTGCTGACGGACGAGCTGGATAGGCCCGCCTCCGTCCCTGACGGGGCAGACTTCGACATACCCAGATAAGGGGCTGCGGCAAGGTCGAAAGCTGCCAGCCGCTCCTCCAACACCTTATTTCTCGAGGCGAGGGTCCTTCTTTCGAGCCGGTTCAGGGATGCGGTCTGCGCCTTCGAGCTTTCAACATTAGATGCAAAGGTGTCTCTCCTCTCTGACACGAGTGACCTCGCCTCTTCGGGCGAAAGCCCCTCGGTGAGGATTTTAAGCTCCTCGGAATATTGCTTGAGGAAGCCCTGCTTGCCGCCAGCGTTTATGCCATCGGTCATGGCCTCGACTAACTTTGTCAGCCAGTCAATGCAGGTCTTTATCGGGCCTGCGGACTCCTTGAACGACAGGATGAGGCCTTCCCAGGCCGATTGGAGCAACTTAATCGAACCTTCCACCGTGTTGATACGTACCTCGGCGGTTTCTTTCAGGACCCCGTTAACATCGTCCAGCGAATCCCGCAGCGAAAGTGCGCTGTCTGCGGAATCGAGGAAGGCGTTGAAGGCCGACACGGAGCGTTTATCTGTCAGTTCGAGCGTGGTGTTAAGATCAACCCCCTTCTCCTTCAACGCCGTAAGACCCTCCATAAGTTCGGGGAAGGTCTTGGCGGGTTTGCCGAGAGCCACGGCGAGCTTGCCGCTGGAGTCGGCGAGATTCAGAAGTATATTCCTTGTGGCCGTCGCAGCGGAGGAAGCGTCGAAGCCGGAGTTGGCCAGAGTGCCGAGCAGAGCAACCGTGTCACGGAGGGAGAACCCGAAGGTCTTGGCCACCGGGCCTACAATGGCCATGGCGGTCTGGTAGTACTCGAAGCCGAGGGCGGAGGCATTTGCCCCCTGTACGAGTACGGAAAGAGCATCCTCGGTGTCCGAGGTTTGAAGTCCGAACATCCTCAGGGTGGATCCGGCCATCGCCGCGGCGTCGGCAAGGTTAGTTCCAAGGGCGGTGGCGAAATGAAGTACCGACTCCTGCATCTTCATGATGTCACCCTCATTGAAGCCTAACTTGGCGAGTTCGGTCTGGAGTTCGGTCACCTGCGAGGCGGTGTACTCGGTTGTGCGGCCGAGTTCCATCGCCGAATATGTCAGAGCTTCAATTTCTTGCACCGACTTACCGATGATGGTGGAGAGATCGGCGTTAGCCTGTTCAAAATCAGCTATCTTGGAGAATGCCTTTGATAGGCCTTTGATAGCCCCCGTCACCGCGGCGATGGCGGCTGCGACCTTGGAGAACTTGGAGATGGAGGACCCGGTGGCCGAAGCCTGTCCCGAGAGTTCCTTCATTCTGTCCTTCGTCCTCTTGACCTCGTCGCTCAGACGTTTCCAGTTCTCAGTGCCCGGCACGGCCTTGCTCAAAGCCGCAGATGTGGCCTTGAGGTGGGATTTCAGCTCGGTCAGAGTCTTGTTATCGAGCGAGATGGCGTTCTGCAATTTATTATATTCAGCCTTGCATTCAGCAAGCCTCTTCTTCTGGTCGAGAAGGGTGCTGTTAAGCCTCGCATATTCCTGAGAACCGACCTTACCCGTCTGCTCCAGCTTGCGGAGAGATTTCTCCGTGTCCTTGGTGGCGGACGAAAGGTCTTTCATCTGCTTCTCGAGGTCGAATATCTGCTTCCTTCCCGCATCGCCGTTGACGATGATGTTCAGCCGGAGGTCTTCATCTTTGATTTTGGCCATAGCATCAAATGATTTATGGCACAAAAATAGCCGCCACAGGGCGGCTGGCAAAGGACAGCAATCCGCTATTCAATAATTTCGAGTTCCATCGGCGGGCCAATCTTAAGGTATCCCTCCATAGACGCGGTAATCCTTAAAAAAACACATTCCGCAGCCTGACGGGCAGCAGCGAACATCTTCACTCTACGGGCAGACTTCTCGAACGGTCGCATCCTACCGTTACTGGAGGGGAAAAAATCTACTGAAATATTACGGCATTGAGCGGTAATATCCTTAAATATCAAATCAAAGCCGTCATCGTTGAATGACAGGATAATAGTCCCATACAAATTACCTTTTCTATCGCCAAATGGGATATCGTAAAACCTGCCGCGGAAGCCTTTATTTTCAGAGCCGCAAACAACACCTCCGGAAGAAAGTCCAAGTGCCTTATAATCCCACCCTGCTGTGTATGAATATAAACCAGCCTTCCCAATCCCCGGCATAGTGTAGGTCTTTTTAAAAGCCAAGGCGTCGGGTATGATATCCTGTGCGGCACCATTAAATGGCGAAATAAATAAAATTAGTACGGGAAGAAGTAATGTCAATCGCCCAGACATAGCATCAAGTGTTTTGATTAATTACTGCAAAAACCAATCCATAGTCATCCTTCGTCGAGTGTCGCCTTGATGCCCGCGATGACATCGTCCGTGAAGCCGTACATCAGGCGGGCGGCGATGGCGGCGTAAGTGCCGAAGACATAGCGGTTATGGATGCGCTTGTTGCTGCGCACGGATTTTCCGCCCCTCGACAGAAACTTCATATCGAGGAATCTTTCATAGGCGGTGTGGGTGAACGACATAGTGCCGGACGCACCCTCGCCACCGGACACCGACACGGAGCGGGTGGACTTCAATCTGCCTGTCCGCTCGCCGATGTTGGAGGCGATCGCCCTACCCTGAGATTTCAGCAGCCATTCGCCCTCATCCTTGAGGACATCGCTGACGAACCTTGAACGCACATCCATAGCTATTCAAACGTGAGTTCGATGCTGTATCCGGCCCACCCGCCGAAGAGGGAAGCCTCCGGAACCACGTCAACCGCCGACAACGAAAGTCCGGTCACGAGCTTGCACCACTGGCCCGAAGTTTCTTCCGTAATCACTGATAGTATCTGCCCGGCGACGGTGAGAAGCTTCGCATACTGAGCGTTCTCCGCCTCCGTGTTCCTGTCGAGGCCGAGACCTTTCTCAAGAACGAATATGGCCGTACCGAGAGAGTCTTCGCAGCCGTCCGAATTGCCGGTCTGATGGGTTTCCGGCCGGGCAACGAGGACCTGCACACCGGAGAGGTGTGCCAGTTTTGACGTTGCATCGGACTGCGCCGTGGTCATTATGGGTTTTATCGGGTCACCGCCATGGCGGCATCCGACATTCAGGCCCGCAAGATAATCAGTGAGCCTTTGAAGCTTTTGCAATCTGCTCATTATTCTTCCTTTCTTTATAATTGTGCCACATTATCGCCAGGACTGAGAACAGAGGTTCCTCATCGACCCTGTCGATGTTGCCGATGATGTTTTCCTTGGCGATCTCGACCAGAAGGTCGTTCCAGCCGAAATTCATTCCGGAGGATTTCCCGTCGCCGGAGAATAGGACTTTCAAATCTATCTCTTCGCCATTGATCACCACCGTCCCGCTCTGGAGGTAGTTGATGCAGGAAGACAGCCACATCATCATCAGATTCTTCCGCCAGCCGGAGAGCCTTGACACCCTCCGTATATGCTTCGCGGCGTTCCGCTGGTCCACATCCGGTACCGCCCGGCCCGCCCTGTTGGCCTTACAGGAACGGGTACGGTAAAGGAAAGCCAAACATTCGTCCAGGTCTGACTCATCATGAGTCTTGAAAAAGCGGTTGTCCGCCGGATTTCGTCGCATCCCGCCAGCCCACCGCCACGGTCAACAGGTTTCA
>CAYMHQ010000123.1:0-8579 GCA_964390275.1 uncultured Coriobacteriaceae bacterium
AGCACGGAGGCCACCACGCGGGCGCCGTTGCTGTCGAACACCACGTAGTAGAAGCCGTCCTCGTCGTACACCCAGTACATCACCTTCGAGATGCTGGCGCCGGGCGCGACCGAGCCCACGTAGCCGAGCGCGGAATCGGAGAAGTAGGGGGCGGGGTCGGCGAGCTTGTAGAGGCCGGGCGCGAACATCCCGTACATGTCGGCGGTGACGGTGCCCACCTCGGTCGAATGGTTCGTGACGGTCACGGGGACGCCCACCACCCAGCGGCCGTTCCACGTGTCGCTCGTCTCGTCCCACGTCTGGGTCCACCAGTAGCCCGTCGTGTCCGCGGAGAGCTGCAGCGTGAGGTTGCCCACGTCGAACGACTCGCCGGACGCGATCGCGTAGCTGGCGTCGGTGGCGCTCAGCGCATCGGGGATCGCGCTCACGCCGGCCACCGTGACGCCGGTGATCTCGAGTTCGAGCGTCGCCTTTGAGCCGAGCAGGTTGTCGAACTGAATCGTGTAGGTCCCCTCGCCGCGGTAGACCACGTGGAGGGTGCCCCAGTTGGAGGAGCCCGATGCGATCGCGCCGCGCTTGAAGATGTCGTTCGCGTAGTACTTGGAGATGTCCGACTGCACTGCGCCGTTCGGGGCGACGATCTTGCAGTACGTGTAGTTGAGCACGCGCGAGGACTCGCTGTTGTTGACCGCCGCCGCCGGGATGCCCACCACGATGGAGCCGTTGTCGGCCGAGGCGGCGTTGTTGAGCTGGCCCCATTCCCACGTCGACTGGTCGAGGTCGAGGATGACCGTCATGTCGTCGAAGTCGACCGTGCCGGGGACCTCCGCCGCCTCCTCGGCAGCCTCCTCCTCGGCCTTCTTGACGCTGGGGTCCTCGATGCCGAGAAGCTCGCATCCCGAGAGCGCCGCCGTGGCGGCCGCGGCCCCAAAGGCGAGCGCGGCCTTCGTCAGCAGCGATCGACGGTCGACGGGACGGCCGGCGAGACTGCCGAGCGGACGTGCGAGAGGACGGTCGTCGAGACCGAGGCTTTCCGGGCTGTTGGAACGTTCGAAAGGCATGTGACGGCTCCCCACAACAGGCTGCGTTCACGGTTGGATGTTTCAAAATGCTTGCTGCGTATGCTGCGTGTGCTTGTGGTGCGCGCCGTTGGCGACCGGCCGGGACCGGGCGCGGACGGGCGCGGTGAATCGCCTACCGGCAAGTTTGGGTCGTTCTCCGGGAAACGTCAACGGCTTTGCGCAATCCCCGACATTCCTTACAAGATTGCAAGACGGAATTCAAATTACTTCCAACATCCCGCGGCGACCCCTACGTGTGCCTGCCAAAACGCCCGCCGCTAATCCCGCGACCGCGGCTCCGGCTCCCGCTGAAGAGGCTGTGCTGGGCCCGCGACGTCGCGCGCTTCTCGTTGGGCACGATGCGGCCGGCAGCGAACTCGAAGTCGCCCGGGTCCCAGACCGGCACGAGCGCCTTGGTGAAGTACTCGATCTCGCGCAGCGGGGTGACTTCGTCGGGTGCGAGGAACGTGAACGCCACGCCGGCGTGCCCCGCCCTGCCCGTGCGGCCGATGCGGTGGACGTAGTCCTCGGGGTCGAGGGGGACGTCGAAGTTGACGACCCAGTCGATGCCGCTCACGTCGATGCCGCGGCTCATGACGTCGGTCGCGACGAGGGCCTCGAGCTCGCCGGAGCGGAACCCGTCGAGGGCCTTCTCGCGCTCGCGCTGGCGGCGGTCGGCGTGCATGACGCCCACCTTGAGGCCCGCGCGCTCGAGGGCGCCGGCGACCGAGTCGACGCGCTGCTTCGTCCGGCAGAAGATGAGGACGCGCCCGGGCTTGTCGCGGTCGATGAGGTGCGTGAGCAGGGAGACCTTCTGCCCCTGGACCACGGGGACGAGGCGCTGCTCGACCGTCGCCGCCGTCTCGCCCACGCGCGAGATCTCGATGTTGACCGGGTCGGACATCATGGTGGGCATGCTGTTGAGGATGTCGCCGCTGATGGTGGCCGAGAAGAGGAGCGTCTGGCGCTCGCGCGGGAGGCGGGCGATGATCTTGCGGACGCTGGGCCAGAAGCCCATGTCGAGCATGCGGTCGGCCTCGTCGAGAACGAGGACGCGCACCTGGGAGAGGTCGGCGTCGTTGCGTTCGAGCAGGTCGATGAGGCGGCCGGGCGTCGCGACGAGCATGTCGCAGCCCCGCTTGAGCCCCTTGATCTGCCGGTCGTAGCGCTCGCCGCCGATGACGGTCACCACGCGCTGCCCCGTGGCCTGCGCGACCGTCGACGCGACCTTGTCGATCTGCTGCGCGAGCTCGCGCGTGGGCGTGACGACGAGGGCGAGGGGTCCGTAGGGCTTGGCGGGCTGGCCGGAGCCGGACTGCGCGTCGGGCGAGCCGCCCGGGACTCCCGCGGCGGAGGCGCCGCCCTTGCGGCGACGGCGGCGACGGCGGGCGGAGGGTGAGAGAGGCTCCGCGGGGGCGGCGTCATCCGAGGGGGCGGCGTCGGGGGACTCGCTCGCGGCGGAGGCAGCCTCGGCGGCCGGCGCCACCTCAGAAGCGGGCGCGACCTCAGCAGCGGGCACGGCCTCGGCCACGGGCGCGTACTGCGCGATGAGCTGCAGCGTGGGGAAAGCGAACGCGGCCGTCTTCCCCGTGCCCGTCTGCGCCGACGCGACGACGTCCCTGCCAGAGAGAATGACAGGAATCGCCTGCGCCTGGACGGGCGTAGGTTCGGTAAACCCGAGGCTTTCGACGCCTCGCAAGATGTGCTCGTTCAGCCCGAGCTCGGCAAATGAAGTAGTCATGCCTGACAGTATGCGGCATTGGAGGCCCGGATGCACCTCAAAACGCGATTTACCTGCAGAAAACCCGGCGAGCGACGCCGGCGAAAAGCCACGAGGGACGCGATTGCGGAGACAGCGAAGTGCGAGCGGCATGATTGAAAGCGCCGCCGAGCCGGACAGCAAAAAGGGCCGGGTGCTCGAGGCACCCGACCCTTTTGCAATCGAAACTGGCGGAGAGCTGGGGATTCGAACCCCAGAAGGGACTTTATGGCCCCTTACTCGCTTAGCAGGCGAGCACCTTCGGCCTCTCGGTCAGCTCTCCGCGCACTGTGGCATCATAGCGCAAAAGGGTCGGCCTGTTCAACCGCGATTGGCAGACTTTTCGCCGCGTCGCCAACAAACCCCACAAAACCACGAAAGTCTCGTGGGCAGGAAGCCGTCGAGAGAACACGAAGAAGACGAGCGACGAGGGGGCGAAGGACCGACGAAGGGCCGGTGGCCAAAAATACCTCATAGCATGCCGATTGGATAGTCGATGGCCAAAATCCCCCAATAGCATTCCGTTTTAGGTTCGTAGAATCGTTGGCTTTCATAAAAGCCCAGGTAGATGCGTCGTGCGGTCCACCCTTACGAACGTTAGTTTGGTTTTCGGCATGCTATTGGGACATTTTGGCCACCAGCATCCCCACCGGCATGCTATTGGGACATTTTGACCACCTGTCTTGGTAGCCTCGATCTCCGCCTCCGCCAATTGCGCTCTCCAGCCTCCCGACGCCCCTGCCGACCCCCGGACCTCCCCCGGAAGCTGAAAAAGTGGCCCGGGAGTCCCATGCAGGGGACGCGCGGAACATGCGGGATGTGATAGCATGCGACTGAGGTTCTCTGGGAGGGGCCTCGGCAGCGCCACCGCCGGCAGGGCTTGGGCAGAACCTCGGCGGGACTCCGACCGCACCTCACTGGGAACCCGGGATTATCGGGCAAGGTAGAGGGGAGTCACGCGTGAAAAGCAAGAAGTTCGTCGCACTGTTCCTTACCGTAGTCATGGGCGCCGGCCTGTTGACAGGGTGCGGCAGCACCACCACCTCCGGGACGGATTCCACCGGCGACGAGGCTGCCGTCAGCGAGTCCGCCACTGAGGAAGGCGCCGCCACCGAGGGCACCGAGGCCGCTGAGGGCACCACCTCCGACGCCACCGCCGCCGACGAGACCGCCGGCACCGAGGCAACCGCCACCGCGGCCGACCTCACCGGCCAGACGCTCATGATCTACTGCGGCGCCGGCATGCAGAAGCCCTTCGCCGAGATCGCCGCCGCCTTCGAGGAGCAGACCGGCTGCGCCATGAACGTGACCTACGCCAACGCGGCGCAGATCCAGACCCAGATCCAGACCGCCCAGGAGGGCGACTTCTTCATCGCCGGCGCCGCTGCCGAGGTCAAGCCCGTCCAGGAGTACGTGTCGAGCAGCGTCGACCTCGTGAAGCACATCCCCGTGGTGGCCGTCGCGTCCGGCAACCCCAAGGGCATCACCTCCATCACCGACCTGGGCAAGGAGGGCGTGGTGACCGTCATCGCCGACTCCGAGTCCACCCCCATCGGCAAGATCGCCGTCAAGGTCTTCGAGGACTACAACATCACCGACTCTGTCACGCTCGCGGCTACGACCACCACGGCGCCCCAGCTCGCGACCGTGATCGCCCTCGGCGAGGCCGACGCGGCCATCATCTGGAAGGAGAACTGCAACACGGAGGGCGTCGAGGTCTGCGACCTGCCCGAGATGGAGGCCTACATCAAGACGATTCCCGCCGCCCGCCTCACCTGCTCCGCCAGCCCCGAGGCAGCCGACGCGTTCAGCGAGTTCCTGGCCTCCGAGACCGCGCAGAACATCTGGACGTCCTACGGCTACGAGCTGGTCGACTCCGAGACTGAATCTGCATGAGACGCGTAAGGTGGAGCGGCTTCTCCATCTTCTGCTTCGCCATAACCGCGTTCGCCCTGCTCTTTGTGGGGGGCAACGTGGCCGTCATCGTGCTCCGGGGGCTGCAGAGTCTCCCGGAGCGCATTGTTGAGCCCGAGACGCTGTTCGCCCTCAAGACGAGCGTCAAATGCGCCTGCATCTCCACGCTGGCGTGCTTCTTTCTGGCGGTCCCCACGGCGTACACCCTCACGCGGACGAGCTTTCCCGGACGCCGGGTGGCGGAGGTCTTCCTCGAGCTCACCATGTCGCTGCCGTACATCGTGCTCGGACTGAGCCTGCTGATCCTGTTCTCGTCCCCGGCGGGAAAGTGGCTGAAGGCCATGGGGTTCCCCGTGGTCTTCAGCCAGAACGGCATCATCGTGGCCCAGCTGCTCGTGAACCTACCGTTCGCGATCAAGCTGTGCTCCGCCGCCTTCCAGAGCGTCGACCGCAAGCTCGAGTGCGTGGCCGGGCTGCTCGGCGCCACCCCCGCGCGCCAGTTCCTCACGATCCTGCTGCCGCTGAGCCGGACCTCCCTCATCAGCGCGCTGATCCTGGTCTGGTCGCGGGCACTGGGCGAGTTCGGCGCAACCCTGATGCTGGTGGGAGTCACGCGCATGAAGACCGAGACCCTGCCCGCCAGCATCTACCTCGCCGTGAGCACCAACGACCTGAGCGGGGCCCTGGCGAGCGCGTTCCTTCTCCTGTGCATCTCCACGCTGTCCCTCGCCGCGGCCAACATCCTGACCGGGCTGGGGCAAAGGAAGCGGAGCCGGTATGAGTCGTAGTGGGACCAACATGGGACATGACGAGGCCGAGACCAAGATGGCGCGCGGCGACGAGACCGCGGCTGGGGCCGAGGCGGCGCGCGGAACCGAGACGGGCGGCGACGTGATCCGGGTCGAGAACCTGAGCGTGCGGCGCGGACGGTTCCTGCTGGACTCGGTCAGCTTCGCGGTGCACGACCGGGAGATCGTGTCCATCCTGGGGAAGACGGGGTCGGGCAAGACCCTGCTCCTGGAGGCCGTCGCCGGATTCAACACGCCGAGCTCCGGCGCGGTCATGTACCGCGGACGTCCCATGCACGAGATTCCCGCCTGGGAGCGCAACATAGGCTACCTGTACCAGGACTACAGCCTGTTCCCCCACATGACCGCCGCCGCGAACATCGGCTACGGCCTCAGGCTGCGGCATCTCCCCAAGCGCGAGATCGAGGCGAAGGTGCTCGAGATGGCCGAGCGGTTCGGCATCCGCGACGTGCTCGACCAGTACCCCGGCACCCTGAGCGGCGGCGAGCAGCAGCGCGTCGCCCTCGCCCGCGCGCTCATGACGCAGGTGCCGCTGCTGCTGCTCGACGAGCCGTTCTCGGCCCTCGACCCCGTCACGAAGACCCGCCTGTACCAGACGCTGCGCGACGTGTGCCGCGACTTTCGCTGCGCCGTCCTGTTCGTGACCCACGACTTCTCCGAGGCGGCCCACCTCTCCGACCGCGTGGGCGTGCTGCTCGACGGCCGTCTCCGCGGGATGGTGCCGGTGGACGACCTGTTCACCGCCCCCTGGGACGACGAGGCGAAGCGGTTCCTGGGAATCACGAAGACGGCCGAGGGGACCGAAGGTTCCGAGGGAGCCGAAGGGTAGGCCGAGCGGGCCGAGGGGTCTGAGGCATAGCAAGCAAGCAGCGGGCGGGTGGGCACGCGGACGGCGGGCCACCCGCCCGCCGGTTTTACGAGAAGAACCACCCCGGCACCGGGATGTCCTCGCGATTCTCGCTGCGGGATGTCAGAAAATCCCAGGTAAACGACTGCGCCAGGTCGGCCGCGCTCACCGGCTCGTCGGTGGGGCGCAGGCCGCCGAGCTTGGCGAGCCTGCCGAGCAGCACCTCGGGCCGGCCGAAATGGCCGCGCATGAAGCCGAGGTCGCAGTCGCGCTCGCGCTTCGACAGACGTCGCTCGCCGGAAGCCGCCAGCAGGAGCGGCACATGGGCGTAGGAGGGCTGCTCGAACCCAAGAAGCCGCTGGATGTAGATCTGCCGGGCCGTGGAGGGCATGAGGTCGCGGCCGCGCACGACGCGGTTCACCCCCATGAGATGGTCGTCGACAGTCGTGGCAAGCTGGTAGGCGAATACCCCGTCGGACCGCAGGACGACAAAGTCGCCGCACTCCTCGGCGAGACATTCCTCGTAGGGGCCGTACACGTCGTCGACGAAGCCCACGATTCCGGAGGGGTCGGAGGCGGGCGGGACCACGAGGCGGGTACCCGGGTGGCGGACGAGGCGCTTCTCGGCAATCTGCTGAGGCGTCAGATTGCGGCAGGTACCAGCGTAAATGCGAACGCCGTCACTCGCGTGGGGCGCCTCGGCCGCGTGCAGGTCGGCACGGGAGCAGAAGCACGGGTACGTGAGTCCCGCCTCGACGAGGCGCTCCAAGTAGCCGGCGTAAATCTCCCCGCGGTCGCTCTGGCGGACCTCCTCGCCGTCCCAGTCGAGGCCAAGCCAGCGCAGGTCGTCGAGCAGCGCCTCCTCAGCGCCGGCCGGGACCTTGCGGCGGTCGAGGTCCTCGATGCGCAGTACCAGCTCTCCCCCGCGCGACCGCACATCGAGCCAGGCGAGGAGGGCGCACCACACGTTGCCGAGGTGCATGCGGCCCGAGGGGGTCGGCGCGAATCGGCCGCGCAGAGGACGGTCGGAGGCGGAATTCCCGCAGGTAGACGGAACCATCGCCCTCGAGTCTCCGCCGGCTGTCCCGGCCATCAGCCGTCCGCTCTCCTCCACCGAACCCGCCACGCCCGCCACGTCTGCCACCGAATCCCCCATATGCCGCAACCCCGCCCATCAAAGCCTGAAAAGAACGAGCGCACAGGATAACGCCAGCACATGGCAATCCGATGGACGGCGAGGCGCAAGCTGCGTGGCGGTCGAGGCCGACCCTGACGGTGGTGGAGGTTTTGCCCTGCGCGGCCGAGGGGACGGTCGAGGCGGGCAGTGCGGAGTACAATCGGCTTCACCGAACCGCGCCTCGTGCGCGACAACGCGCCCCGTGCGCCTTTGTTGTAACCAATGCGGGACATCCGTCCGCCGTCCGTCCAAGGAGAACCGTCCATGGAGATGTCTGAGGAGTCCATCATGCATCACAGCGGCACCTATTCCTGCGCCTGCATCTGCGACCGTCGCGTCGCCCACCGCCTCTCCGCCAAGAACCCCGTCTCTTCCAAGGCCCGCGTCGCCGCGATGGCCACGGCGGCCTGCCTCGCCGTCGCCTGTCTGGCCGCCCCCGGGCTCGGCACCGCCCAGCACGCCTGGGCCGACGCCGTCTCGTCCGACGCCGCGATCACCGACGTCACCGCGGAGCCGGCAATCTTCACCCTCGACCCCGAGGCGCGCGCCGCGGCGGCTGCCGACGGGTCGGCGGCTGAGGGGTCGACGCAGACCCTCGACGTCGCGGGCGTGCACGTCACCGTCCCCGCGGACCTCGAGCTGACCGAACTTGACGGTGTGACTGTCGCCCGCAACGGCTCCGAGAGCCTCGTCGTGAGCGTGAGTCTCTCGACAATGGACGACGAGGCCGCGGCCGACGAGGCACATATGACAGCCGACTTTACTTCGATCGCGCAGACCGTCGTGAACGAGCTGGATGCCACGCTTGCCGACTTTGGCGCCACCACCCTCACCGGCGGGGCGAACGCCTACCTCTACGAGCTCGAATACACCCAGAACGACGTCGCGCGCACGGCCGGCCTCTGCTTCGTCCCCACGGACGGGACCTCGTTCGCCCTCGTCCAGATCGCCGTCGACGGGGCCGACCAGGACATGCTGACGCAGGCCCGCGCCGTCGCCGACAGCATCGAGT
>CAYMHQ010000124.1:0-8474 GCA_964390275.1 uncultured Coriobacteriaceae bacterium
CGAATGTGTCGGTTCTTTGCCGCCAATTTGGAAAGCGGGTTAGATTTGTGTAGACGCGCGCCCCACGGCGGCGACCCGGCGTAAAGTGCGGCCCCGCCCAAAGCAGCCGTTGGTCGTCGAGCCGGCTGGATCGGGCCAGAAGTCGACGAACCATCGCGAGGCAACGGGGGCGGGACGAAAGAGATGTACGAAGAGCCAGAAGAGGCCGTCGAGCAGCAGATTGCCCGTGGGGCGACCGCCGGCGAGCGGGTCACCGGCGGCTTGACCGCCGCCGTCGAGCCCGCCGAACCCGCCGGCATGGACGTCGACGAGGAGGCGGTGGCCCAGGCGGCCGCCCGCGAGGGCATCGGGGGAGAGGCACCGCTGCTCCAGTCACCGCTGCGCGAGAACGAGCTCAGCTCCTCGACGGGCAGGCTCCACTCGCGCTACTCGCTGCCGTTCGGCGAGTGGCTGTTCGCCCACGGGCGCAAGGCGGTGCGCATCATCCTGCAGCTCGGGCTCATCGTGGCCGTCTGCCTGGCGGGGGAGCGCCTGAGCGACCTGCTTCCCATCGACGTCCCCTCGAACATCTGCTCGATGGTGTTGCTGCTCGTCTTCATGGTGGGCGGGGTCATCAAGATGGAGTGCATCTCCGACGCTGCCGACTTCCTGCTCGACAACATGGCGATCTTCTTCGTCCCGGCGGCAGTCGCGGTCATGGGCGTCTTCGACCAGATCGAGGACGTGCTGGTCAAGCTCGTGGTGATCACCTTCCTCACCACCATCATCGTGTTCTTCGTCACGTCGTTCACCGTGTCGACCGTCGCCAACCTCATGGCGCGCCGCGAGGCCCGTCGGCAGGCGGTTCAGGCGGTGCCTGCGGTGCGGGTGGCGCCGGTGGGCGCGGAAGGCCCCGATACCGCCGCCGACCAGGCCGTTCGTCCGGAAGGGAAGAGGTAGCCGTGGGAACGTTCGTCACGTATGCGTTCGGAATCGTCATCTCGCTCGCCGCGTTCCAGGGGGCGCGGTGGCTGAGCGGGAAGCTCCGGTCGCCGCTGCTCAACCCGCTGCTCGTCGCCACGGCGTTCATCATCGTCATCCTGTCGGTGTTCCACATCCCGCTCGAGGACTACCAGGAGGGCGCGCAGTACATCTCGTTCTTCCTGGGGCCCGCGACGGCCGTGCTCGCGTACTCGGTGTACCGGCAGATGGCCGTGCTCAAGCGGCATTTCGTCCCCATCATGGCCGGGTGCCTCATGGGCAGCATCGCGAGCATGGTGAGCGCGTTCGCGCTGTGCAAGCTGTTCGGCCTCGACGACGCGGTCACGATGAGCATGCTGCCCAAGTCGGTCACGACTCCCATCGCGATGAGTCTGTCCGAGGAGCTGGGCGGCATCACGTCGGTCACGGTGGCGGTGGTCATCGCGACGGGCATCATGGGGTCGATTCTGGCGCCAACGCTCATCAAGGTCTTCCGGGTGAAGAGCCCCATCGCGGCGGGCGTGGCGATCGGGACGTGCAGCCACGCCATCGGGACGAGCCGCGCGATGCAGCTGGGCGAGATCGAGGGCGCCATGAGCGGCATCGCCATCGGGGTGTCCGGCCTGCTCACGATGATTCTCGCGCTGATGTACCACTCGCTGCTGGTGTAGGGGAGCGCGCCCTACGCCTCCTCGCCGGCGGACTACGCCCGTTCGATGACCCACTCGTCGATGGTGCGCTCCTTCTCGGAGAAGTTGACGCCCACCTTGTAGAGGATCCGGCCGTCGGCGGAGTAGGGCACGAGGTATCCCTTGTCGTCGATCTGGCGCAGGGCGGTGCGGGCGTCCTTGTTGTACTTGAACTCCATCACCCACAGGGCGTCGCGGGTCGAGACCACGGCGTCGACCCGCCCGGTCGCCGTTCTCACCTCGGTTGTGATCTGTGCGCCGAGCAGCGTGAACACCAGCCAGAACGTTGTCTGGAAGCCGCGCTCGCTGTGCGAGCCCAGATGGTAGGGGATCCCCGCCATGAACGCCCGCATGGAGTGCAGCGCCCCCTCCATGTCGCCCTCGCGGAGACTGCGCGAAAAGCTGCGCAGGAACCCGTTGAACTCGCCGACCTCCTCGCCGGCGGCGTGCAGCACCAGGGATTTCGAGAGCCCCCGGGCCACCTCGGCGTTGGGGATGCCGAGCGTGTAGGCGCGCGTGAGCGGGTCGTAGCCCTTGATGGTGAGGTATCCGGCCTGGTAGAGCATGGGCAGCGGGGTGGGCATGTTCTCGGCGGGGGCGTCGAACTCGTCGGCGTCTGCCTCGCGCCCCTCGAGGTCGCAGATCTCCCAGCCGCTCCTCCTGAGCATGTTGACGAGCACGGTCGGCGTGCCGCTGGCGTACCAGTACGAGTCGACGCGGCCGTACGCCAGGGAGCTGAGCAAGCTGAACGGGTTGTAGATGTCGGGCGAGTCCTCGCTAAAGTGATAGCCGTCGTAGTTGGCCTTGAGCCGGGCGAACGCCTCGTCGGGGTCTATGCCGAGCCTCTCGGCGAATGCGGCGACGTCGGGCGCCAGCTGGCTCGCGAGCTCGTCCTGGGTGATGCCGCAGATGGCGGAGAACTGCGGCAGCATCGAGATGTTCGTGAGGTTGTTGAGCTCGCTGAAGATGGAGAGCTGGGAGAACTTGCTGATGCCGGTGAGGAACACGAAACGCAGGTACTCGTCGCAGGCCTTGAGGGGCGCAAAGAACTCGCGCATGGTTTCGCGCGCCGCCTGCAGTCTCTCGGCGTCGTGCGCGATGTCAAGAAGGGGCGCGTCGTACTCGTCGATGAGGACGACGACCTTCCCGCCGGTCTGCTCGGCGGCGGACTTGATGAGCGACATAAGGCGCGAGCCCGGGGTCTTGGCGTCGGGATTGCGCCCCCAGGTCTTCTCGGACTTCTCGAGGGCGAACACAAGCGGGTCGGCGAGCTGGGAGGGGTCGGAGGTCTTGACCGTGGAGAGGTCGACGCGGATGACGGGCGAAACCTCCCACCGTGTCTCGAGCCCGGCGATCTCGAGGCCCTCGAACAGCTCGCGTCTGCCCTCGAAGTAAGCCTGCATGGTGGAGAGCAGCAGCGACTTGCCGAAGCGGCGCGGGCGGTTCAGGAAGAACGTTCTGCCCGATCCGTGCGCGAGCTCGTAGATGTAGCGCGTCTTGTCGATGTAGACGTAGCCGTCGGTCCGGAGAGTCTCGAACGTCTGGACCCCCACGGGGTATCTGCGCGCCGCGCCGCCGTTCGTCGCTTCCATGCATGCCGCCTTCCGTCTACATACGTCCGGCGAGAGTCTACCATCTTTGGCTGAGGCTTGGACGTGCGAAGGGTCGAGTCGAGAGTCTCGACAGAATGCCAGGTAGATGACGCCCCCTCGCCCGGAGAGGCGACCCCCGCCGATGATGGCGGCGCAGCCCGGCTCGAACCCCTTAGCGCTCTTCGCGCCAGTTCCTGAACGAGCCGAAGAGCAGGCGGTAGGTGAGGACGGCGAAACACGGCTCGTCGATGCCGTTGGGGTGGGCGCTCAGATACAGGAGCAGCGCTTTGTGCCCGTTGGCGATGAAGGTGCAGACGGCGTCCTCTTCGTCGGGCGGCACCTTGATGTAGCCCTCGTCGATCGCCCGGCGTCCCAGGTCCCGGTAGAGCAGCTGGTCGAGCTTGTGCTGGAACTGCTGCTCGCCATGGCGTCCCAACAGGCTGAGGAACATGTCGGAGTTCTCGCGGGCGAAGCGCATGACGTCGATGGTGAGCGCGCTGGGCACGAAGAAGTAGCGGTCGTCGTAGTGGTTCTCGGTGTACGAGCCGGTGATGCGCGCCATGCCGGCAAAGAAGTCGTCCTCTATCTCCTGAAGCACGCTGTAGACCGAGTCGTAGTAAAGGTAGAACGTGCTGCGCGAAATGCCCACGGCACCCACGAGGTCTTTGACCACGATGTCGTCGACGTCCGTGTCGCGCAACAAGGCGAGAAGGCCCTCGCGGATCCTCGCCTTGGTCTCATCTGCCGTGCGCATCGCCCTTTCCTTTCTGTCCCGCCAAAGTATACCTGGTTGCCTGGCGCGCGTGAACGTGCGGTAGGCAGGCAGGATGGACAGACCGGCGAAAAGCGTCCAGTTTGGTTGGACATCCCCGCCGCCGCGTGTTCTTCCGCCACCCCCCGCGAGATTTCTATCCTTTGACCTGGTTGTTGAGGGGGCATGCGATCGACGCTTCCTCGAGTCCCCATGGGGACGTATGTAAAACTCGGAGCACGGAAAGAGGAGGAGGACATGGAAGCAACGGGTTCGGGCGGCGTCACCCGCCGGTCGTTCGCCGAGGGAGCGATGGCCTCGGGAATAGCTTTGACGCTGGGCAACATGTTCAGCGCGTCGCAGGCGCATGCGCAGGAGGCGCCTTCCGGCAACGCGGAGTACTCGTTCCAGGAGGTGCCGGAGGCCATACCGGAAGACCTGATCGTCGATACCGTCGATTGCGAGATCGTGGTGGTAGGCGCGGGCGTCGCGGGCATGGCGGGTATCATGTACGCCGCTTGCAACGGCGCGGACGTGCACGTGCTCGAGAAAGGGCCGCATGAGGGCGTTCACCGCCTGTCGGTCGCGGGCATCAACTCAAAGGTCATGCTGGATTCCAACGGCGGCGTGCGCGTCGACCCCGCAGCCTACACGAAGGATTTCTTCCGCTATTCATCCGGGTTTCAGACCAAGATGAACAACGTGTCGCGGTATGCGAAGGACTCCGGCAAGTGGGTCGACTGGCTCTACGACCGGCTGCAGGAGAAGGGTTGGGGCCTCATCCCGTACCCGGGCAACACCAGTGTCGACGACAGCGGTTTCTGGACCGACTACGCAGGCGCCTTCTGGTTCGTCGACCCCAACGGCGACAGCCCCCTCACGGGAAAGACGCCCAACTGGATGGCCCTGTTCCGTGAAATCGCGGAGGAGCACGGTGCCACGTTCCACTTCGACGAGCCGGGCGTGCGCATCGAGCGCGCGGACGACGGGCGCGTGACGGGCGTCATCAGCAAGAGCAAGATCGACGGCTGCTACCGGCGCTACAATGCGAAGCTCGGCGTGCTCTTGGCTGCGGGCGACTTTTACAACGACAAGGAGATGGTGCACAGGTACTGCCCGCACCTCGAGAAATGCGTGAGCTCCATCTGCGAGCCCAACAACACGGGCGACATGCATAAGGCCGGCATCTGGGTCGGCGCCGCGATGGACGACTACTCCGCCGGCGACCTTTTCGCCTTTGAGAACGCCCAGTGCAACAACTGGGTGGCCCCCGAACCCGGCGAGGAGGGCTACACGCCCATCATCGACAACACCCGAGGCTGCATGTGGGCGCCTGCCGTGGCCGGCTACCCGGTGCTGTGGGTGGACGACGCTGGCCGGCGTTTCGTCAAGGAGGACCAGAACTTGTTCCAGCTCGCCGGCGCGCAGGCGGTGCTCGGCACGGCGGACGGTCTTGCCTGGTCGGTCTGGGACAGCGAGTGGCAGACCAAGTTCCCGGAAGGCTGGCAGGAATCCGCAGTGGGCGCTTTGCTGATGCTCATGTCTCTCACCACTCCCGAGGAAGTCGAACGCGAGGTGGCGGCCGGCCTGATCAAGAAGTTCGATACGATAGAGGAGCTGGCCGAAGGGTGCGGGTTCGACAAGGAAGTCTTCGAAGAGACCATCGCCCGCTATAACTACCTTTGCGCGCGCGGCGAGGACATCGACTGCTACAAGGACGCCTCGTGGCTCACGAGCATCGACACGCCGCCGTATTACGCGGCGCAATGGGGCGTCATGATCACCTCGACCCGTTGCGGGCTAAAGACCGACGAGCGCGGTCGCGTCATGGACGTCGCCGGGCGAACGATCCCCGGCCTGTACGCGGCGGGCAACAACGGCGGCAACTTCTACGGGATCATCTACCCGGCCACGATGGGCGGCACCGGCATCGGCCACGGCCAGTTCTACAGCTGGACCGCGGTGCGCGACATGCTGGGCGAGGAAATCATCTACACCGAGGACATGGGGGAGTAGGGGGTAACGATGAAGAAGAGAGCCATTTGCATCCTTTCGGTCGCCTGCGCCGCGGCGCTCGCGATGTCCACCGCAGGGTTCGCGTCCGAGCAAGCCGCGTCTTCGGGCGAGGGGGAAACGCCGGTCGCTGCCGTCTCCGCCGATGGGGGTGCCTCCGAAGGGGAAACCTCCGAGGGGGAAGCCTCCGAGGTCACGCCCATGTCGCTCTTTGAGGTCCATGAGGCCGCCGGACAGGACATCAGCGGCATCGTCACCGAGGTGAGTTGGCAGACTTGCGAACCCTGCCATGGCGACTACAACGCCATCCGCGCCGCCACCGAGGACATGTGGGAGGGCATCGGCCAGATAACCGACGCCAACCCGCACTCGTCGCACGGCAGCAACGCCATCGAGTGCGTCGACTGCCACCAGCTCGACACGCCGCAGGTCAACGTCTGCAACCAATGCCATGAGTTCGACACGCCCGCAGGATGGGTGGACATGGACCCGCAGACCACGATATTCGGAGTGAGCGCCACCGCCGCACCCTTTGATAGCTATCGCAGCCTTAACGCCTCGCTGTAAGGCACCGAGCTGCGGTTGAGCGCTGCGTTGTGCCAAGACGAAAGACGAGCAGGGCCGGCGTCCCAGGAGCATGCGGGCGCCGGCCCTGCGCTTTCGCGGACCCCGGTCGCCTTGCCGCGGCGTGCCTCTCGTCAGCCTCTGGTTCCGGCTTCCCCCTCGGGCCCGCCCGTTATCCCGCTGCCGGTTCCGCCGCCGCTTTCGACTTCGCCAGCAGCCGGTCGACGCCCAGGTAGACGAACCCGAGCAGGATGAACGCGACGTTGAGGCCGATCACGATGGGGATGACCTTCCACCCGAGCAGGTCGTAGTTGATGAACGGGTACGGGAACCGGTCGCCGTTGAACGCGGCGGGCAGCAGAAAGCCGCGCGCGGTGGCGTAGACAAAGTACGCGTCGGGCAGGAGCGTCCAGATGAACGGGCAGCTCAGACGGTACGTCCCCTTCTCATCGAACAGGAGCCAGTCGCCCACCGTCATGATGGGGACCACCGTGTGCAGCAGCTGGTTGCCCAGTTGGCCCAGCGCGGAGCCGAACATCGGGTCGTCGACGCCGCCCATCGAGAACGCGTCGCCGGAGAGCATGGTGTGGTAGACGATGCCGGTCACCGTGATGGCCATCGCGATCGCGCCCTTGAGCCGCGGGCAGGCGTTGCGTCCGCGCCTGAGGCAGAAGAACGCGTCGACGAGGAAGTAGACGAGGCAGACGAGGTTGCTGAGCAGCGTGAAGTAGCGGAGCGACCCCAGGTTGAGCCCGTCGGATCCCAAAAGTCCCGTCTGGATGCCGAGGCCCACCGCCGCCGCGGCCACGATGACGAGCCGGTATACGAACGCCGCCCACTTGTTCCCGATGCGCATGAAGCCGCCTTCCCCCGATGCCCCGCCGGCAGCTCGCCGGTGTCCTACCGGCGCCCGCCGCCGTCCGGTGGACCTTCCGGGCGGACGCGCCGTTCGGGCTATGGTAGCGCATGGGGGAGGGCGCCGGGCATCGCGGAAGCTAGTTCTCGCTGAAGTCGCCCTCGACCCCGAGGGATTCGCCCAGCTCGGCGTCGCGGCGGAAGAACTCGCTCGCGAGGGCGGCGAGTGGGACGTAGGGGGAGCCGCCGGGCTGCGTGACGGCGAGGCGCTCGGCCATGCGGTCGGCGAGCCTGCCCATGCGCCCGCGCTCGAAGCCGACCTGCAGGGCGACGATGCGCCGCGCGCGGTTGGCGTCCCCCGCACGGTACACCGTGAGCGCCTCGTAGGCGAGCGAGTCGACAAACCCCAGGTAGACTGCGAAGCTGTCGTCGTCGCCGGTCTGGGTCGCGCCGTTGCCGCCGAGCGCGGCGTACTTGGTGCGCGCCCCGCCGTCCCATCCCCTTTCCCCGCGCGTCTCGCACGCCCGGGCGCTCCCGGCGATGGCCCACGCCGCCTGCGCCAGCAGCTTGTCGAGGCAGTCGGGGCGCTCCCCGGGGCGTCCTGCCGCGGCGGATATCGCGGTCCGGACCTTCCCGGCGGGTCCGGAGACCCCCGACGCCATCCGCGCCTCGTAGAGCCGGTCGAACCGCCAGCACGCGTCCTGGCGGCTCGCGTCGAGCACGGCGTCGGTCATTCCCGGACGACTCTTCGGGTCGAAGACGTGCCAGCACAGGTTGCACAGCGCCGCGCGGCAGGCGAGGAATTCGCCAAGCTCGTCCGCGCTCCAGGCAGCCCTCGGCACACGAGCCTCGCCCCAAACGCTCGTCCCACGCGTCGCGTCCGCAAGGACCGCCGCCTCTTCGCGCTCTTGCGGCATCGTCGTTTCCATATGCCCTGTCCCCGTCCTGTCCCGTGCCCCGCCTCGCGTCCGTCTTGCTCGGACGCCAGCTGCCTCGATTCTCATGAATGGCAATCTATCACCGTGAATAGCAGGATGCTGGTGTTAGAAG
>CAYMHQ010000125.1:0-4466 GCA_964390275.1 uncultured Coriobacteriaceae bacterium
CACGACGCTCGAGTCGATGGCCGTGGCCTCGAACCCGAGCACCCCAAAGCACGATCCGAGCAGCACGGCGACCACGGCGGTCGCGGCGGCCGTCGGCGCGACGACGCCCCGGCTCGCGCGCTCCTCCCGCTCGCTCGACAGCGGTGGCTCCTCGTCGCGAAGCCGCAGGTACATGGGGACGGCGGCGACCACGGGCAGCAGAAAGCTCGGCCACTTGAGCGGGGCGAGCACCTGGACAATGGCGTAGAGGATGAAGCCCGAGAGCGACGCGACGGCGAGTTTGGCCAGCTCGCAGCGGGTGTCGCCCGTCTGACCGGCGGCGAGCCAGAGCGTGAAGAGCCCCGCGGTCGCGAGGCCGTCGAGCGCGCCGCCCACGAGCGACCCGGCGAGCGACCCCGTCATGTAGGAGACCGTCAGGACGATCCAGCCCACCTCGAGGCACACGGCGTAGGCGACGCACGCGGCGCAGCGCCGGGCCGCCAGCCACCGCTCGAGCAGCGCGGCGGGCGCGAGGCCCAGGAGCACCCCCGTCATGCACGCCATATATAAGATGTACGATTCGCCGAACGAGGCGGGCGCGGGCGTCCAGCCGAGCGTCATCGCCATGGCGACCACCACGGGCGCGGCGGGCAGGCCCCACCTGAGCGCCGTCTCGAGGATCTGCCCGAGCGGCATGGGCTCGGGAGTGGGCGTGCGCCTCTGCCCGGCCGTTGTCGCGACGCGGGGCGCCCCGCCTCCGGGGGTATCGGAACCCATTGACCCACCCCCCTCGCCGTCGTCGTCAAAAGACCAGGTAAACGTGTCAAGAGCAGACCGCATCATACTCATTGGCCGATGCGCGGTCAAGCTCGGGCGGGGTCGCGGGGCAACGCGCCCGATACCGCTCGGGGCCTGTTCGGGGTCATACTGGAACGTTGTTAGGCGCCTGCCGCGCGAGCCGGGCGGGGATCCCGGCGACACGCCGGCGGGGCGCTGTTGGGCTTTGTCGAACCCCTTTGTCGAACCATTATGAAAGGAGCGCGAAATGACCAGGTCAGACGCTATTTCCCGCAGGAGCTTCGTCCAGGGCGCGGCGCTTGCCGGCGCGGGCGCGGCGGCGATGGGCGCGGCGGGCATGTCGGCGGCGAAGGCGCGCGCGGCTGAGGCCGAGGGCGCGGAGATGTCGTGGGACGCCGAGGCCGACGTCGTCGTCTGCGGCCTTGGCGGCGCGGGCGCGGCGGCGGCTATCGAGGCTGACGCGGCGGGCGCCTCGGTGCTCGTCATCGAGAAGGCCACCCGCGGCGGCGGCTGCACGTATCGCTGCGGCGGCCTCATCTACATGGGAGGCGGCACGGCGCTGCAGAAGGAGCTCGGGGTGGAGGACACGCCCGAGGCCATGCTCGCCTACGTGACCGCCTCCGCCGGCCCGAGCGCCGACGCCGAGCTTGTCAAGGTGTACTGCGACGCCTCGGTCGGCCTCTACGACTGGTGCGTCGAGCAGGGGATGGAGTTCGGCGGCGGCCTTGACGCCGAGCGCCACCTCGTCACCGCCGAGGCCGGCCTCAGCCTCACCTACTCGGGCAACGAGCGCGCCGAGGAGTACGCCGCCACCATCCCGCCCGCGCCGCGCGGCCACACTCCCACGACGTTCGCCGCCGGCATCTTCGAGCCGCTCGAGGCGCGCGTCGAGTCGTTCGCGACCGTCATGTACGGCACCGCGGCCCAGGAGCTCGTGACCGACGTCGCCGGCGCGGTCGTGGGCGTGCGCGCCGTGGACGCCGACGGCAAGGACGTCCTCGTGAGGGCGAACAAGGGCGTGGTCCTCTCAACCGGCGCGTTCACCTACAACGACGCGATGCTCTCCGACAACGCCGCCGCCGCGCTGGCCTGCGGCTCCAAGACCGGCTACGAGAACGACCTCGGCGACGGCATCACCATGGGCCGCAAGGTGGGCGCCGCCACGCGCTCGATGTCCCTCATCAACTACTCGGAGTTCATGTATCTCTACGGCGACCTGGCGTGCGGCGTGATGCTCGACTACAACGGCTTCAGGTTCCTGTCCGAGGACTGGTACGGCGCGTGGATCGGCCGCAAGGTCATCCAGCACACCCCCGACGCGTGCTGGATCATCGTGGACGACGACGTGCTGGCCGCGGTGAAGGAGACCCCCTACGGCGCCTACCTGTCGCCCGTCTTCAGCTGCGACACCCTCGACGAGCTGCTGCAGTCCACCGGCCTGCCGTTCGAGCACGCCAAGGAGAGCGTCGAGCGCTACAACGCCCTCTGCGAGGCCGGCGAGGACACCGACTGGCACAAGGACCCCGTGTACCTCAAGCCGGTCGCGAAGGCCCCGTTCCACGCGCTCGTCACCACGCCCGTCATGTGCTCGTTCCACACGCTCGGCGGCCTCAAGATCGACGCGAAGGCGCAGGTCATCGACCTCGACGGCAACCCGATCCCCAACCTCTACGCCGCCGGGCGCACGTCGTGCGGCATCTTTGGCGAGTACCCCGGCTCGGGCTCCTCGGTCGCCGACTCGCTCACCTTTGGGCGCATCGCCGGCCAGAACGCCGCGCAGCACTAACAATGCAGCACTAACGATTTGACGAGGGCAGCGAGGCTGCCGAGACAAACGGAAAGGATTCTGTGATGCAGGATATCGAGAACATCGCGCGTCCCGCGGCGCGTTCCGTGACGCGCAGGGGCTTCGCCGGAGGGGCGCTTGCGGGGGCCGCGTGCCTGGCCGCGACGTCCGCGGGGCTGGCGCTCGCCGACGAGCCCGCCTGGACCGAGACGTACGACGTCGTGGTGGTGGGCTCGGGCGCCTCGGCCCACGCCGCCGCCATCGAGGCCGCCCGCGCCGGTGCGAGCGTCGTCATCGTCGAGAAGCTCGCCGTGCTCGGCGGCGACTCGGCCCTCTGCGCGGGCATCGTGTCCGGCTGGGGCACCCGCCAGCAGCTTGAGCAGGGCATCGAGGTCACGGCGGACGAGATCTACGACGCCTTCATCTCGTACCCCGAGCGCTACGGCATGCTCGACCCGCAGGTCACCCGCGTGAACGCCGACCGCTGCGGCGAGACGATCGACTGGCTCGCCGACCAGGGCGTCCCGTTCCAGGACTACGTGGGCCCGCGCTTCGCCTACACCGAGCTGCCCGTGGTGCACCAGGTCGACGGCGGCGGCGCCAAGATGATGGAGGTCCTCGAGCAGGTCGCGGCCGAGGAAGGCGTCGTCACCGTGAGCGAGACCCGCGTCACGGGGATCGTGCTCGACGGCGAGGGACGGGCGATCGGCGTCAGGGCCAAGCAGGGCGACGAGGAGGTCTCCTTCGGCGCCAACCGCGGCGTGGTGCTCGCGTGCGGCGGCTACTCGGGCAGCATGGCGGCGCTCACGGCGTTCAGCGCGGGCAACCAGTACATCTACCCCGGCTCGTGCTCGGGCAACGAGGGCGACGGCATCCTCATGGCGATGTCGATCGGCGCGTTCGTCACGAGGATCGACCGCCAGCCGCTCGTGACCGCGATCGCCGGCGCGACCACCGCCACCAACGTCCTCCTGGGTTACACCGAGCAGTTCAAGGGCATCCTGATCGACGCCGACGGGCAGCGGTTCTGCGAGGACTCCGAGCCCTACGAGACGGGCGGTCTGGGCCACTCGATCATCAACCGCCAGATCAAGCAGGGCGGCCTGCCCATCTGGTACATCATCGGCTCCTCGGAGAACCTCGACTCCTACCTGCAGACATACGGTCTCGAGGCGCTCGACTGGGCCAAGGGCGAGACGGTGGAGGAGCTCTGCGAGCAGATTGGCTACGACCCCGCGATCGTCGCCGCGACGGTCGAGAAGTACAACGCCGCCTGCGACGCGGGCTTCGACGCCGACTTCAACCGTCCGGCCGAGAACCTCGTGCGCCTCGAGGGGCCGTTCTACGCGGCGGCCGTGATGGTGACGACGTCGGTGACCGTGGGCGGCGTGAAGATCGACACGAGCGCGCGCGTCCTGCGCCCGGTGGGCGTGGGCGAGACCTCGGAGGACGGCTCGCTCTTCGCGCCGATCCCCGGCCTCTTCGCGGCGGGCGTCGTGTGCGAGTGGAACTGCGCGAACGGCTGGACCGTGCTGAGCGGCATGACGATGGGCCGCATCGCCGGCCAGAACGCCGCGGCGGAGTAGCGGAGTAAGGGGAGCTGCCAGGCGGACGGCGGTGGAAGTCCCGCACGTCCGGCGGCACGATAGCGGTACGACGGGGCGCCCGTTGCCGGGGAGGTCGAGCCTTCCGGCGGCGGGCGCCCCTTGGTGTGTATTTGCGGTAAATTACATCAAATAGTTAACGGATTACATCAAAGTTCGAAACGACACATCAAACGTCAAAAGGTTTTGGCCTGTTTGGAGGGCCTCCCGCACTCTTGTGGCCAGAATTGCGAGAAGTGTAGGAAAGTATCCACAAGTCTGCATATTATGCCCCGCATATCCATTTCGCCCTCTCCGGG
>CAYMHQ010000125.1:4566-8419 GCA_964390275.1 uncultured Coriobacteriaceae bacterium
CCCTCCAAACGCAGGACCGCCGCCCGGGAGCGCTCCCGAGCGGCGGTCCTCAGCCGTCAGCTGTCTGCCAGCCTATCGGCCCTCTCTTATCGCCTTATCGCCTTACAGCCCGGCGACGTACTTGCCGCACATGTAGCCGGCGGTGTAGCAGCGGCCCAGGGACAGGCCGTACACCTTCAGCGGGTAGTCGACGCCGCCGTAGAAGCCGCCGGCGCAGTTGCCGATCGCGAAGAGGCCGGGGATGGGCTCGCCCTCGGGGGTGAGGCACTGGTTGTTCACGTCGACGTCGACGCCCGAGCACAGCGCGGAGATGCGCACGTGACGGTGGATCGCGTAGAACGGGGCGGTCTTCACGGGGATCAGGTACTCGGCCTGCTTGCCGAAGTCCTCATCGGCGCCAAGCTCGCACAGCTCGTTGTAGCGCTCGACGGTCGCCACGAGCGCGGCCGGGTCGACGCCGATCTTCTCGGCGAGCTCCTCGATCGTGTCGGCGACGTAGGTGTTCACCAGGCCGGGGAACACGCCGGTCTTCTCGCCCTCGTCCTCGGGCATGTAGTTCTTGAGGCCCTCGGGGTCGACGAGCTTGCCGGGCCAGTCGGCGGCGGCGGTCATGTAGTCGGAGTCGAAGATCTGCGAGTACCAGCCGCAGTCCTCGGGCCCGCGCAGGAAGTTGTTCATGAGCGACATGGGCGCGGTCTCGCAGCAGAAGCGCTCGCCGTTGTCCTTGACGGCCAGGAACGGCATGTCGCACATGCTCGCGGGGCCGGCGTCGAAGTCGTGGAGCATCTTGGTGTGGTTGAGGTCCTCGATCTTGCCGCCCGCCCACACGATCATCTTGTGGCCGTCGCCGGTCTTGTTGAACTGCTTGCGCTCGAGGTTCTCGAGGTCGGGCAGGTAGTACTCGCACATCTCGACGTCGTTCTGGTAGTCGCCGCACGCCACGATGACGCCCTTGGCGGCGTTGAACTGGATGTACTTGCCCTCGGCGTCCTGAGCGATGACGCCGATGACGCGGTCGCCGTCCTTGACGAGCTGCTGGGCGGGGGTCTCGTAGAAGATCTCGACGCCCTCGGACTCGGCCACGCCGGCGAGCGCGATCATGCCGTCGCCCGTGTTGTAGGGCTTGGGGCCGAAGAAGGAGGTGACGTAGTGCATCTCGTAGCCGTTGACGTTCACGATGCCCGACTGCTGCAGGTCGCCCTGGTCGACGACGGAGGCGCCCACGGCGGACGTCTTCTCGATGACCCAGCGCACGGCCTCGCCCGAGTTGTACGCCCAGTTGCGCATGAGCTCGCGCTTGGGGCGGTAGCCGTTCTCGGTGATCTCGAGGGAGATGAGGGCCTCGACGCCGGCGGGGTCGGAGGTCTCGAGGTCGATGCCGGTGCCGGAGTTGCCCTGCGACACGGCGGTGGACTCCTTCTGCAGCAGCGCGACCTTCGCGCCGGCCTCGCAGGCGGAGAGGGCGGCCGGGACGCCAGCGGCGCCGGCGCCGATGACCACGACGTCGTACTCCTTGGTCTCGGCGATGTCGGTGATGGGGTCGGGGGCCGTCAGGAAGGCGGGGACGGCGACCTCGGCGGCGAACTGCGGGCCGGTGGCGGCCATCGCGGAGCCCGCGCCCGCCACGCTCGCGGCGGCGACGCCGGCGGCGACCATGCCGGACGACTTGATCATGTCCCTACGGGTGATGCTTGCCATGCTGATCCTCCTTGTTATCGGACGTTTCAGATGCATTCGCGCTGCTCGCAGGCGGTGCGTCCCGTGCGAGGCGACGTCGGTGTGACGTGCGAGGCCACGTGCCGGGCGACTGCCGCGAACCGTTTTGCAGACTAGGCGGCGCGGCGGGTCAAAGGCAATAACCGCTCGAATAACCCGCCCTCTCGGCGAGAATAATCCGTCAATCCACCCCCGCGTAACCGCCCCGGGGCTATAGTTGTAAGATGCTATTTCGAGCGGCGAACCCGAGCGGCGGAACCTGCCCGCTTTTCGAGCGGCGGAACCTGCCCGCCCGCCGCCGCGGTTCTCGTCGACGTGTCTATCCCGGGGGTCCTCATGCGCCTTCCCTTCTGTCTGCCCAAGCTCGACGAGATACCCCGCATCCCGCTGCTGTTCCTGGGGCTGGGCGTCTACCGCGCGTGGATCGAGATCGCCTTCGTCGGGTCGTTCGTGAGCTACCCCACGCAGCAGATCGCCGGGCACAACGCCTTCGACGTCTTCATGATCGCCGGCATGTTCGCGTGCGCGTTCTTCGCCCGGCGCCTGTCGCCGCTGTGGCGCCACGCCGTCGTGCGGAACTCGGCCCTCGCGGCGCTCGTCGTCTCCACGCTCGGCGGCTACCTCTCGATATGGATGCCCGACCTCGCCGTGTGGCTTGCCTGGCCGTGCGCCCTCCTGGGCGGCGTGGGGATCGCGGTCCTCATCCTCCTGTGGAGCGAGCTCTACGGATGTCTCGCGCCCGTGCGCATCTGCCTCTACTACTCGGCCTCGCTCGTGTGCGGCGCCGTGATCATCTACATCTACCAGGGGTTCATGCTGCCGTGGCTGCCGTGGATGACGAGCCTGCTGCCCGTCGTGTCGATGGCGATGCTCCTCGCGTGCTACCGCACCCTGCCCGAGAACCGCCAGCCCGCCGAGACGCCCGCCTCGTTCACGTTCCCGGTGAAGCCCGTCGCCGTCGTCGCCGTGTACTCGTTCGCGTTCGGGCTGCAGGAGGGCACCGCGTACCTCAGCTCCGGCCCGCACTCGGCGCCGGGCATGGCGGTGTGCGCGGCCGTCGTGGTGGTCGCCATCTGCCTCTTCTCCCATCGCGTCGAGTTCGAGACCATCTACAGCACGTGGCTCCCGCTCGTATCCGCCGCGTTCCTGGTGCTGCCCACGTTCGGCCTGTTCGACGACGCCCTCACCGGCTTCTGCGCCAACCTGGGGTATGCCGCGAGCGAGATCTTCGTCATGACGATGATGGGGTCGCTCTCGTACCATTACGGGGTGAGCGCCATCTGGCTCTTCGGCATCGAGCGCGGTGTGCGCGCGATCGCCATGGTGTCGGGCCGGCTGCTCGACGGCGCGCTCGTGGCGGCGGGGTTCTCGGTGGCGCCGCTCGTGGTGATGGCCGTGCTCGTGGCGACGTTCATGGTGGCGAGCGAGCGCCGCGTGAGCTCGCCGTGGGGCGTCCAGCTGCGCGAGGAGGAGTCCGAGGAGGCGCGCGAGGCCGCCCGGCGCAACGCCCTCATGGGACGCTGCGAGGAGCTCGCCCACGGCTGCGGCCTCTCCCAGCGCGAGGAGGAGGTCCTGCTGCTGCTCGTGGAGGGCAAGACCGCCGGCGAGATCGCCCACGAGCTCCTTGTGGCGAACGGCACCGTGAAGGCCCACGTGGGCCACATCTACCAGAAGCTCGACGTCCACTCGCGCGAGGAGCTGCTCGAGCGCGTGGGCGCCGAGGCCGGCGCGCGGTAGGGGAGAGGGGGACGGGCCGGGCATGCCTCGGCGTGCGGCCTTGGAGACCGTCGTGCCGAAGGACATCCGGACCCTTCAAACCTTGGTGTACTCAAAGTATTTTCCCCTGTTCGATTTACAGAACGTAATACTTGGAAATCGCAAAGGTTTTTGGCGTGTGGTTCAGCGATGCGGCTCGACAATCGGCTGCCTGCCTATGGGTCCGCTGTGCATGGGAACGTTTCCTCGGGACTACGCGACGTGGTCTGGACAGCTTGCGTCAAACGGGACGGATTTTTCGGACGGCTCTGCCCCGAGGGCGGCGCAGTGGGGATTCTCGGCTTACAATCGGCCGGCAAGCTTCGTACCGCCCGACCTCGAAAGGAATCCCCATGTCAGAGACCGCGTCCGCGCCCGCGAC
>CAYMHQ010000126.1:0-8376 GCA_964390275.1 uncultured Coriobacteriaceae bacterium
GTATATGTCCGCCTTGTGTGCCGTTAACGAGCCTTTAACCGTCTTTCAGTTTGCCGACGTTGCGGCTGCGGGGACCGGCTCGTATAATCGGCGCACTGTCATACAGGCATGATAGAGGCGCGGTTTTCAAGAGTAGCGGGTCGCGGTTCCGGCGCGGAAACGCTCGCGACGCGAAAGGGGAAACCGCCGAAGGGCAGGGGAGTTTCCGCTCCCATGCGCCTGGGGCCCGGGGGAACACCCCGTGCACTGTCGCCCTCGGGCGAAGAGCTATCGTGGCCGCCGCGGGTTCTCACTTCCTCACGGGCCATGATGGATGATGTCATGGCCTGTACGGCGAGGGGTAGGGGGCGTCCGAGACGTTCGGGCGCCGGAATCGTCGTTAGGGAGGAAGAAATGGAGTTCGTGGGAACGTTTTGGGCGCTCGTGCCGCCCATAGTCGCCATCGTCCTGGCGCTCATCACCAAAGAGACGTACACGTCGCTGTTCGTGGGCATCGTGGTCGGCGCGCTGCTGCTCGCCGGGTTCGACCCCATCAACACGCTCAACTACATCATCGGCGGGACCGACGAGGGCGTCGGCTTCATCCACGCCATCAGCGACCCGTGGAACGCGGGCATCTTCGTGTTCCTCGTCGTGCTCGGCATCATGGTCGCGCTCATCGCCGCGGCGGGCGGCTCGGCCGCGTTTGGTTCGTGGGCCGCGAAGCACATCAAGACGCGCACCGGCGCCCTGCTCGCCACGTTCGCGATGGGCGTCCTCATCTTCATCGACGACTACTTCAACTGCCTCACTGTGGGCACCGTCATGCGCCCGGTGACCGACGAGCAGCGCATCTCGCGCGCCAAGCTCGCCTATCTCATCGACTCCACGGCGGCCCCCATCTGCATGATCGCCCCCATCTCGTCGTGGGCCGCGGCCGTCTCCGCCACCGCCGCGACGCTCGACACGGGCATCACCGGCATCCAGCTGTTCGTGCAGGCCATCCCGTTCAACTTCTACTCGCTGCTCACCATCGCGTTCGTGATCATCATCTGCGTCATGGGCGTGGAGTACGGCCCCATGGCCAAGCTCGAGCTCGAGGCGATGAAGGGCAACTTGGGCGCGCTCGAGGGCGACGAGGCCGTCGTGAACGACCGCGCGCGGCTGGCCGACATGCTGATTCCTGTCATCCTGCTCATCGTCTGCTGCGTTGTGGGCATGCTCTACGTGGGCGGCTTCTGGGATCCCGAGGCCGAGGGCTACATGAGCCTCTCCGCGGCGTTCGGCAACACCGACGCCTCCGTGGGCCTGCCCTGGGGTTCGCTCATCGCGCTCGTCTTCACGTTCATCTACCTGCTGTGCCGTCGCGTCGTGACGTTCAAGGGCGCCGCCGACTGCATCATCGCCGGCTTCAAGGCGATGGTCCCCGCGCTGCTCATCCTCACCTTCGCGCTGACCCTCAAGCTCGTCACCACCGCCCTGGGCGCCGACGTCTACGTCGAGGGCCTCATGGAGGGCGCGGCCCAGAGCCTCTACAACATGCTGCCCGCGGTTATCTTCCTGGTGGCGCTCGGCCTCGCCTTCGCGACCGGCACGAGCTGGGGCACCTTCGGCATCCTCATCCCCATCGTGCTGCCCATCTTCGCCGGCGCCGACGAGGCGACCCTGCTCACCATCGGCATCTCCGCGTGCCTGGCCGGCGCCGTCTGCGGCGACCACATCTCGCCCATCTCCGACACGACGATCATGTCCTCGGCCGGCGCGGGTGTGAACCACCTCGACCACGTGTCGACGCAGCTGCCCTACGCGCTCACCGTCGCGGCAATCTCGTTCGTGTGCTTCATCATTGCCGGCTTCGTGCAGAACTGGATCATCTGCCTCATCATCGGCATCGCGCTGATCTTTGTGGTCCTGTTCGTGGTCAAGGCGACGATCGGCAAGAAGTTCATCGAGAGCGCCAAGGAGATCGCCGCCTCTGCCCCGACCTCTGCGAAGTAGGCCGAGGAGGAGGTCTCACGGCCCGACGGCAATTGAGCCGCTGAGCATCGCATGCGTTAACGAAGAGGCGCGCCCTTCCCGAGCGGGGGAGGGCGCGCCTCTTGCGTGCGGGAGGGGATTGCCCGCTATCGCCTGTTACCGCCCCGCTGCCGCGACCGCGTCGAGCACCCTGCGCGCCCACGCGGAGTCGATGACGGGCTCATGCGAGTCGCGGTCCATCTCGACGTGCAGGTCGGCGGAGGAGGCGACGGCTCGGTAGAAGCTGAGGGGGATGCTGATGCCCTGTCCGGCGGGGACAACCTCGCTCGGCCCGTCCTCGATCGATCCGTCCGCGGCACCGTCCGCCTGGGCGAACAGGTCGAACACGAGCTTCTCCCCGGCGGCGTCCATCCCCGTGAACTGGATGTCGGCGAACGCGCGCTCGGGGTAGCGGCCCCTGAGCTCGTCGAGCAGTTGGGCCTTGAGCACCTCGAGCGAGCGGTCGTCGAGGCCGGCGCGCCATGCGGTGACCTTCTCGACGAGCTGGTGGCGGTGAGGGGTGACGCGCATCTCGATTTCCTGACGGCGCAGGCTGCCGAGGTCCACGTCGGCGAACCGGATGCTCGCGGCGACGAACGCCGAGCGGATCGCGTCGAGCTCCCCGCGTCCGGCCGGGTAGTACGCCGCGGCTTTGTGCTCGCGGTCGATGTAGAAAAGCGGGTAGTCGAGCGGGACGACGGCGCCGCAGGTCGGGCACTTTGCGACGAGCAGCGCGCCGGTCGCGAGCTGGGCCGTGCGCTCGGGGTTGCAGACGGCCTCGAGACGGTCCCACATGACGACGTCGAAGCTCGCGCCGCACGAGGGGCAGCTCGCGGTTCCCTCGGTGTACTTCGACTGGATGACCGCCTTGCCCCCGCACCCCGTCGTCTCCGCCGCGCCCTCGGCCCCGGCGGCTGCCGCCCGATCGACCTCTTCGATGCCCATATCCCCGTCCGCCTTCCCTGTCGTTTCGTCTGGTTCTCGAAATGCCCACTGTAACAGGTCGCGCCCCAATGAGTCGCGCAATCCGTCCACCGTCGCCCACCGTCCACACGGGAATCGCCGGAATGGGCCTCTGAGCAGGGATAACGTACTAACTGGCAGGCTGGATTCAAGCGACGTGTCGCGCAATCCGATCAGCTTGCATCACAGTTCGTCCATAACTTGAGATTCTCGCAAGAAAGTTCTGGACAGAAGCATTCTCTTTGGATTACTATATCCCTTGTCGCGCGTACCTAGCGCAACCAAGTGGGGTGGTAGCTCAGCTGGTTAGAGCGCCGGCCTGTCACGCCGGAGGTCGCGGGTTCGATTCCCGTCCATCCCGCCACTTGATTCTTACGAACCCGGGTTAATCCCGGGTTTTTTGTTATCTGGCCACTTTTGACCTCTGGTGGTCTTCGATTTAGCTGCCTTCCTCCGTCCGCTTGTGTGCGCAGACGGCGCAGCCCGCAAATCCTTCTTGTCATAGCGCATATTTCGGGTACCCTACGGGCATTCATCCGAGGTCCGTGGATGTCCGGCCCGCATGCGCGCAACGCGTCCCGCCCGCCGGACCCGTCGAGAAAGGATTCCGAAATGGCAGAGATCACCATCACCGCCGGCAACTTCGAGCAGGAGGTCGTCAAGTCCGACATCCCCGTGCTGGTCGACTTCTGGGCAACGTGGTGCGGCCCGTGCAGGATGCTTGCGCCCATAGTCGCCCAGATCGCCGAGGAGCGCGCGGGACTCGTGAAGGTCGGCAAGGTCAACGTTGACGAGGAGCAGGCCCTCGCGAACCGCTTCCATGTCTCGAGCATCCCCACCGTCATGCTGTTCAAGGGCGGCAAGGTGGTCGACACGTCCGTGGGCTACTGCCCCAAGGAGCAGCTCGAGGCGATGCTGAAGTAGTCTGAAGTAGTCCGAAGCATTCCTGCGGTCGAAAGGCGTTCAACCGATGAGTTCGAGGGTTTCCGACATCAACGTCGGGGTGGAGCGTTTTCGCGCGACTCCCGGCGCGGTCCTGCTGGACGTGCGCAGCGAGAGCGAGTACGCGCAGGGTCACATCCCGGGGAGCGTCAACTTCCCGCTTGCCGACATCGACGCCGTCGAGGGCGAGATCGAGGACTACGCGACCCCGCTGTTCGTGCACTGCCTGAGCGGCAACAGGAGCTGCCAGGCGGTCGCGGCGCTCGAGGAGATGGGCTACACCGACGTCACCGACATCGGCGGCATCGATAAGTACCGCGGCGAGAAGGAGTAACGGGCGGGCCGTTCCCGTCGGCGCCGGCAGGTTGCCCGCCCCGCCCCCCGCGGCAGCTCGTCGCGCTACCCCTCGACACCCATCGCGCGGAGCATGCTCTCAGCGGCGTGCTTGGCGCCGGCCACGGTGTGCACCACGGTCTTGGGGCCGGTCACCACGTCGCCCGCGGCGAAGACCATCGGGACGGTCGTCTGGCCGTCCTCGTCGACCACCAGGAGGCCGCGCGCGTCGCCCTCGAGGCCCTCCGTCGTCCCGATGAGCTTGCTCATGGGCTTCTGCGAGGCCGCGATGATCACGGTGTCGCACGCGACCTGCTCGAGCTCGTCCTCGTACCCGGCGACGTTGCCCTCCTCGTCGAACACGGCGGTCCTGAAGAGCGGCCCCGTCTCGTTGATCTGCACGGTTTCCTTGCCCGTCACGAGCTCCGCGCCGTCGAGCTGCGCGTACTCGACCTCGTCCGAGCTCGCCGAGATGTGGCGGGAGCGCGCGTAGATTGTCACGCGCCGCGCCCCGTTGCGGAACGCCGTGCGCGCCACGTCCATCGCGGTGTTGCCGGCGCCGATGACCGCGACGTCCTCGCCTATCTGGTACGACTCGGGGCTCACCAGGTAGTCGAGGCCGAAGTGCACGTTGCCGCGCGTTTCGCCCGGGATGCCGAGCGTCTTGGCGCGCCACGTCCCCGTCCCCACGAACACCGTCTCGTACCCGTCGCGGAAGAGGTCCTCCACGAGCAGCGCGTCGCCGATCGACGTGTTGGGGCGGATCTTCACGCCGAGCCGCTCGAGGGCGCGCCGGTAGCGCGTCACGGTAGACTTGGGCAGACGGAAGTTGGGGATGCCGTAGCGCAGGATGCCGCCCACCTCGGAGCGCTGCTCGAACACCGTCACCTCCACGCCCGCGCCCGCCAGCCTGAACGCTGCAGCCATGCCCGCCGGCCCGCTCCCTATGACGGCTGCCTTCTTCCCGCAGCTCGTGCGCTCGGCGGGGCGCATACGGTCGAGGTAGGCGTCGGAGATGTAGGCCTCGATGAGCGGGAACTGGACCGGCGTCCCCTTGCGGCCGAGGACGCACGACCCCTGGCACTGGACGCTGTGGTTGCACACGAGCGAGCAGGCGAACGAGAGCGGGTTGTTCTCGAAGAGGAGCGCCCCGGCCTCCTCGACCCGCCGCTCGCGGAAGAGCTCGATCACCTGGGGGATGGGCGTGTGGATGGGACAGCCGGCCTGGCAGCGCGGCTTCTTGCAGCCGAGGCACCGGTCGGCCTCTTCGATGATGTGAAGCGCCATGGGCGGCTCCTTTCCGTCGTCGTCCTTACCTGAACCGCCGGACCTTCTCGAGCAGCACGGCCACCACGAGGGCCGCGAGCAGCGAGAGTATCGTGGGGACGTACCACGAGACCTCGACGGGGAGGTCGGCGTTGTTCATGCCGAAGAAGCTGAAGACCACGGTGGGCACGGCGAGCACCACGGTGACCACGGTGAGCCGGCGCATCGCGGCGTTGAGGTTGTTGCCGATGACGCTGCTGAACGTGTCCATGGTGCGCGTGAGGATGCTCGTCGTGATCGTGGTCATCTCGATTGCCTGCTCGAGCTCGATGAACACGTCGTCGAGCAGGTCGCGGTCGTCCTCGCTCAGGGCAATCACGCGCCCCAGCCCTATCTTGCCGAGCGTCGCCTTGTCGGCCTTGAGCGACGTCGAAAAGTAGAGGAGCGACTTCTCGAGCCCGAGCATCTTGATGAGGTCCTCGTTCTTGAGCGAGGCGCGCAGCTGGCGCTCCGTCTTGACGAACTGCCTGCTGATGCTGCGCAGCGACGAGAGGTAGTACTGCGAGATTGAGAGCGTTGCCATCAGCAGAAAGCGAGCCGGTGTCCGGGTGTCGACCTGGCGCGGCCGCCCCTTCACGAGCGCGTCGACGGTGGGGCAGTCGAACAGGCTCACCGTGACGACCAGGTCCCGCTCGGGCAGGAAGAGGAACGAGAGCGGCTGCGTGTCATACTGCGGGCTGGGCTGCCCCTCGGTCACCGCAGGCTTGCTCTCTGCCTCGGCCGAGGGGTAGTCGACGATGACGAGCGCCTGGCCCGTGTCGTCGTCGAAGTCGACGTGCGAGGACTCCTCCTCGTCGAACGCGGAGGCGACGAACTCGGGGATGACGCCGAGGTCGTCCAGCAGCCACGCGCGCTCCTCGGCCGTGGGGAGGCGCACGTTCACCCAGCACCCCGGCTCGGGCTTGGCGACGGGGGTCGTCGCGCCCTCGGCGTCCGTCTTGAGGAACTCGATCATGCTCGCGCCTCGTTTCAGATGGTCAATTCTTCCGTCCCGCGGCTGCCCGCCCGGACCCGCGGCGGTCCAGCCCGCCTCACGGTCACCCCGCCCGGCAGCTCCAGCGCTCTGTTCGAGCCCCGCTCGGACGCGCCCTCTGTTATTTCGCCCGCGTTTCTCGCGCGAGGAATTGAAATAGACTATCATACTCAGACTGCGCCCCCTCGGAGGGGGTGCGCTTTCGCGTGGGATGCGCATTTGGCGGCGGGGACCGACGGCGGAGACGGGGGTGTGCATGGCGGTCGCTACGATAACGGCCTTCGACCTTGACGGGACCTTGCTCAACGGGCAGTCGGGTACGCTCGTGCTTGGCTACCTCATGCGCCACCGCTACATCTCGGCCAAGACGTTCGCGCGCTGCGCCTGGTGGGGCGCGCGGTTCAAGCTCCATCTCCCC
Source organism: uncultured Coriobacteriaceae bacterium (assembly GCA_964390275.1). Lineage (GTDB taxonomy): Bacteria > Actinomycetota > Coriobacteriia > Coriobacteriales > UMGS124 > CAYMHQ01. Next base: position 6,951 of record CAYMHQ010000126.1, read on the forward strand.
TTCAGGCAGAACGAGGTCCGCGAGCACATCTTCGCCGAGCTCTCGCGGTTCTCGGTGCCCGAGGTCCAGGCCATCATGGACGACTTCCACCGCGAGGTCATGGTGCCGCGCTACCGCGAGGCGGGAATCCGCACGCTGCGCGAGCACGTGGCGAACGGGGAGCACGTCGCCCTCGTCTCGGCCACGTTCGACCAGATCGCCCAGGCCGCCCGCGAGTTCCTGGGCTGCGAGGTCGCGCACGCCACGAAGATGCAGCTCAACGCCGAGGGGCGCTTCACGGGCAACGTCGACGGGAACACGATCGCCGGCCCCGCGAAGCTCGGGTGCATCAGGCGCTGGGCCGACGAGACGTTCGGCGCGGGCGGCTGGGAGCTCGCCTTCGCGTACGGCGACCACTTCACCGACGTCCCCATGCTCGAGGCGGCGCGCACCTGCTACGCCGTGAACCCCGGCCCCACCCTCAAGCGCGAGGCCCTTCGCCGCGGCTGGCAGATTCTCGATTGGAAATAGCCGATGCCTGAGCCGATGGCTGAGCCGACGCGCGGGTCGATTGCCGAGCCGACGGCCGACGCGCACCCTGACGGCCCCGCCGCCGGGTATTCCGGCCCCGCCCTCCTGCCCGACCCCGCCGCCTTCCGCGACCGCATCCGCATGCTCGCCGAACCCCTCTGGCGTGACCTGCCGTGGCGCCGCACGCGCGACCCCTACCTCGTCTGGCTGAGCGAGGTCATGCTGCAGCAGACCCAGGTCCCGCGCGTCGAGGGCCGCTGGGACGAGTGGCTCGGCCGGTTCCCCACGGTTGAGTCGCTCGCCGCCGCCGATGACGCCGAGGTGCTCGCGGCGTGGCAGGGGATGGGCTACAACCGCCGCGCCCTGAGCCTGCATCGCGCGGCCGCCGAGATCGTCGACGTCCACGGGGGCGAGTTTCCCCGCGACCGCGACGCGCTCCTCGCCCTGCCCGGCGTGGGTCCCTCGACCGCCGCGGGCATCCGGGCGTTCGCCTTCGACGAGGCCGACGTCTACCTCGAGACGAACGTCCGCTCGGTCTTTATCTATGAGCTCTTTCCCGCCGCCGAGTCGGTCCCCGACCGCGACCTCGTGCCGCTCGTGCGCGCCGCCTGCCCCGAGTCGGGCGCCGACGTGCGCGGATGGTACTACGCCCTGCTCGACTACGGCGCGTGGCTCAAGAGGTCGGTCCCCAACCCGTCGCGGCGCTCGGCGACGTACGCGCGCCAGTCGCGCTTCGAGGGGTCGTTCCGCCAGAAGCGGGCCGAGGTGGTGCGCATCCTGCTCTCGGCGCGCGAGATGGGTCTCGCCCCCTCGTCCGAGCAGGTGGCGGCGCTGCTCGCGGAGGAGGAGGTCGCGCGCGGCCGGGAGGTCCCCGGGCCGGGCGTCGCCGCCGACGTGCTCGCGTCGCTCGAGCGCG
>CAYMHQ010000127.1:0-4578 GCA_964390275.1 uncultured Coriobacteriaceae bacterium
GCAGATTCTGTCCATCGATTTTGAAAAAGTATGCAGGGAGCCGATTTTGGCCACCGTAATTCGTCCTCATCATGACCACGGTGCCGGGCGTGCCCATCCCCGCCCGCCTTCCCGCCGCACTCCCCCACCGGCCGTCGCACCGCGCGCCGCACCGCACGCTCCCCTTGCTCGCCTTACCCAATCGGCTCGAGGCGCACGGCGCACACTTTGAGCTCGGGGACGCGGGCGATGTCGTCGAGGGCGGCGTTGGTGAGCCAGTTGCTGTTGCCGTCCTGGAAGTGGAACGGCATCCAGACCTCGCCGGGGCGCGTCTTGTCGGAGACCTCGGCGCGCGACTCGACGGCACCGCGGCGCGAGACCACGCGGACCCGGTCGCCGTCGGAGATGCCGAGCCGCTCGGCGTCGGCGCTGTTCACCTCGACGAACGAGGAGCCGGCCATCTCGTTGAGCCCCTCGGTGCGGCCGGTCATGGCGCAGGCGTTGTACTGCGCGAGCACGCGGCCGGTCATCAGCGTGAAGGGGTAGTCGACGCACGGCAGCTCCGCCGAGGGCCGGTACTCGATGAGCGAGAACGTCCCCTTGCCGCGCGCCCCGCCCCGCACGAAGCCGCCCACGTGCATGATGGGCGTGCCGGGATGGTCGGGCGCGGGGCAGGGCCACTGGAGGCCGCGGCCCGCGACCGGGGCGCCGTCGAGGCGGGCGTGCGAGATGCCGCCGTAGGAAGGCGTGAGGCGCGCAATCTCGTCCATCACCTCGGCCTGCGTGAGACGGGGCTGCGGATACCCCATGCGGTTCATGACCTCGGTGAATATCTCGGCGTCGGGTCGCGTGCCGGGGCGGGGCGCGACGGCCTGGCGCACGCGCTGCACGCGGCGCTCGGTGTTGGTGAACGTGCCCTCCTTCTCGGCGTAGCTCACCCCCGGCAGCACGACGTCGGCGTACTTGGCGGTCTCGGTGAGGAAGAGCTCCTGCACCACGAGGAAGTCGAGCGACTCGAGGCAGCGGATGACGTGGGCGGTGTCGGCGTCGGTGCGCACGGGGTCCTCGCCAAAGATGTACGCGGCCCGGATGCGACCCTCGAGCATGGCGGGGAAGCAGTCGGTCGCCTTGAGGCCCGGCTCGGCAGGCAGCGTCACGCCCCAGGCCTGCTCGAACTTCGCGCGGACGGCGGGGTCGGCGAGCTTCTGGTAGCCGGTGTAGTCGGTTGGCGAGGCGCCCATGTCGCAGGCGCCCTGGACGTTGTTCTGGCCGCGGACGGGGTTCACGCCGCACCCGGGCCGGCCGATCTTGCCGCACACCATCGCGATGTTCGAGAGCGCCATCACGCCGCTCGTGCCGGTCGAGTGCTCGGTCACGCCGAGGCAGTAGATGATGGGCGCCGTCCGGGCCGAGCCGTAGAGGTGCGCCGCCGCGACCAGATCGCGCTCGTCGATGTTGCAGATCTGGGCCACGCGGGCGGGCGTGTACTCGGCCACCATGGCGGCGAGCTGGTCGAACCCCTCGGTCCGCTCCTCGATGAAGGCGCGGTCGACGAGTCCGTCGCGGATGAGGATGTGCACCATGCCGTGGGCGAACGCGACGTTGGTGCCCGGCCGCAGCTTGAGGTGAATGTCGGCCTTCGACGCGATGCCGATGTCGCGCGGGTCCACCACGATGAGCTTCGCGCCGCGCTCCACGGCCGCCCGGATCTGCATCCCCAGCACCGGGTGCGCCTCCTCGGCGTTCGTGCCCACCATCATGATGGCCTCGACGTCGCCCGTGATGTCGGCGATCGTGTTGGTCATTGCACCCGAGCCGAGCGTGGTCGCCAGACCGGCGACCGTGGGCGCGTGTCAAACCCGGGCGCAGTTGTCGACGTTGTTGGTGCGGAAGGCGCAGCGGGCCATCTTCTGGAAGAGGTAGATGTCCTCGTTGGTCGAGCGCGAACAGGCGAAGGCGGCAATCGCGTCTCCCCCGTGCTCCTCCAGAACGGCCGAGAAACCTGCGACGACGGCGTCGAGCGCCTCCTCCCAGCTCGCCTCGCGCAGCTCGCCGGTCTCGCGGTCGCGCACGAGCGGGCTGGTGAGGCGGTCGGGCGAGGCGACGAAGTCGAAGCTCCCCGAGCGGCCTTTCACGCAGAGCATCCCCTTGTTGGAGGGTCCGTCCGCCGCGACAGCGTCGACGATGCGGCCGTCCTTCACGACGAGGTCGATCTGGCAGCCCACGGCGCAGTGCGGGCAGGTGGTGCGCACCGTGCGCGTCTCCCACGAGCGGTAGCCGCGGCGTCGCTTCTCGATGAGCGCCCCGGTCGGGCAGGCCTGTGCGCAGCATCCGCACGACTCGCAGCCGGACGTCTTCCAGTCGGGGCCGAACGGCGCCTCGATGCGCGTGCGCACCCCGCGCCTCGCCGCGACGAGCGTGTGGTTGTGCGCCTGATTGTTGCACGCGCCCACGCAGCGCTGGCAGCCGATGCAGAGGTTGGGGTCGTACGAGAGGAACGGGTTGCTGTCGAGGATGGGCTCGCGGAAGGAGGCGCCGGGGACTCCGGGGGCGCCAGCGGGGCCGCCAGCGTAGGAGGCGCGACGCTCGTAGTACGGATTGTCGACCACGCCGACCTCGCGGCACACGTCCTGCAGCTCGCACGAGCCGTTCTTCGCGCAGCTGAAGCAGTAGTTCGTCGAGTCGAGGCCGTGGCGGGAGAGCACGAGCCGGAGCGCCGTGCGGCGGGCGGCAAGGACGCGGGGCGAGTCGGTAACGACGCGCATCCCGGGGGCGGCCTTCGTGTTGCACGCGGTCACGAGCTCGGCGCGGCCCTCGACCTCGACGACGCACACGCGGCACGAGCCGACCTCGCTGACCCCCTCGAGGAAGCACAGCGTGGGGATCCGCACGCCCGCCTCGCGCGCGGCGGCCAGGATCGTGGCGCCCGGCGCGACGTTCACCGGCCGTCCGTCGATCTCGAGCTCGACGCGCGCCTCGTTCTCGCAGGTCAGCGCCCCGTTCGGCAGCACCACATCGCCCGGCAGCGCCACGTTACTCGTACTGGTCATAGCGGACCCTCCCTCCCACAAGCGCGCCGCAGCCGTAGCGGTCGCACCGCAGGCAGCGGCCGCATTCCTGGGCGGCCTCCTCGACGCTCATCTCCACCTCGACGCAGGCAAAGTCGCGCTTGCGGACGCGGGCCGGGCGCTCGGCGACGTTCACGCGGCCCGTGGGGGTGCGGTTGTTCGCGACCGCCTCCGGGACGTCGACGCCGCAGTCGAGCTTGTGGCAATACCCCAGGTACTCGTCGATGTTGCGCGCCGCGACCTTGCCCGCGCCGATGGCCCGGATCACCGTGGAGGGACCCGTCTGGCAGTCGCCGCCCACAAAGACGCCGGGCAGCGGGCCCGCGGCGCCGAGCGCGCGCAGGTTCGCGTCGGCCGCGAGGCACCCGCGGTTCGCGACCATGCCGAACTCCTCGAACGGCGCGGTGACGACGTCCTGTCCCACCGCAACGAGCACGATGTCGGCGGGGATGCGCTCCTGGGGCTTGTCGGCGGCGAGGGGCGCGGGGCGTCCGCGGTCGACCGGGCCGATCATCTGCGGCTGCGTGAGAAGCGCGACACACCGGCCCTCGGCATCCGTCTCGACGGCGACCGGGGCCGCGAGGGTGACCATCTCGACCCCCTCGGCGATCGCCGACTCGACCTCGCTCGCCAGCGCGGTCATGTCCTCCTGCCGGCGCCGGTACACCACGCTCACCGCCGCGGCCCCGGCGCGCACCGAGGTCCGCGCGCAGTCCATCGCGACGTTGCCGCCGCCCACCACCACGACGTCCCTGCCCGTGAAGTCCGGCAGGGCGCCGTCGCCGATCCCCCTCAGCAGCTCGACGGCCGAGCTCACCCCGACCGCGTCGACCCCGGGGATCCTGAGGCCCTTGCCCGTGTGCGCGCCAATCGCCACGTACACGGCGTCATACTCGTCTACCAGCGCTTTCATCTGCGCGGCGTCGACCGAGACCCCCGTGCGCACCTCGATGCGGCCGGTGGAGAGGATGGCGCGGAGGTCCTCGTCGAGCCGCTCGCGCGGGAACCGGTAGGCCGGGATGCCGTAGCGCATCATGCCGCCGAGCCGGTCGCGCGCCTCGAGCACCACGACGTCGTGACCCATGAGCGCGAGGAAGTACGCGCAGGTCAGACCGCTCGGACCGCCCCCCACCACGGCCACGCGGCGACCCGTGGGCACCCCGCACGCCGGCACGGGGACCTGGTCGGCGGGGACCATGTCGACGGCGAACTTCTTGATGCCGCGGATGTTGACGGGCGCGTCGATGAGGGCGCGGCGGCACCGCTGCTCGCAGGGGTGCTCGCACACGAGGGCGCACGCCGTGGGGAACGGGTTGTCCTTGCGGATCATGCCGATGGCGCCCGCGTAGTCGCCCGCCGCGGCGAGCGCGATGTAGGCGGGGACGTTCACGTGGGCCGGGCAGAGCGCCTCGCACGGGACCTTCTGGCCGATGCCCTCGCGGCAGGCGCGGGCGCCCACGTGGCTCGCGTACTCGTCGGCGAAGACGTCGAGCCCCTCGAGCACCGCGCGCGCCGCCTCGTACCCGATGGC
>CAYMHQ010000127.1:4678-7038 GCA_964390275.1 uncultured Coriobacteriaceae bacterium
TCCGGGCCGCACACGCCGGGCTCGCAGTCGAGGATCGCCCGCAGCAGGCGCGCGATGCGGGGCAGGCCGTCGCGGCACGGGACGCACTTGCCGCACGTCTGCGCGGCGCCGGCCTCGACGAGCGCGAGCTGCACGGCGATGGGGCACGTGCCCGGCGGAGTCGCCTGCACGCGCCGGCTGAACTGCTCGAGGAACCCGGCGATGCGGGTGTCCTCGTTCGATCTGGGCATCACCTCAAGCACGCTCGCGCCTCTCCTCCCCTGCCGCCTCCGCCGGCGCCCGCAAACCGCCCGGGCGCCCGCAAACAGCCCGCCTCCACGGACTTGTATGCATAATCCTCGCACGCAGGGGTTACGGCGTGTTTTCCAACGGAGCGGTTCCCAGAACCTCCGCAGGGAGTCCACCGGTTCTAGACAAGTCGCCGGCAGGGCGCCAGGCGAGCGGGCGGGATCGCGCTGCCAGCGGGACGCCCGCGGGACGGCGACGGGACACCCGCGAGAGGACGGCTGGGCACCCGCAGCCCGTCATCGGCTCCCCAGCACGTCGTCATCGGCCCGCCGTCAGCCCTCCGCAAGCATCATTTGCTGAAACGCAAAGCTTTGCGTCTATCCCCGCCTCATCCGCCAGACGGCATGCGCGGACGCCCGCGAACCCGTATACTATCCTCGAACACGGCTCGTGCTACATCCGTCCACATCAGACGGCGGCGCGGCGAGAGGCGGGGCACGGGACAGACGCCCCGGAGCCATCGGCCGCCCGCACCGCCACCCCCGCGAACGGGAAAGGGACATCATGGACAACATGTTCACCATCGACGACTTCCAAGGCCCCAAAGGCGGCAAAGGCGACAAGGGCGCCAAGGGTGATTCCGGCAAGAAGATCGACCTCGCCAAGGAGTTCGGCCTCGAAGACGGCTGGGAGGAGCGCGCCGCCGAGCGCCAGGGCTGGTTCGACGACGAGTACAAGGACGCGTGGGATGACCTGCTCGGCCTGTACAAGTATGGGGCAGACTATGGGGATGACGACTACGGCGACCTTACCTGGCACCGCGGCGCGCTCGCGGGGCTGACGCCGGAGGAGCGCGAGAAAGCCATCGCGGAGCACATGTCCACTGCGGAGGACGGGACCCCCTACCTGGTCAAACAGCTCGACGAGGAGGCGCTCAAGGGGGCGCCCGTCACCAACTTCACGGAGCTGCTCAACATCTACGAGGACTACGACCTCGCCGACTTCGCCACGGACCTCGACATGGAGGACGCGGACGCCCTCGACAAGCAGGCTCTCGTGGAGCGCCTCTCCGACCTTCAGGGCAACGAGGACGCCCTCAGGGACATGCTGCTGAGGTGCACGGACGCGCAGTTCAGCACCCTGCAGGCTCTGGTCGAACGCGACACGCCCATCCGCTTCGACGCGAGCGACGCCCAGAAGTACAAGGACCTCGCCGCGGTTCACCCGTACACGACCATCTTCAAGCAGGGGCCCGTCTACACGTTCTCGATCACCGACGAGGTCCGGGAGTTCTGCAAGGGGCTCGGGCTCGAAGGCGGCATGGAGACCCGGCAGCTCCTGACGACCATGGGCAACGTCGCCGATGTCCTCACGACGTTCCTCGGCGTCGTCCGGCTCGACGAGGCGTACGCGGTCTACGCCGCGCACGAGGAGAACCCGTACTCCCAGGACGTCTTTACGATGATGGTGGGCCGGTGCGCGACGGAAGAGGGCAACGGGTTCGACCTCTGCCTGCTCGACGACGAGATCTGCCTGGTGGCCGACACCCTGAGCGACCAGGCCGCGGTGGACAACGGGGCCCTGCGCGCGCTGAGCAAAGGCATCATGACGCCCGGGGATTCCGAGCTTGCGGACGCGTATGACGAACTCGTTGACAAGGGTGCCGAGGCGGCTCTCGCCGAGATGGACGAGTTCCGGCGCACGCTCCTCCGGGCACAGAAGGAGATCGGCCCGCGCCCGGTCGACGACGTCCTGGGCAAGGACCCGCGCGACTTCATGCTCGCCCTCCCCTCGGCCCGCGCGCTGCTCGCCCACTTTGACGCGCACGTGCCCGACACCCACGACGACTACGCGTTCGCGGACCTGATGATGGAGATCGTGCTCGCGATGCATCAGGACGCCACGTGCCCCGAGGACATCATCGACATGTTCAACGAAGAAGGGGCCATAGAGTTCGTCGAGGACGAGGAGGAGTTCGAGCGCCTCGTGCGCAACTTCTTCAACGAGGCCCCCTCGTGGGAGAACGCCGGCTGGTCGCCGAAGGAGTTCAGCGCCCGCAAGGTCCTGCCGTTCAGGAAGAGCAGCAAGCAGAAGGGCAAGGGGAAGTCGAAGAGGTAGGCGGAGAGGCGAGC
>CAYMHQ010000127.1:7138-8340 GCA_964390275.1 uncultured Coriobacteriaceae bacterium
ATGACGTCGCCCGCCGGGGCTGTTTTGGTGACTCGCAAGCCGAGGTCGGCAGCCGGGTCGCCCGACGGCCAGCCGGGGTCGCTCCCCCGCCGGCCAGTCCTACTCGGTCGGCCTTACTCGGCAGCCTTCTCGTCCCACCACTCGAGACGGCCGATGTTGGCGCGGATGGCCTCGCAGGAGTTGTGGAACCCGGCGCGCTCCTCGGCCGAAAGGTCGAGCTCGATGATCTGCTCGACGCCGTTCGCACCGATGACGCACGGCACCGACGCGTAGACCCCGTGCTCGCCGTACGCGCCGTTCATGAGCGTGGAGCACGCGAGAATGGTGTGCTCGTCGTGCAGGACGGCGGCGCAGATGCGGGCGGCCGAGCTGGCGACCGCGTACTCGGTGCACCCCTTGCCCGCGAGCGTGATGTAGCCGCCGCGGCGGGCACGGTCCTCAATGCCGGCCTTGTCGAGCAGGAAGCGCTCGGGCTGCTCGACCTCGAGCTGGGCCAGAGGCTTGCCGCCGAACGCCACCTGCGACCAGGCCGCCAGCTGGCTCACGCCGTGCTCGCCGATCATGTAGCCCTGGATCGACTTGGGGTCCCAGCCGGTCGCCATCGAGAGCTCGTGGCGGAAGCGCGACGAGTCGAGCGCCGTGCCCGACCCGATCACGTGCCGGGGGTCGCAGCCGGTGAGGTGCCAGATTTCGGTCGCGACCACGTCGCAGGGGTTGGCGATGGTGACCCAGATGCCGTCGAACCCAGCGGCGGCGATGCGCCCGGCGAACGTCCTGCACGCGTCGGTGGTGAAGTGGAGCTCCCCGTCGCGCGTGACGGCCGCGAGCTCGACCTTGCCGGCCGCGTTCACGATGATGTCGCACTCCGCAAGCGCCTCGTAGTTGGAGCCGACGTTGACGATCTTGCAGTTGTACGGGCAGAAGCTGAGCGAATCGAGGAAGTCCTGGGTCTCCGACGCGACCTTCTGGTCGATGACGTCGCACAGGTAGAGCTCGCCCGGGATACCCTGCATGAGCAGGCTGTACGCCACGTGCGCGCCCACATGTCCCAGACCGATGATGCCGATTCGGTGCGGTTTCACCATGGAAAAGCCTCCGTCCTTGCAGCCCGGCCCTCCACTGCGACCGAGCACGATTTCTGATAACCGCACATGTTAGGTCCGGAAATGAGTCCGGCAGGTTAACCACGAAATCGGCAAGTG
>CAYMHQ010000128.1:0-8321 GCA_964390275.1 uncultured Coriobacteriaceae bacterium
GCGCCGGATTCGCCCTAACTGGGCGGAATCGGACCCTGTTTGGCCTCCGACGCCTCCGCCGGAGCCTCCGGCCCCGCCGGCCCCGCAGGTTTCTCGGCGGGAATCTCCGCCATTCCCGGCGCCCCCGTCTCCAGCGCCGACCAGTCGCACGGGAGGAGCAGCGCGAGGCGGAACTCGCCGTCCTCGCTCGATATCTGCATCGTGCCGCCGAGCCGCTCGACCGACCGCCTGATGCTCGCCACGCCGTACCCCGCGGCGTCCGCGCGCTTGGACGAGAGGAGCGCCCCGTCCGCCGACCTCCGCACCTCGCCCGCGAACGGGTTCTTCACCACGGCCGCCAGGTACGACCCCGCCCGCGACAGCGCCACGTCCACGTAGCGGTACGACCCCTCCGGCATGCGCGCACACGCCTCGAGCGCGTTGTCGAGCGCGTTGCCGAACACCGAGCAGACGTCCACGCTCGGCATGAACCCCTCCGGCAGCGCGAGCGGGGTCGCCTGGAACTCAACGCCCGCCTGCCGCGCCGCCCGCCGCTTCTGGTTGAGCACCACGTCGAGGGTGGCGACCCCGGTGTAGCGGACCGTCCGCCACGTCGAGATCTCCTCCTCGATGCTCGCCAGATGCCGCCGCCGGACCTCCTCGTCGTCGGTCTCCGCGATGCACGCGACCTGGTTGCGCAGGTCGTGCAGCACGCGCGCCATCTCCTCGGACGCCTCATGGTGGCGCATCGTCCCGCGGTAGCGCTCGTGCATGAGGCCCTCGAGCCGGGCGTTCTCCACGCGCTGCCGGGTGAGGGCGAGCTGGCCGAGGGGCAGCACCAGCGCGAGCACGATCGAGAGGGAGGCGAGCGCGAGCGCGACGGTCTGCACCTGGGGAATCTCCCGGTAGGCGGTGTCGAACGAGGGCATCTGCCACAGCGTGAAGCAGATGTAGAGCACGAACGGCGGCACGAGAGCCAGCAGGTGGTGGGGCCTGAGCGTGTCGGCCAGCCCCAGCCGCGCCTGCCTGCGCACCGCCGCGACCGGGACGAGCGCCAGCAGGGCGGCCGCGGGCTCGAGCGCGAGATTGACGGGGTCCACGCTGGTGAGGAAGACGTCGACCTCGGCCATGCCCATCGTGAGGACCGACATGACGAGCGACTGCGTCACCTGCAGGCACCCCGAGACGGAGAGCCCCACGTACGCGGACTCGAGCGGCCCCCTCTCGGAGAGCAGCCAGGCGAGGAGGACGGTGAGCGCGCAGAGGGCGATGCTGCCCTCGACGTAGAGATGCGGATGGTAGACGCAGCTGAGATAGAAGAACGCCGCGGCGTAGGCGGCGCAGGCGAGCGTGCACATCGCCGGCGACAGGCGGTGCCGCGGGGCCCAGATGCCCCACAGGGTGAGCGCGACCCCCGGCGTGATGCGAAATACCAGGTAGACGAGCAGCTCAAGCGTGCCGAGCGCCCCGAGCGTCCCCGCGGACCCGGCCGCCCCAGCGGCCCCGACAACCTCCGCTGCTTCGGCAACCCCGGCGACCCCGGCCGCCAGCGCGACGTCGCCCATGGCTACATCCCCCTCGTCACAAAGCGCGTGAAGGCGTCGAGGAACGCCTTGCGGCGGTGCTTGGAGAGCGGGATGCGCTCGCCCGAGACGAGCAGGATCTGCGACGTCTCGACGGCGCTCACGTGGGCCATGTTCACCAGGTAGGCGCTGTGGCAGCGGAAGAACGCGTCCCCCAGGCGCCCCTCCCACTCGCCGAGCGTGCCGCGGGTGGCGAGCCGGTCGGCCTCGGTCTGGAAGAGCAGCGTCTTTCCCGGGCCGGTGCACACGTAGACGATGCCGCGCGGGCTGAGGGCGCGCGTCTGCCCGTCGCACGCGAGCAGGACGGGCGTCTCCCCTCGCGCCGCCTCGACCGCCTCGCGGAAGACGGGCGTCACCTCGCGGTCGAACTTCTGCTGCGAGACGGGCTTGAGCAGGAACCGGCGGGCGTCCACCGAGTAGCCCTCGACCGCGTACTCCTCGTATCCGGTGACGAGGACCACCGCCGCCCGCGGGTTGACGCGCCGCAGCTCGCGCGCCGCCTCGATGCCGCTCGAGTGGGGCATCTGGACGTCGAGGAAGACGACGTCGAGTAGGTGCGCGTCGCCGAACAGCAGCGCCTCGCCGCTCGCGAACGACTCGACCTGCGCCGCGATTCCCATGCGTCCCGCCAGGTCGCGCGCCATGCCCGCGATCAGGAGGCGCATCTCCTCCTCGTCGTCGCACACGCCGATGCGCAGCATGCGTCCCGTCCTTCCGTCGCGCCGACCCGCCGCCGGCAGCCTCTCGCCAGCAGCCCCCGCCGGCCACCTTGCTGACACGAGACATGGTACTCGGTTGCGGGTCGGTTGAGAATGGGGAAGTGGGGGAGCGCAGCAGACCCGCCCCGCGGTCCCGGGCAACTCCGGGTATCGTGGGGCGGGTCATGTTTTGAGGACAGACGTTTTGAATCGGAGCCATCTGGTCGATTCTTGCTGACGAATCGCCTTTGCCTCGCTTATCGGCCCTGCTAGAGCGCCGCGAGCTCCTCACCGACGCAACGGCCGAGGGTCAGCGCGATGCCGCAGCTGCACCCGGCGACGGGTGTGGAGTAGGAGACGGCGTAGCGGCAGCCGGAGTTGTTGCCCGTGGCGTACAGGCCGGGGATGACCTCGAAGTCGGCGTCGAGGACGCGCTGCTCGCCGTCGATCATCAGGCCGGTAACCGTGCAGAGCATGGAGTTGCGGCGCGATTCGGTGACGGCGCCGTAGAAGGGGGCGTCCTTCACGGGGTACATGGCGGCGGGGTCGCCGGCAAAGTCCTCGTCGACGCCCTTGTCGCACAGCTCGTTGTAGCGCTCGATGCTCGCCAGGAAGTTCTCCTTCGCCTCGCCGGTGTAGCCAAGGTAGTCGGCCAGCTCGTCGAGGGTGTCCGCCTTGAACATGGTGACGGTGCTCGTGGAGGTGGACGTGAGGGCGCTCGTCACCTGACCGCCTTCGGGCCCGCACTCGAGGGCTGCCATCTCAGCGATGAGCCTGTCGGCGATAATGGGGTTGTCGAGGTCGACCGAGCCGTGGTCGCAGGGGGCGTTGCGGACGTTCTCCTCCCAATGGGAGTCGAACACCGCGGTGATGATGCCCTGGCGCGGCTGACGACCGCACTGGAAGCGATAGCCGTAGATGCCCATGAAGCTTTCGGCGCAGAAGCGCTTGCCATCGCGGTTGAGCTTGAGGAACGGGGTTGCCTGGAGCGCTCCCGACTCGGCCGCGCTCGGGCCGCCCATGGGGGCGGCGGGACCCGGGTCGATGATGCCGCCCGCCCAAACGCCCATCTGGATGCCCGAGCCGTCCCATGCGAAGCCCATGGGCGCGACACCGCCGGCGCACGCGACAACCTCGGGGAGCAGCTCGAGAACCATCTGCGAGTTGTTGGAGAAGTCGCCGGCCGCGAGCAGCACGGCCTTGGAGGCGGTGTAGCGGACGTACGCGCCGTCGGCGTTCGTGGCGATCACGGCGTTCACGCGCCCGTCGGCGTCCTTCTCGAGGTAGTACCCCTTCGTCCCAAAGTCGAAGCGGGCGCCCAGACCCTCGGCGACCTGCTGGTTGATGCGGATCGCCGCCGTGAGCGAGTAGTCGTGCTCTTCGTCGCCGCCGCGGAAGATGTTCGTGCCGAGGATGTTCGTCCATCCGTTGACCGTGCCGGCGGTGGCGTTGTACCGGAACGTATTGATGGAGTCGCGGAAGGCGTCGTCCAACGGCTCGACGAACCAGTCGAACATCGCGCCGCTCTTCTCGGCGTACTCCTTGATGAGGGTGGGGTTGCAGCGGCCGAAGGTGCGGCGCATCCAGTCCTGACGGAACGCCAGGGTGTCGTATTCGGGGATGCCGCGGTCCATGGAGAACTGGGCGTTGACGGTGCCGCACTCGGATGCGAACACCGCGAAGGTGTCGAGCGCCTGCTGCTCGAGGACGACGACGTTCGCGCCAGCCTCCGCCGCGGCGCGCGCTGCGGCGGTGCCCGCAAGGCCCGCGCCGACTATGACGATCTCCGCCTCGACGGTGTCGACGATGGATTCCTCCGAGACCGGCTCGGGCGCGATCTTCCAAGAGCCGTACGCCGGCGTCTCCTCCTGCGCCTCCTCGGCGTGTGCGGCAGCGGGCGCTGCAACGGCGGCGACGGCGGCCGCCCCGCCCATCTTGACGAACGACCTTCTGTTCATGGTAGTGCTCATGCGATGTGCTCCTTCTCGCTCGTGGCTGCGGCGCCGGTCCATCCGTTGGCGTCTGAGCATGAGGTTAGAGGGAGTGGGCGCGCGGCGCATGACCTCGAAGTGTGAACCTCGGCTGGGCGAGCGGGAGGCGGCGGCCCTCCCAAAAACTCACCGCGAAGTGTGATGACAGAAGTGCGATGCCGTTTAACTGGGGAAATGGATGTCTTTGGCGCTAGCTCACGAGGTCGATCAACTCTTCGCGCGAGTTGACGCCAAACTTGCGGTAGATGGATTTCATATGGCTGCGGACGGTGTTGTCGGTGATCACCAGGCATTTGGAGATATACGGCGAGCCGTACCCGCGCGCCAGGAACATGAACACCTCGGTCTCGCGCGGGGTCAGGCCCGCTCGAAGCGCCGCCTCTTCGAGGCGCGAGCTCCCCTCCGGGTGTGTCGCCACCGAGCCGGGTTCAGTGCGGTTTGGGGACGCCGCGCCGCCGAGGCTCGCTTGGACGTCGCCCGCTTTTCCGGCAGACCTCGATTTCCCGTCGGCCTTCCTGCCCGTATCGCCGGCAGCGCTGCTGCCCGTCTCCAGACGCGTGTTGCGGATGATTGGGTAGGCGGTCAGCAGCACTGCGATGAGATAGAGGGTGAGGAATACCGACATCGCGATATCGACGACGTCGGTGAACGACGCCACGAGGACGCCGAGCAGCGTCGCCGTGGACGAGAGGAGTTTGAGACCGCAGAAGGCGACGACCGCGTTCAACCCGCCCCCGGCGACAACGGTTGAGAGCATTGCCCACAGCAGGACCTCGGCGAAGTTCAGCAGGAGGAACGAAAGGCCCTCGAGCTGGGGAATGTCGATGTACGCGGACAGCACCTGAACGAGCAAGGTCGCGACGGCGATGACGGGAAACGCGACGTAGCACAGCGTGAACGAGATGTTGGCCCGCCGCACGAACAGCGTGAGCGCGAGCACGATGACCATGGTGATTGCCGGGGCGATAAAGAAGAGCGAGGCGTCGTCCGCATGGACGCCGTTCAAAAGGCCAGTCCCCATGGCGTAAAGCATCACGCCCACGACGGGGATGGCAAGCGGTCCCAGTGTGCGCGCGAACGATCGGGCCGTCTGGGTTCCCGTCTCAGCCGTGTCGGGCGCGACGATGCTAGACGGATTCTTGCGCGTTTCTCGCAGCCCGCCTGCGACCGCGCCGCAGGTGAACAGGACGGACGCCCCCAGTTCGAGAGGTCCGAGAGACGCCGGCAGCAGCGTCGCACCCCACAGCAGAACCCCCGATATGAGATGCCCGAGCGCCGAGTTGAAAAGAGCCTTCCAGGCGTCGAATCTCGCGTACCATCCGCCCCATACGGTGATGAGAAGCAGGCACCCGAGGCCGAAGACCGCGCATGACGCGTTGACCAGCCATGTCGGCACGCTGCCGCAGCAGGCGGCGATGAAGCCCGCGGCGCCGAGGACGCTCAACGCGCACCCGAACAGGCAGAACCGCCGCTCATAGGGGCGCTGGGGATGAAGGACGTACGCGACGACGAGCAGGAGGGCGACGACCGCCTGCGCCCCGTTCGACCACAGGGGGAGATTGAGGGACTCACCGTCGCCGATGAGCTGGCGCAGCGGGCTGTTCCCCTCGAACACGAGCATGAACGAGAGGATGAACGAGAACTGGCAGACGAGGAGCGGGTTGACAATCTCGCCTATGCGTTTTGAAATCGCCAAGACCGCACTCCTTTATGACGTTGATATGGGCGGGGGAGCCCCGACCGGGGCAAGTATACTCAATCATCGCCGTCGTCTGGGGCAAGGACTACGTGGGCACGTCCATCTCCATCCCGGTCTACGTTCGCAAGCTGCGCCAGGCGATCGAGGAGAATCCGACCGACCCGCGCTACCTGCACACGGTCTGGGGCTACGGCTACTCGCTCTACGACAAACTGGCGAAGGAGTAGACGGGCCCGCGGCTTGGGGACGGGCTGACGGACCTCCGTGAATATCCGGGGATCTCCGAGAGTCGCCGTGGTAGTCTCCCGCGTCCCTCGCGTGGTACACCCTGCCGCCAAATCCCGAACTCGTTCAAAAAACCGGTCAGCCTGTCCCTTCCGCGGTACTCGAAGCTCTGGCGCCGCGTCCACGTGGGTGGATATAATCGCCCGAACGACAAAGGCGGCCGGACGCCGCCTGCCGACCTCGTGGGAAGGAGCGGTGCGACTATGGCTGGACAGAACACGCTGCAGCGGGACGTCGAGATACTGTTGGGGTGGCTCGCCGGCCAAAGGGACGGCTTCAACACGACCACCGCGCTGCTCGCCCGCGAAGTTCTCGGCAGGGATCTGTCGGGCGACGAGCTGCTCGACCTGGACTGCGCGCTCTTCCTCAAGGCGCCCGAGCACGGACTCGAGCTCGACAAGTCCCACCACGACGGGAAGTTCGAGGGACTTCCCTACAATCTCGACTTCTACGTGCGGAAACTGCGGGAACCGATAGAAGGGAGCGCGCACATGGCTGTGACTGACACGAAGGCGAGCGACTACGAGGTCACCAGGGAGGAGCTCGAGAAGGCTGCCGAGTTCGGGGGTTACGAGCTCTGCTTCCACGAGGGCCCGACCCCCGAGGACGTCCCTCCCGAGGGCGCATCCTCTGAAGGTTCCGCCCCCGACGGTCCCGACGGCCTCCCCCTCAAGGACCAGATTCCCTCGGCCGACATCAAGGGGCTGCTGGGCGAGATGGCCGAGGCCGCGTTCTCGGAGGGCAAAGACGACTTCGCCGCGTTCGCCTGCAAGAACCGCGACCGCATCCGCAAGGCTGCCGCGGTGAGCGACGAGGTGGGCGAAATGCTCGTCATCGGGTACAAGATGGGCATTTCCGCAGGTAGCGCGGCATGCATGAACGACCTCGGCGCACTTTATTACATGGGCGACATCATCGAGCAGGACTACACGAAGGCCGCCGAGCTGTACGAGATGGCGATGGACCACGGCTGCGACCAGTCCATCATCAACCTCGGGTACATCTGGGAGTACGGTCGCACGGGCGAGCGCGACTACGAGAAGGCGTACCGATACTACGCGCTCGCGGCGGCGCTCACCGACTCGAGCGAGGCGGCGTACAAGCTCGGCGACATGTACTCCCGTGGCAAGGTGATGGAGCGCGACGTCGCCAAGGCGTACCGGCTGTGGAGCCGCAGCCTCGATCTTGCGGAGAACGTCGTCGAGGCCGCCCAGCCCTCGGTCCGCATCGCCCAGCTGCTCATCTCGGACGACTGCGAGAAGGCGCACGTCGAGCCCGACGCCATGCGGGCCCTCGCCCTCTTCCAGCAGGCCGAGATCGGCCTGCGCATCGACATCGCCAACGGCCAGACCTACTACCGGAAGCGTCTCCAGGAGGCGATCGAGGGCCAGGCGAAGGCTCGCGCCATGCTGGACGAGAAGCAGCTGATACTCGACTGACGGTTCGGACGACTGACGGCCCGGAGACCCGGTAGGCTGACGGTTCGGACGACGTTTTGCCTGCTACCGAGGTTGAGGCGGCATCCCGGAGCATTGTGCTGCGGGATGCCGCTCCGCGGGGCGCCGCGTCGCGCGGACGTCACTGCTCATCGTCAAGCTGCCGTTCGATCCATGCCATCAGCAGCCTGACGATGCGCTCCTGCTCGTCCTGCGTGAGCTCGCGCCCGGCCGGAACGTGGTACCACTTGCTGAGGCAGCCCCGGCAGCAGCAGGCGCAGGCGTGCTGCGCGATGAACACGGGATGGCCGCGCATGGGGGTCTGCCTGCCGTCGTTGGGGATGTCGGCCGGGGCGAGCCGCGTCCGGACGAAGTCGGCGGCGTGCCTGCGGATCGTGTCCATCCCCTTGTCGGCGATGTAGCGCCGCTCCTTGTCGCCCAGGTGGAACCTGGCGCGAAACGCCGACTTCTTCAGCCGCCCCAGCGTCCCGTCGATCGTCGCCATCCGCCGCCTCGCCTCCGACTTCTGTAGGTTTCTTGAACCGACTGCCAATTTTAGGATTCTCGACCCCGCTGTATTCACGTCATGTCGAATAACACACTCTAACAAAACACCGTGCGTTCGCCGGAGATTGCGTGAATTTCGAGCC
>CAYMHQ010000129.1:0-2959 GCA_964390275.1 uncultured Coriobacteriaceae bacterium
TCATGATCAACTCGATCTACACCAACAAGGAGATCTTCCTGCGCGAGCTCATCTCGAACGCGTCGGACGCCATCGACAAGCTCGTCTTTAAGAGCCTGACCGACGAGAACCTGCAGGTAGACCGCTCGCAGCTCGCCATCCTCGTGGGCTTTGACAAGGACGCGCGCACCATCAGCGTCACCGACAACGGCATCGGCATGACCGAGGAGGAGCTCGACGTCAACCTCGGCACCATCGCCCACTCCGGCAGCGAGCAGTTCAAGAAGGAGAACGCGAAGAAGGCCGCCCCCGAGACCGGCGCGACCGAGGGCGCCGAGGCTGAGGCTGCGGTCGAGGGTGAGGCCGCGCCCGCCGTCTCGACCGACGACGTCGACGTCATCGGCCAGTTCGGCGTAGGGTTCTACTCGAGCTTCATGGTCGCCTCGAAGGTGCGCGTCGTAAGCCGCGCGTTCGGCGCCGAGAAGGCGTACGCGTGGGAGTCCGACGGCATGAGCGGCTACACCGTCGAGGAGGCGGCCGCCGGCGAGATGGACGGCGAGGGCGAGCACGGCACGGTCGTCACCCTCTACCTGCGCCCCTCCACCGAGGAGGACAACACCGACCAGCTCCTCTCCGAGTGGCGCCTCAAGAGCCTCGTCCGCACCTACTCCAACTACATCCACTACCCCATCAAGATGGAGGTCTCCAAGCGCCGCGAGCTGCCCAAGCCCGAGGACGCCGGCGACGACTACAAGCCGCAGTACGAGAGCTACAAGGAGCTCGAGACCGTCAACTCCATCAAGCCGATCTGGGGCAAGCGCTCCTCCGAGGTCACCGAGCAGGAGTACGCTGAGTTCTACAAGTCGACGTTCCACGACTACGCCGACCCGCTGCGCGTCATCTCGTTCCACGCCGAGGGCCGCATCAGCTACGACGCGCTGCTCTTCATCCCCTCGACCGCGCCGTTCGACCTCTACAGCAAGGACTACAAGAAGGGCCTGGCGCTCTACCAGTCCAACGTCCTCATCCAGGAGAAGTGCGAGGAGCTCGTCCCCGACTACTACAACTTCGTGCGCGGCGTGGTGGACTCGCCCGACGTGTCGCTCAACATCTCGCGCGAAAGCCTCCAGCTCAACTCGCAGCTTAAGGCCATCGCGCGCCAGGTCGAGCGCAAGGTCCACACCGAGCTCGTGAAGATGCTCGCCGACGACCGCACGGCCTACGAGGGCTTCTTCGCCAACTTTGGGCGCGGCCTCAAGTTCGGCATCTACGCGAGCTACGGCATGAAGGCGGGCGACCTCGCCGACCTGCTCCTCTTCTGGAGCGCTAAGGAGGCCAAGCTCGTCACCTTCAAGGAGTACGTTGAGGCGATGGCCGAGGGCCAGGACAAGATCTACTACGCCGCCGGCGACTCGCGCGACCGCCTCGCCAAGACGCCCGCCGTCAAGAACGCGCTCGCCCACGGCTACGACGTGCTGCTGTGCACCGAGGACGTCGACGAGTTCCTGTTCCAGGGCATGCAGGGCTACCACATGGCCGAGGTCCCCGCGATTGAGGAGGGCGCCGAGCCCGTGCCCGCGCGCGACATTGAGTTCGCGAACGTGGCGAACGCCGAGCTCGAGCTCGCGACCGACGAGGAGAAGGAGCAGGCCGAGAAGGCAACCGGCGAGAACCACGCGCTCATCGACGCGATGAAGGAGGCGCTCGGCGAGAAGGTGTCCGACGTCGTGATCGCGGCCGGCCTGGGCGACACCCCCGCGGCCATCTCCTCCGAGGGCCCGATTTCGCTCGAGATGGAGCGCGTCATGGCGCAGGGCCCGGAGTCGGCCTACGCCCCCAAGGCGCAGCGCGTCCTCAAGATCAACGCGACCCACCCCGTGCTCGGCAAGCTGACCGCCGCGCAGGAGGCCGGCGACAAGGACAAGGTCGCCCTCTACGCGAACCTGCTGCTCGACCAGGCGCTGCTCGTCGCCGGCATGCCCGTCGACGACCCCGTCGCCTTCGCGGAGAACGTCTGCAAGATCATGTAGCGCGCAGGGACCCGAAAGGGCCGCGCGAGGGTGCGCGAGTAAGAGCGAGCTAGCGAGCACACGAGACGCCAATCAAGCGAGACGCCCGCCGGCTTGGGGATGTTTCCCCAGGTCGGCGGGCGTTTTTGGTGCGAAGGCGTCGGCGGGGGCGCCGGCCCGCTACAGCGCCGCCTTCTGCGGGGCGCGGCGCAGGAGGTCGGGCAGGGAGTCGATGACGACGGCCACGTGGCGCGCGACCGTCTCGCGAGGGGGAACGGCGCCCTCCTTGAACGTCCTCACGAGCAGCCCCGCCACACCCTCGGTGAGAAGAGAGCAGATGAAGTCCTTGAAGTCGTCCTCCACGGAGAGGCCGCAGTCACGCTCGCAGCTGTCGACCAAGCCGCGCGCCACCGAGACGAAGTCCTGGTAGAGGAAGCGCCGCATCTCGTCGCGACCCAGGGTGTCGTAGGCGCAGTTCAGGATGTGCGCGTTCGACGTCACGTAGCCGATGACGAACTGGACCGCCTCCTCGTAGTCGACGAGGAGGTCGAAGTGCCTCACAACCTCGACCGCCTCCTGCTCGAGCGTCCATTTGAGCAGGTCGTAGATGTCGGTGAAGTGGTAATAGAACGTCTTGCGGTTGACGTCGCAGTCGGCGATGATCTCGCTCACGGTGATCTTGCTGAGCGGCTTCTGGGCCATGCGGCGCTTGAGCGCGGCGGAGAGGGCCGTCTTTGTCCTGAGCGTCGCTTCCTCGCGCTTCACGTGAGCTTCCTTTCCCTGCCGTCAGTCGCCGCTTCCTGCCCCCAGAGCGCGTCCCCGGGCGAGCAATCCAGCCATCTATATACACCATCCTTGTGGCGGAGGCGAGAATCCGCAGGCGCAAGGCTGCCGTTCGCCCGCCCCTCCTCCCCTCGTTTACCGGTCAGCTGTGGGGCGTTTGTCCCAATTCCCCCACGAGGCCCCGGATT
>CAYMHQ010000129.1:3059-5775 GCA_964390275.1 uncultured Coriobacteriaceae bacterium
GTTTACCGGTCAGCTGTGGGGCGTTTGTCCCAATTCCCCCACGAGGCCCCGGATTGACCGTGGCGCGCGGACCGCACGAGGGGCATCCTGTCGCACATCGACGAAGAATGTCGAAAATCATGCGAGAATCGATTCGGCGTGGCGGGAGGTCGCCGCGCCGCGGTTCGGTGCGAAGGAGGCTTTGGGCATGAGAACGCGCGACTATCACGTGAACGTGTCGACCCCGCTGGGGCCGCGGGCCGGGGAGCTGCGCCTGCGCGACGAGGGCGGGGCGGTGACGGGCACGTTCGAGCTGCTGGGCAAGACCCAGTCGTTCACGGGAACCCTCGGGGAGGACGGCGCGCTCGAGATCGAGGGCGAGCTCGCGACCCTGCTGAGCACGCTGTGCTACCGTGCGTCGGGCAGGCTCGAAGGGGACGGCATCGAAATGGAGATCCGCGTCGACAAGGGCTTCGCCAAGGGGGTCTTCCCCCTCACCGGCTCGCTCGTAGGACAGCCGGGCACCCCCGCCGCCTCGGCGGACACCTCGGCGGGCGTCCCCGCGGCCGAGTCCGCGAGCGAGGGGGCCGGCGCGTGAGACGCTTCTACCAGGGCGTGGTCGACCACCCGCGCCTCATCATCGGCCTGTTCGTCCTGGCGCTGGCGGTGAGCCTCGCCTGCTGGGACTCCATCAAGGTCAACTACGACATGACCGACTACCTCCCGCCCGAGACCGCCTCCTCCGTCGCGCTCGACACGATGGAGGCCGAGTTCGACGGGGCCATCCCCAACGCGCGCGTTATGGTGGCGGTCGATGGCGTCGCCGAGGCGCTCGAGTACAAGGCGCGCATCGCCGCGGTCGACGGCGTCTCCGACGTCACCTGGCTCGACGACGCGGTCGAGATAACCCAGCCCGAGTCGTTCATGGACCAGGACGCGCTCGACACCTACTACCAGGACGGATACGCGCTGTTCTCGGTCTCGATCGAGCGCGCCAAGCGCATCTCGGCGGTCACGGCGATCCGCGAGATCGTCGGCGACGAGAGCTGCATGGCGGGCAGCGCGGTCACCACGGCGGTCGCCACCGAGAGCACGGTCCAGGAGATCCCCGTGGCCGCGGCGCTCGGCATCGCGTTCGCGCTCTTCGTCCTCATCCTCACCACGACCTCGTTCGCCGAGCCGTTCATCGTGCTCATAGGGCTGGGCGTCGCCGTGCTCATCAACGCGGGCACCAACATCGTGTTCGGCGAGATCTCGTTCGTCACCAACGCCGCGGGCAAGATCCTGCAGCTCGCGGTCTCGCTCGACTACTCGGTGTTCCTGCTGCACCGCTTCGAGGAGTGCCGCCGCGAGGCGCCCGACGCCAAGACCGCCATGGTGGACGCCCTGTGCGCCTCGACCTCGTCGATCCTCGCGAGCGGCCTCACCACGGTCATCGGCTTCCTCGCGCTCGTGCTCATGCAGTACCGCATCGGGCCCGACCTCGGCCTCGCGCTCGCGAAGGGCATCGCCATCAGCCTCGTCACGGTGTTCACCTTCATGCCGTGCTTCGTGCTCGCCACGTACAGGCTCATCGACCGGACCCGCCACCGCAGGTTCCTGCCGAGCTTCCGCGGCTTCGGGCGGTTCGTCTGCGCCGCGATGATCCCGTTCTTCTGCCTGTTCGCCCTGCTCGTCGTGCCGAGCTGGCGCGCGTCGAACGCGAACGACTTCTACTACGGCGCGTCGCACATCTTTGGCGTCGAGACGAAGCTCGGGCAGGACGTCGCAAGGATCGAGGAGGTGTTCGGCAAGAGCGACACCTACGTCCTCATGGTCCCCCGGACGAGCACGGCGAACGAGCAGGCGGTCTCCGACGAGCTGCACGGGCTCGCGGCGGTGCGCAGCGTGGTCTCCTACGTCGACAGCGTGGGCGTGACGATCCCCGAGAGCTACCTCGACTCCGCGACCGCCGCCAAGCTCAGCTCCGAGAGCTACACGCGCCTCGTCGTCACCGTGAAGGCCGACTACGAGGGCGAGGAGACGTACGAACTGGTGGGCACCATCCGCTCGATCGCCGAGCGCTACTACCCGGGCGAATGGCTGCTCGCCGGCGAGGGCGTCTCGACCGTCGACATGCGCGACACGGTGACCGCGGACATGCTCAAGGTCAACCTCATCGCCATCGCCGCCGTGTTCGTCGTCCTGCTGCTCACGATGAAGTCCCTCACGCTCCCCGTGTTCCTGGTGCTCGGCATCGAGACCGCGATCTGGGTGGGGCTCTCGGTCCCCTATTTCGCCGACCAGACCATCTTCTACCTGGTCTATCTCATCATCAGCTCGATCCAGCTGGGCGCGACGGTCGACTACGCGATCCTCTTCACGAACCGCTACCTCGAGTTCCGGCGGACCATGGCGAAGAAGGCCGCGATCGTGGAGACGGTCTCCGCCACGACGGCGTCGATCATGACGTCGGGCAGCGTGCTCACGGTGGTGGGCTTCCTGCTCGGGGCGTTCTCGACGCACGGCGTGATCGCCCAGCTCGGCACCTTCCTGGGGAGGGGCACGCTCTGCTCGCTCGCCGTGGTGCTGTTCGCCCTGCCCGGCATGCTCTACCTGTTCGACGGCCTGATCGCCGCGACCACGTACAAGTCGGGCTTCCTCAAGGTGCGCAGGCCCCAGGACGAGCTGCCTCCCGTGGCCCCCGCGAGGCGCGGGGACGCGCTCGGGGCGGCGTGCGAGTCAACCGAGCGGGAAG
>CAYMHQ010000129.1:5875-8286 GCA_964390275.1 uncultured Coriobacteriaceae bacterium
GAGGTTCAGGACCAGCTCGAGGAGCTGCTGCGGATGATGGGGGCGTTCGAGCCCGCGGACGGTACGAAGACGAACGGTTCGGGCGGCGCCGCGGGCGCCGGCTCGGCCGAGACCTCGAAGGAGTAAGCGCTATGAACACGATGAAGAACCCGGGCGCCGCGCCTTCCGGCCCGCTTTCCGCGAAGAGGCGCCGCCTCGTGGGGCTCGCCGGGACGGCGCTGGCGGCGACCCTGCTCTGGACCGCCCCCGTCCTCGCCGCCGACGGCGCGACCGGCTCGACGGCGGACGGAGAGCCGAGCGAAAAGGAGGAGGTCGTCTACGTCATGACGGACGCCGCGGGCTCGGTGCGCAGCATCGACGTCGTGAACATCTTCGACACCGAGGGTGACGGCGCCGAGGTCCTCGACTACGGCGAGTACTCCCAGGTCAAGATGCTCACCACGAACGACGCGATCGAGCAGGACGGCGACCGGGTCACGTTCACGACCGACGCCGGGCGCGTCTACTACCAGGGCACCCTCGACGAGGCGCAGATTCCCTGGAACATCTCGATCCGCTACTTCCTCGACGGCGAGGCGGTCTCCGCGGACGAGCTGGCGGGGGCGAGCGGCCGCCTCGAGATCCGCTTCAGCGTGACCGAGAACGCGCGGGCGACCGGGGCCTTCTACGACGACTACACCCTGCAGGCGTCCTTCACGCTGGACACCGAGCGGTGCACGGGCATCGAGGCCGCGGGCGCGACCGTCGCCAACGTGGGGCGCAACAAGCAGCTCACCTACACCGTCATGAAGGGGAAGGGGATCTCGACCTCCATCTTCGCCGACGTCGTCGACTTCGAGATGGACGCGGTCACCATCAACGCCGTCCGCATGAACATGGACGTCGACCTCGACCTCGACAGCTCCACCGAGCTCAAGGACGCGACGGCCGACATCACCCAGGCCGGCGCCGACATCGACGACGGCGTGGCAGACCTGCAGGACGGCATCGCGGAGGCGGGCGAAGGGGCGGCGAGCCTCAAGGACGGGCTCGACACGCTGAACTCCAAGAGCTCCGACCTCACGGGCGGCGCCAAGACGGTGTTCGACGCGCTCGTCGAGCAGGCCGAGACCTCCGTCAACGCCGGCCTCGCCGCCGCGGGGCTGAACAAAGTCGAGATGACCTCCGAGAACTACGCCGAGGTGCTCGGCGGCCTGCTCGACTCAATCGACGCGGAGGCCCGCTCCCAGGCGACCGCCGCGGCCGAGCAGCAGGCTCGCGCGCAGGCCGAGGCCACCGTCACGCAGGAGACGCGCGCCTCGATCGAGGGCGACGCGGACGCGATGGCGATCATCGCGAGCGGCGTCTCCGCCCAGTACGCCGACCAGATGTACGCCGAGGCCCAGCACGCCGTGGCATACGCGCTCGCGACCCAGATGTCGCCCGACGACCCTGACACCTGGTTCGCCTCCGACGAGGGCCAGTACGTGATCGCGCAGTACCTCGCCTCCGACGAGGGTTCGGCGGCGGTCGCCGAGGCCCTGCCCCAGGTGGAGGCCGCGTACCAGCAGGCGGCACTCGACCAGATGGTGCAGAAGCAGCTCGAGACCGACCGCGTGAGCCAGGCGATCGACGAGGCGGTCGAGGAGGCTCTCGCGAGCGACGACGTCCAGGAGCAGATCGACGCCGCCGTCGCCGACGCGCTCGCCCAGAACACCGCTTACCAGGGCATCGTCTCCGCCAAGGGGCAGCTCGACTCCTTCAGCGAGTTCTACACGGGGCTGCTCGACTACACGACGGGGGTCGGCGACGCGGCGAGCGGCGCGGCGGACCTCGCGACGGGCATCGGCGACCTCGGCGACGGCGCGGCGGACCTCAAGGACGGCACGGCGGAGTTCCGCGACAGCACCTCCAACCTCGACGCCCAGCTCAAGGACAAGATCAGCGCGGCGGCCGAGGACATGTTCACGGTCGACTCGGACCCCGCGTCGTTCGTCTCGGACAAGAACACGAACGTCACCTCGGTCCAGTTCGTCATCAAGACCGACGCCATCGAGGCCGAGGAGCCCGACGAGTCGACCGAGGAAGAGGAGACGTCCATGTCGTTCCTCGAGAAGCTGGAGTGGCTGTTCAGAGGGTAGGCTGAGGCTCGCGGCAGGACTCGCAGGATAGCGGAGCCGCGTGGGGATACGCACCCGCGCCGCACGGGAGAACCGTCACGGAAGGCCCCGTTCGACCGAAAGGTCGGGCGGGGCCTTTGCGTGCGGCGGGGGGCGACCCCCTGGGGCGTCTCGGGCGGGCCAACGGAAGCTCTCCAAGGCAAAAGCGGACGGCGGCGTGCCAGAAATGCATAAAATAGCCTGCGAAATGTATACGATTTCGAGCCTGGGCCGGCCCAAGGAGCCGAAGGGCCCAATCGACGGCTCTCTGGA
>CAYMHQ010000130.1:0-3700 GCA_964390275.1 uncultured Coriobacteriaceae bacterium
AATGTGCACGGGCGAATTCCATAATAACAAACATAGAATGGCGGTGGGCGAGTGCCGAATGCGTTCCTCCCCCCCCGCCTCGCCTGTAAGCTCCTACAAGCTGAAAGCCGGTGTTATGCAGGCCTGACGGTGAGCGTCCTCAACATACCGGACCACCAGGTCGCACCCGTAAAGGTCGCGGATGACGTCCTCCCGCATGACCTCGCCCGCCGAACCCTTGACGAGGCTCCCGTCGCGTCCAAGCAGGCTTGCGCAGCAGAGGCAACTTCTTCGAAAGTCGCGCCCGCCGCACGCGCC
Organism: uncultured Coriobacteriaceae bacterium; assembly: GCA_964390275.1. Taxonomy (GTDB): domain Bacteria; phylum Actinomycetota; class Coriobacteriia; order Coriobacteriales; family UMGS124; genus CAYMHQ01. The sequence continues at coordinate 298 of CAYMHQ010000130.1, forward strand.
ACTCGTCCGAGGCTCCGCTAAAGCCGTTCAAGTACTATAACGCAGCCTTATGGCGCCTATTCGATACGACTCTAACCGTCTGCTTTACCGAGTGCTAGTATGAAAAAGTCTGAAACTCATTCAGGTCATATTCATTCAGTTCTACCCCCTGGGAAGTGGTATCGATTGGATGCGAGCACACCGGCTCTCGAGGTCGGTGCCGAGGACGCGCGGAAGGCGCACGGCGGCACCGACCTCGTGCATGCTGAAAGGCTGTTCTGGCTCAAGGCTGCGCTCATCCTCGCCGTCCTCATCGTTGCGACGATGATATTCTGCCTGCTGTCGGGCCACTACACGTGCACCAAGCAGGAGGTTCTGCTGTGCTTCGCGCACGGCATCCTCGACGGGGTCATCTGGGTGCTGCAGCTCCCCTGCATGCTCCCCTGGTTCGACTACACCATCCCGAACCCCATCGAGGTCACCTGGGCGGACAACGTCACGTCGGTCGTGTGGAACATCCGCATGGTGCGCATCTTCGCGGTCATCTTCATCGGCGGCGGACTCTCGGTCTCGGGCGCGAGCTACCAGTGCCTCTTCCGCAACCCGCTCGTCTCCGAGTCGATCCTCGGCGTCTCGAACGGCGCGTGCTTCGGCGCGGCGCTCGCCATCCTGTTCGCGCTGAACGCCGTCCTGATCAACACGTTCGCGTTCGTGGGCGGCGCACTCGCGGTGTTCCTCACCTACTCGGCGAGCCGTCTGCTGCGCGGCAACCAGACGCTGCTGCTCGTGCTCACCGGCACGGTCATCTCGAGCCTGTTCGCGGCAGGCATCTCCATCATCAAGTACGTCGCGCCCACCGAGACCACCCTGCCCGAGATCACGTTCTGGCTCATGGGCAGCTTCGCAAAGATCAAGAGCGACAACCTGGTCTACATGGTCCCGCTCATCACCATCTGCGTGCTCGTCCTCATGCATGTGCGCTGGAAGATGAACGTGCTCTCGCTCGGCGACAACGAGGCGCGGGCTCTCGGCATCAACGTGCGCCGGACGCGCGGCGTCATCATCGTCTGCTCGACCCTCATCGCGTCGGTCTCGGTGTGCGTCTGCGGCGCCATCTCGTGGGTCGGCATCATCATCCCTCAGATCGTGCGCCACATCGTGGGACCCGACGCGCGCCGGCTCATCCCGATCGCCTTCTTCGTGGGCGGGGTCTTCCTCATGCTCGTCGACGTGGTCTGCCGCGCGTCGGTCCAGGCAGAGCTGCCCATCGGCGTCGTCACGTCGCTCATCGGCGCGCCGATCTTCTTCCTCACGCTCCTGCGCGCCAAGGAAGGGTGGGCGTAGCATGGGACTCATCGAACTCGACAAGGCATGCTTCTCCTACGACGGCAAGACCGACATCTTCACCGACCTGAGCTGCACGTTCTCGACAGAGAACATCTTCTGCATCCTCGGGCGCAACGGCATCGGCAAGTCGACGCTGCTGAACGGCATCATGAACCTGCTGCCGCTGCGGTCGGGGCGCGTGGTGCTCGACGGGCGCGACCTCAAGAGCTACCGGCCCGACGAGCTCGCGCGCAAGATCTCGTACATCCCGCAGACGTACCACCTCGTGTTCCCCTTCAAGGTGGTCGACATGATCCTGATGGGGCGCACGCCGCACCTGAACTCGCTCAACCGCCCCACGCAGGAGGACTACGACAAGGTGATGGCCGCCGTGGAGGAGCTCGGCCTCGAGCCGTACCTCGAGCGCTCCTGCACGCAGCTCTCGGGCGGCCAGCTCCAGATGGTCATGCTCGCGCGCGCCATAGCACAGGAGGCGGAGTTCATCGTGCTCGACGAGCCCACCTCGCACCTCGACTACGGCAAGCAGATGGAGACGCTCAAGATGCTCTATCGCATGCACGAGCGCGGGACCGGCGTGCTCTTCACCTCGCACAACCCCGACCACGCGTTCTCCCTCTGCGACAAGGTGGCGATCATGAACCACGGCACCTTCGTCTCGGTGGGGAGCCCGGAGGAGGTCATCACGCCCGAGGCGCTGAGCGAGATCTACGGGACCGACATCCAGATCGTCTCGTACGGCGAGGACGGCAGGGGCAAGGTCTGCGCGCCCATGAGGACGGATATTCGCACCTGGTAGGGGGTCCGGCGGCCATCGACCGCTCCCCCACCGGCGCTGAGATATCGCACGTTGCACGACAGGGTTTTCGCACGGCAGTTTGGAAGGTTCTTCTGGAAGGAGAAACACATGATCAAGATCACCAACCGCATCGCGGCAGTCGCCTTCGCCGGCGCGCTGCTCACCACCTCCGCCCTGGGCTCGACGGCCATCGCGTTCGCCGAGGGCAACGCCGCCGCGAGCGACTCCACGGCCGAGGCGGCAGTCGTCGTCAAGGCTGACGGCACCGAGGAGCACCACCAGGCCGACCTCGCCCTCGCCGCCGAGATCGCGGCCGACCCCGAGGGCACCCACACCGTCGTCGACGCCTTCGGCAACGAGCTCGAGATCCCCAACACGGTCGACAGCATCGTCGTCCCGTTCCCCGCGGCCACCCAGATGGTGCTCGGCCTCGGCGCGGCCGACCTCCTGAGCGGCTGCTACATCCTCGACACCGACATGAACGAGACCATGTTCGGCGACTACATGGACAAGGTCACGCTCATCAAGCCTTCCGAGATCAACATCGAGGTCGTCATGAACTGCGACCCCGACTTCGCCGTCGTCCCCTCGCAGGGCCAGAAGGACACCATCGCCGAGGCGAACGTCCCCACGATTCTGTTCAACGGCACCTCGTTCGACAACATGGCCAACACGGTGCACATCATCGCCGAGGCCATCGGCACCGAGGAGGCCCTCGAGAAGGCCGACGCGTACCGCGCCTTCTACGACGAGCTCGTCCAGACCGTGGGCGACATGACGAAGGACGTCGCCGACGAGGACCGTCCCCGCGTCTTCATCTGCACCGAGGACGACGGCCTCTCGACCGCCCAGATCGGCGGCATCGTGAGCGACTGGATCTACCTCTCCGGCGGCATCTCGATCTGCGACGTGCTCGGCATCACTGACAACGAGCCCACCCTCACCGCCGAGCAGATCCTCGAGGCCGACCCCGACATCATCATCTGCACCACGGTCGCCGGCCGCGACGCCATCCTCGGCAACTCCGCGTTCGACAACGTCAAGGCTGTGAAGAACGGCAAGGTCTACATGAACCCGCTCGGCGGCAGCGTGTGGTTCAAGGCCCACTTCGAGGCCCCGCTCCAGCTCGCCTGGGCGCCCACCATCATCTCGCCCGAGCTCTGCTCCGAGCTTGACACCCGCGCCTACGTCGACGAGTTCTACCAGACGTTCTACGGCTACACCGTCACCGACGAGGACTACGAGACCATCATGAACCCGACGGTCGGCTCCCGCTAATCT
>CAYMHQ010000130.1:3800-8274 GCA_964390275.1 uncultured Coriobacteriaceae bacterium
CGATGCAGACGGCGAACACGATGATGATGAGCAGCCAGTTCGCGCTCGTAATGCTCGACCCGATGAGCGTCGAGGCCACCATGCCGGGGATGCGCCCCAGGGTCGAGAGCGTCAGAAAGTTGACGAGCCTGATGCGCGAGAGCGGCACGATGTAGGTGAGCGCGTCCTTGGGAAGCCCGGGAATCAGGAACAGGACGAACACGATCGTCTCGAGCCGCGAGGTGTCCTGGAGGAAGCTGTACTTGTCGAGCATGTCCTCGCCAAAGAACCGGATCACGAAGTCGCGGCCGCACTTGCGGATGAGCAGGAAGACGGCGGCGGAGGCAAGGACGCACCCCACGAGGCAGAGCACGAGGCCGCCCAGGGTGCCGTACATGACGCCGGCCATGACCTGGACGACCTCGCCGGGGATCACTGCGACGACGATCTGGAGCACCTGGATGAAGAGCATGACGAGCACGCCCCACACGCCGAGCGACTCGACCCAGCTCTCGAACGCCTGCTGCTTCTCCGGGTCGTTCAGCATGTCGATGAGCGGCATGCACAGCCATATGACGAGCGCGCAGATCGCGACGATCGCGACGATCGCCGCCGCGAGCAGGAGTATCTTCTTCTTTTTGGGCATCGTGGCCAGGTCGAGGTGCTTCATGTGCCGTCTGAACCGTCTTTCCGCCTGATGTTGCGAACCGTCCGACTACCTGCCGTCGCCGTCGACGAGCCTGAGGCTCGCGTCGAAGGCGGCCATGTTCGCGTCGAGCGTCTTGGGCGGGACGCGACCCTCAATCGCCGACCTCCAGGAGGCGTCGGTGAGCGGGAGGTGGCGGGACGCCGCGCCGAGGAGGGCGACGTTCGCGCACTTGCGGTTGCCCGCCTGCTGGGCGACGTGCTCGGCGTCGAACACGAGCACTGAGGCGCCTTCGACGCCCTCGAGCGTCTCGCGCAGGTTGGAGGGCATCTCGCACTTGCCGGAGAGGACGGGCATCGGCTCGATCTCGCAGTCGTTCGCGATGACGTGCCCGCCGCGGGCGACCATGGGGAGGTTGCGCACGGCCTCCATGAGCTCGAAGGAGACGAGCACGTCGGCCTGGCCGGGGTCGCACACCATCGACGAGACGCTCTCACCAAAGCGCACGGTGGTCGAGACGGAGCCGCCGCGCTGGGCCATCCCGTGAATCTCGGAGACCTTGACGTCGTAGCCGTCGTTGAGCGCCGCGCTCGCCAGAAGATGCGCCGCGGTGATCGTCCCCTGCCCGCCGACGCCGCACAGCACGACCGTGATGGGCTTATGGGGGAAATCCGGGTACATGGATTCGTTCACCATGGTCACTTACGCCTCCTTCGAAATCGCGCCGAACGCGCAGTACTGCTCGCACTGGGAGCACCCGTTGCAGAGAGTCGGGTCGATGCGCGGCTTGCCCGAGGGGGTCCGGCCGATCGCAGGGCAGCCGATGCGCTGGCAGGCGCCGCACGCACGGCACAGGTCGGCGTTCACGGCGCGCAGGTCGCCGCGGACCTTGTACTCGACCACGCAGGGGGACTGGCAGATGACGACGCTCAGCGCGTCGGCGTTCTGCGCCGCGGCCTTGAGCGCACCGCGGACGGCGCGGACGTCGAGAGCGTTCACCGTGACGACATCGTCGACTCCGGCCGCCCTGAGGACCGCCTCGAGGTTCATCTCGTGCGAGGGCCTGCCCTGCAGCGTGATGCCCGAGACCGCGTTGCCCTGGCCGCCCGTCATGGCGGTGGTGCGGTTGTCGAGGATGACTACGTTGCCGGTGCCGGCGTTGTAGACGCGCGAGATGAGGCCCGAGAGGCCGGAGTGCGCGAAGGTGGAGTCGCCGATCACTGAGAACACCGGCCTCGCTCCCCCGCTCACCGGGGCGCCCTCGCCGGCCTGACGGTCGAGCATGCGCGCGACCTCGAAGCCGTGACCCATCGAGACAGACGCGCCCATGTCGATCGCCGACTCGAGCACCTCGAGCGGGGCGAGCGCACCGAGCGTGTAGCAGCCGATGTCGCCGAGGACGATGGCCTTCATGCGCTTGAGCTCGTTGAACGGGACGCGGTGCGGGCACCCGGCGCAGAGCGCGGGCGGACGCCCGGGAAGCGCGGCGACGACGGCAGAGTCGACGACCGGCTCCACGGCGCAGGCCTCGGGGCCCTCGAGGGCACCCTTGATGAGCGCAGGCGAGAGCTCGAACGCGCGCGGCAGGCCGAACGGCCACGCGGCCGGCTCAAGGCCGAGCGCGCGGATCGAGCGGTCGTAGTAGTCGCACGCCTCCTCGACCACGTACACCTTCTCGACCTGGGCGAAGAACTCCTGGAGCTTAGCCTTGGGCAGCGGGTACGAGAGGCCGAGCTTGAGCACCGAGGCCTCGGGGTACGCCTCGCGGACGTGCTGGTAGACCGCGCCGGAGCACACGAAGCCGAGCGCGTGGTCGCGCATCTCGATGCGGTTGAGGGGCGACGCGTCGACGTAGTCCTCGAGCTTCGCCTGACGCTCGTCGACCTTGAGGCGCTTGGGGCGGGCGTAGGCGGGCATCATGACCCAGTCGGGAATGCTTGTCTTGAACGGCACGGGGTCGCCGTGCTGCCGCTCGCCGAGCACGACAGGCGTGCGCGTGTGCGAGATGCGCACCGTCGAGCGGATGAGGGCGATCGTCGAAAGCTCCTCCGAGAGGCGGAACGCCTCCTTGGTCATCGCGAGCGCCTCGGCGGAATCGGCGGGCTCGAACATCGGCACGCGCGCGAACTGCGCGTAGCACCTGCTGTCCTGCTCGTTCTGCGACGAGAACATGCCGGGGTCGTCGGCGCACAGCATGACAAGACCGCCCGAGACGCCCGAGTACGCGAGCGACATGAGCGGGTCTGCGGCGACGTTCACGCCGACGTGCTTCATCGTAACCAGGGCGCGCCTGCCCGCCATAGAGAAGCCGAGGGCGTTCTCGAGCGCGACCTTCTCGTTGACCGACCATTCTGCGTATACGTCCGGCATCTTCGCGAACGACTCGAGGGTCTCGGTCGAGGGGGTTCCGGGATAGCCGAACCCGCCGTCGCAGCCGGCCTCCCAGGCTCCGCGCGCGATTGCTTCGTTACCGGACAAAAGGGACCTGTTCACATTGCCTCCTGTCTCTCCTAAGACGGGGGCAATTGTAAGTCAGCGTCCGTCCGCGGCATCCGTTGTTCGGCAATGAACGCCGAATAAGTATCGTGCGAACCGCGTATGCCCGCACACCGCGGAATCTATGCCGATGGGCGCGGCGCACACCGTTTGACCACAGCTTGGACGGACCTTGGGAGGGCCTTGGGAGGGCCTTATACGGGCGAGCCGCCGCCCACGAAGTCCTCGATCGTGTCGATGCGGATGTACATGCCGGGATACGGGGCGTCGATCATCTGGCCGTTGCCGATATAGATGCCGACGTGCGAGTCGCTCGGGAACGCGAGGTCGCCGGGCTCGAGCTCCTCGACGGTCTCCCTCCAGTTGCCGAGCGCCTGAATCTCGGCGATCTGGTCCCACGTGGTGCGGCCGATGCTGTACCCCTCGAGGGCGTAGCAGTGCTGGACGAACCCCGAGCAGTCGTAGCCGCCCATCTCGCTGAAGTTCTCGTCGTCGCCGCCCCACACGTAGGGGATGCCGAGGCAGGCGTAGGCGTCCTCGACGAGCGAGCCCATCGAGACGCCGGGCGTGTAGACGCCGATGGCCGCCCCGCCCGCGGCCGCGTTCGCCGCGGTGGCGCGCGCAGTCGCAGCCTCGGTGAGGGCCTCCTGCTGGGCGGCGAAGAGCTCCTGCACCTCGGCGGAGAGACCGGCGACCACGGCGTCGGCGGCGGCCTTCTGCGTCGAGAGCTCGTTCTCCTGCGTCTCGAGGGTCGCGAGGAGCTGGGACTGCTGCTCCTCCTGCGTCGAGAGGACCTTCTCCTGCCGCTCGAGCTCGGCCTTGAGCTCCTTGATGTCGTTGATGGTCTCGACCTGCGAGTCCTGGACTGCGGCGGCGTAGTACGCGCGCGTCACGAAGTCATTGAAGTCGGTCGAGGCCAGCAGCACGTCGAGGAGGCTCGTCGAGCCAGACTTGTAGCTAATCTGGAGGAACGCAGCGAGCGCGGCCTGGGCCTTCTCGAGGTTGGAGGTCGTCTCGTCGATGCCGTCCTTCGTCTCGCCGATGTCGACCTTGAGGTCGGCGAGCTCCTGCTCGGTCTTGCTCTTGGAGTGCTGCGTCTCCTCGAGCCTCTTGCCGATGGCCTGAAGCTCCTCCTGGGCCTTGTCGTACTCCTTCTGGGCCTCGGCGAGGGCGGCGGTCTCGGCCTCCCCCTGGGGGTTGGGCACCGCCTCGGCCTGGCGCGCGGCGAACAGGCCGAGGCCGGCGGCGGAAAGGGCGACGGCGAGCGGGAGCGAAACGCCCATGGCAAGCAGGTCGCGCCTGCTCATCGGTGCGATCGTACCTGTCACAGCCATCGTCTCCCTTCTCGTCATC
>CAYMHQ010000131.1:0-6256 GCA_964390275.1 uncultured Coriobacteriaceae bacterium
GACGGTCCCGGAGAGCTCCCCCGGGCGCACGGTCTCCTCGACCACCCGTCGGCATCCGCCCAGGTCGGCGGGGTCGGGGGCGTCGGGCGCGCCGGGAACGGTCCCCTCGACAGCCCCCTCGACATCCCCCACGCCGGCCTCCTCGCCCGGCAGCGCGAAGTCCTCCGCCGCCGGACGGTCCCCGGCGCTCCCAGACTCCCCGGCGCTCCCGGCGACGCCCAGCCTCACCAGCTCGGCGAACTCGTCGAGGGTCAGGCGCCGCACCTCGCAGCGGCCGATCCCCCGCACCGCGACGACGTCGATACGGTCGCCCGCGCGCTTCTTGTCGCGCATCGCGGCCTCGCAGAGGTCCTCGAGACTCCGGCGCGTCCGGGTGGGCAGGCCGCACGCGGCAAGCTCGGCCTCGATGCGCGCGGCGTCGGCGGCGGGGCACCAGCCCTTCGCGGCGCACGCGCGCGCCATGACGGCGGTGCCTGCAGCGACGGCGTGACCGTGCGGCACGGCGTACCCGCTCAGCAGCTCGATCGCATGGCCCACGGTGTGGCCCAGGTTCAGCAGCTTCCGCTCGCCCGCCTCACGCTCGTCGGCCTCCACCACGTCGCGCTTGATGGAGACGCAGCGCGCCACGACGTCGGCCTCCCGCCCCGCGAGAGAGCCGCCCTCGAGCCACCCAAACAGCTCGGGGTCGCGCATCACGCCGTACTTCACGACCTCGCCCATGCCGTCGCGCGCGAACTCCGGCGGCAGCGTCGCGAGGCAGTCGAGGTCGCAGAGCACGAGGTCGGGCTGGTGGAACGCGCCGGCGAGGTTCTTCCCCTCGGGCAGGTCGACGGCCGTCTTGCCGCCCACCGAGCTGTCGACCATCGCGAGCAGCGACGTCGCGAGCTGCACGAGGTGGCACCCGCGCATGTACGACGCGGCGACGAACCCCGCGAGGTCCCCCGTCACGCCGCCGCCGAGCGCCACCACGGTGCTCGCACGCGTGAGGCCCGCCTGCGCCGCCCGGCTCAGGAGCCGCCCGAACTCGGCAAGGCGTTTCGAGCCCTCCCCCGCGGGCACCTCGGCGCGCTCGACCCTGAAGCCCGCCTCAGCAAGAGACGCGGCGACGAGGTCCCCGTAGAGCGGTCCCACGTGGGAGTCGGCCACGAGCAGCACCGCGTCGTCCGCCCCGGGCAAAGCCGCGCGAACCCGGGCGCCCGTCTCAGCCAGAAGGCCCCGGCCCACCACCACGTCGTAGCTCCCCGACGCCTCGACCCGCACGACCGCGCACCCGGGCTCGGCAGCGCGCACGGGCTCGGCGGCGCACCCGGGCTCGGCAGCCTGTCGCGCTTCGGCAGCCATTACCGCACGACCTCTCGGATGGCGCGCACCTTGGGCATGAGCTCGGCGAACTGCTCGGGGAGCAGCGCCTGGGGGCCGTCCGACCACGCGCGCGAGGGGTTGTTGTGCACCTCGATCTCGAGCCCGTCGGCCCCGCACGCCGTGGCTGCCAGGGCCATCGGCGAGACGTAGCGGGTGTAGCCGGTCGCGTGGCTCGGGTCGGCGATCACGGGCAGGTGCGTGAGATGGTGCAGCACGGGCACGGCGCTCAGGTCGAACGTGTTGCGCGTGCGCGTCTCGAACGTCCTGATGCCGCGCTCGCAGAGGATGACGTTGGGGTTCCCCTTGCTCATGATGTACTCGGCGCTCATGAGCAGCTCGTCGACGGTGCCGGCGATGCCGCGCTTGAGCAGGACCGGCTTGCCCGCCATGCCCACCTCCTTGAGCAGGTTGAAGTTCTGCGTGTTGCGCGCGCCGATCTGGAACACGTCGATGTCCATGTCCACGAACAGCTGAACGTCGCGCACGTCCATGATCTCGGTCACGATGGGCATCCCGGTCTCCTCGCGCGCCGCGCACAGCAGCTCGAGGCCGGCCTTCCCCATGCCCTGGTTCGAATACGGCGAGGTACGAGGCTTGAACGCGCCGCCGCGCAGCATGGTGGCGCCGGCCGCCTTCACCGCGCGCGCGATCTCGAAGAGGTTGTCGCCCTCCACCGAGCACGGGCCGGCGATGACCTGGAAGTTGCCCCCGCCCACCTTGACGCCCGGGGCGACCTCGACCACGGTGTCCTCGGGATGGAACTTGCGGTTGACCTGCTTGAACGGGTCGGTGACGCGCGCGACGCTCTCGACGATGTCCATCGACTCGAGCAGCGACATGTCCACGCGCGACGTGTCGCCGATGAGTCCCACAACTGTCGACTCGGCCCACACCGAGACGTTGACCTCGAGCCCCTTGTTCTTGAGCCAGGTGACGAGGTTGCCGAGCTGGGCTTCGGTGGTGCCCGGTTTGATGACTGCGATCATGGCGGAGCTCCTGTCTGTGCGGCGCCGGCGCTCTGCCGGCACGGGGAGAATACGGTGGCTGACCTGCAGGAACGTGCCCGCGTTGGCTGGCGTGCGGGACTCGTCGCGCGATGCGTCATGGCAGGATGCGGCACGGTGCGGTGCAGCGCCGCTCCCCGTGCGGTACGGTCGACTTCGGCCGATAGGGGGCGGCCCGTGCATCCAGATCCGGCAGCGCGCGAGGGACCCGCCGGCGAACAGCGTTCGGGCGGGGGACGGAGGCGCTCTCGTTCGGTTGATGCGCGGTGGCAAAGCCCGTGGGGTTCACGGGATGACCCTGCCGCCGCTCGAGGTTGATTGCGGCTACAGGATCAGCATCGCGTCGCCGAACGAGAGCATTCTAAATCGCTCCCCCACGGCGGCGGAATACGCAAACATAATCTGTTCACGCGTGGCGAACGCGCTCACGAGCATCATGAGCGTGGAGCGCGGAACGTGGAAATTGGTGATCATCGCGTCGACGACGTGGAACTCGCTGCCCGGCATGAGGAAGAGGCTCGTGGTCGCGTCCTCGCGCACCACGATGTCGCCCCGGGAGCCGTCGGCCGCGCACGCCTCGGGATCCCAGGCGCTCTCGAGCGAGCGGACCGAGGTGGTGCCCACGGCTATGACGCGATGACCTGCGGCTTTGGTCGCATGCACGGCGTCCACGACCTCCTGCGGCACGTGGTAGCGCTCGGTGTGCATCTGGTGCTGGGTGGGGTCGTCCTCCTCGACGATGCGGAAGGTGTCGATGCCCACCTCGAGCTCGACGGTCGCCCAGCCCACGCCCTTGGCGCGGCAGGCCTCGATGAGCTCGGGCGTGAAGTGAAGACCGGCCGTGGGCGCGGCGGCGGAGTGCTCGTCGCGCATGGCGTAGACCGTCTGGTACTTCTCGGGGTCGCCCTCGTACTCGGTGATATAGGGGGGCAGCGGCACGTGCCCGGCCTTGTGCATGGCCTCGTCGAGCGTGAGACCCTCGGCGGGTGTGAAGCGCACGAGGCGCAGACCGCGCTGAGGAAGGCGCTCGCCAACCTCGGCCGTGAGCACGACCGGGGACTCCATCGGGGCCAGCAGGCCGCCCTCGCGGAACTCGATCAGGCTGCCGGGCGCTAGGCGCTTACCGGGCTTGACCAGGCATTCCCACGCCCCGCCCATCGGGTCGAGATCCTCGCGGCGGTTGGTGAGCAGGCACTCGGCTACGCCGCCCGTCCCCGGCTTGTGCCCCACGAGGCGCGCCGGCATGACGCGCGTACGGTTGGCGACGAGCAGGTCGCCCGGCTCGAGGTAGTCGAGGATGTCGCGGAAGTGGCGGAACTCGATCTCGCCGGTCTCGCGGTGCAGCACGAGCAGGCGGCAGGAGTCGCGCGGCTCGGCGGGGTACTGGGCGATGAGCTCGCGCGGGAGGTCGTAGTCGAAGTCGTCCGTCCGCAGTCCCCGCGCGCCGGAGGGCGCCGCCCCCGCAGCGTCCACAGCGCCCGCGACCACCGACGCGTCGGCGCCGGCGGGCATGGGGTTCTCGATATCGGACGCTTCGTGCGACATGACGCTGAGACGGCCTTTCCGGTTGGGGCGAGCTCGCTGCAAGTGTGCGGTAGTGTAGCCGCTCCACTGCGAGGACGCGTCGGGAAATCTCACGAAACAGGAAACTTTGACGAGGGAGGCAGAGGAGGGGACCAGTCTCGCCAGCAACTCGCCAGCCGGCCGCTGCCGCCCCTACTCCTCCGCCGCCTCCCGGGCGGTGCGGTCGATGAGGTCGATGAGCTCCTGCCGGCTGTTGATGCCCAGCTTGCGGTAGATGTGGCTGCGGTGCGTCGCAGCCGTGCCCTCGGAGATGCAGAGGTCCTCCTGGACGCGGGCAAGGCTGCTCCCCCGCGCGAGAATCGACAGGACCTCGGTCTCGCGCGCGGTGAGGCCCTTCTCGAACGCGAGGCGTTTGCAGCACGCCAGAATGCGGCCACGGAGCTCCTGCTCCTCCTGGTCGGACGCATCGAGCGGCTCGTATACCTGGTAGGACAGCGGCAGCATGCGGCGCGCGAGAAGGCGGGCGTCGCGCAGGAGCTCGGCGTTGACGACGAAGTTGGTCGCAGCGTAGACGCACCCGATGGCGACGATTGCCGCAATCTCCATCACGATGCCGAAGACGCTAGCATCGACGAAGGCGGTGAGCTGCACCAGCGCGCATCCGATGAGGAGACCCGCCGCGACGCCCGCGCCCAGTCCCATCGCCGACGCGTCGCCCGCCCGCCGCCGATCGGCCTCGCCGCGCCCCGGGCAGCCCCGACCAACGCAGCCCCGACCGGAGCCTCCCTGCGCGAGTGCCTGGTCGAACTCTCGGACAACAAGCGGCGCGACGGCAAAAGTCGACATCACATAGACGAGTGTGGACGTGATGGCGACGTGCATCGTCACACTGTCCCCCACCTCAAACGGGAAGAAGGCGACGAGCGCGGGCAGCGCGGCGAGACGCAGCGACGTGAGCGGCGCCCATTCCCTCGCGATCGCGCGCCCCGCCAGCAGCAGCATGGCGCCGATGACGACACCCGCCACGCCGACAAGCCACCATCCCGTGGCGAGCCGCTCGTACGGCGCCGCCATGAACAGGTAGATCATGATCGCGCACGAGAATCCCATCAGGCCGAACGACACCGCGAGCCGCTGGCACGTCCGCTCGGCATGCTGCCTGACCAGCAGGTAGCCCTCCGCGTCCTCGAGGTCGGCCGAACCCGCCGGACGGCCCGGGCCCTCCTCCGCCGCCGAAAGATTCGCCGGCCGCACGCGCTCCCCAGTGCGGGACGCGAGCACGGTCAGCGCCGCCATCGAGACGCAGACCGCAACGCCCGCCGTCACCACGACAACGGCAAGGGGCACCGCCGCAGTGAAGGCGATCGCAAGCGCGGCGGACAGAGCCTGCACGACGGCGACGCGGACGGCGGCCGAGTCGATCTCCCCGCTCCACGTGGACTCGCCGCACTCGCCCGTCGCGACAGTCTCGCCGCACTCGCCAGCGCCGCCAGCCTCAGCGCCGACGCCAAGCAGAGCCTCGAGTTGGCGCCAAGCCAGGACGCCCATCTCCAGGCACGCCCCTTCGAGCATCATCCCCATAACGAGCGCGAACGCCGACCGCACCCCAATGGCCATCGGGTCGATCGACCTGAAACCGACGAGCAGCGCAACGGCAAGCACGCCGACCGCCGTCGCCAGAGCCGCCGACCCGCGCACCGTGCGCGGGAGCGCGTTCGGGAAGTGCCGCGCAGCCTCCGCGACCGCGAGCGGGCCGACCCAGAACGACACGAGCACGATCGCAGTCCACCACGAGGGAAACGCGAGGCCGTAGTACAGCTGGAGCAGGATGCCGAGCGCGGGGAAGACGGGAGCGAACGCGAGACGCCGCAGAACGCGTACGCGCAACGACGACATCAGCGGCTTCGTGGGGGCAGGCGTCTCCGGGGAGGCCGTCTCCGGAGGGACCGCCTCCGCAGGGGCCGGCGTCTCCGGGAACCCCGGCGCGTCCGAAGCCGTCGGCGTCCCCTCTTCGCTCCCCCGTCCGCTCCCGCGCATCCCAGCTCCCCCTTCGACGGCAGGCCTCGCCCGCGCCTGTCTCACATTTTCGGGCGCATTATATCGTTGGATTCCGCAGGCGTCATGGAGCGGGCCTCGGCCGAACGGTCGGGGTCACGAGCGTCGAGGTCGTCGAGAGCCCTGTCAGCCTGTTCACACCCGACCGGCCACTCAAAACAGCAAATGACGAGGGGACGCGCCCATAGCGGGTGCGCCCCCTCACGTTAAGCAGAGGCTCAAGGTGCCCGACGGTCCTGCAGCGCATATCAAACATGAAAAGGTGGCCAAAAGGTCCGTTTTTGTGGGCCGTTTTGACTTTGTAGAAGACG
>CAYMHQ010000131.1:6356-8270 GCA_964390275.1 uncultured Coriobacteriaceae bacterium
CGCCCGCTCGCCCGCGGGCCCAGCAGCGCTCGCCCGCGCCCCCGCGCCCGCGCGCCCTCCGTCCTCGTCCGCCCGCTGGGCCGTTACCCCTCGACGACCGGCTGCTTGAGCGGGAGATGCAGGGTGAACGTGGTGCCCACGCCCTGCTCGGACTCGACCTCGATGGTGCCGTGGTGGCGGTCGACGATCTCCTTGGTCACGGCGAGGCCCACGCCCAGGCCGCCGGCCACGCGGTTGCGGCTCTCCTCGGCGCGCCAGAACCGCCCGAACACGTTGCCGATGTCCTCCTTGGCGATGCCGATGCCCGTGTCCGCCACCGCGATGAGCACGTGGGACTCGTCCCGGGCGACCGAGACGTCGACCTTGCCGGGGGCGGGCGTGTAGCGCATCGCGTTGCTGATGATGTTGGTGACCGCCTGGGTCACGGTGTCGCGGTCGAGCTCCACAGCCAGCTCGTCGGCGCCGGTCTTGTTGGTGAACGTGAGCTCGAGGCCCATGTCCTCGAGCAGCGCGGAGTGCGACGCGGCGATGTTCCCCACGAACTCCACGGCGTCCACCGGCTCGATCTTGAGCCGCACGGAGCCGTTCTCGAGGCGGGAGAGGCGCAGCATGCTGTCGACGAGGCGGGAGAGGCGCTTGGTCTCGGCCGAGACGAGGGCGAGGTGCTCCTGGTCGCACGGCAGGACCTCGTCCTGCATGGCCTCGACGGTCGCGAGAATCGACATGAGGGGCGTGCGCAGCTCGTGGGCGACGTCGGAGGTGAGGCGACGCTCGAGCTCGCGGTCGCGCTCGATCGAGTCGGCCATGGCGTCGAACGTCTCGCCGAGCTGGCCCAGGTCGTCGTTGCCCACGATGTTCGACCGCGCGGAGAGGTCGCCCTCCTTGATGCGCCGGGCGGTGGAGGAGATGGTGCGGACGGGGCCGGTGAGCAGGCGCGAGAAGACGAGGCCCATGAGCACGGCGACCACGATCGCGGCGGTGCCGGCGAGCGCGATGGCCTCGAGGGAGCCCGTGCGATAGTCCTGGTCGCGCTGGGTGAGCAGGGCGTCGGAGCCGTAGACCCACACGCGCACGATGCCCACCTGCGTCCCGTCGGAGATGACGACCGGCTGGGTGACCACGTTGTCGGTGCCCGAGGGGGCGAGCGACATGTCGGACTCGAGCCCGGACAGCTTGACATCGGCCCCGATGAGGGAGCTGTCGTACACCACCACGCCGTTGCCGCTCAGGATCTGGATGCCCACGCCGTCCATCGCCGCCACGCTCGAGGCGACGTTCTCGAGGTTGGCCGTGCTCCAGTAGCCGCGGGCGTCGTAGACGTTCGCGAGGGAGTCGGCCGCCGAGGTGGCGAGCTCGTCCATGGTGTCGCGCGTGTAGGCGCTGAACTGCTCGCTCCACACGGCGGTGAGGACGATGACGAAGAGGAGGGTCGTCACGAGCGCCACGACGGCGAAGCACAGGGTCACGCGGCTGCGGAAGCTCGTCCCGCTCACCTTGCGCCGCGCGGCGTCGAGCATGCCCAGCACGCCGGACGAGGACTTCTCGCCGGCGGCGGCCTTGTCGCCGGCCGAGGTCCCCTCCCCGGTCGCGGTCTTCGCGACGGTCGTGCCGGTCGCGGCGGCCTCGGTCTTCACGCCGGTCTCAGCCTTCGCGCCGTTCCTGCTGGACGCTCCCTGACGGTCGCCATCCGTTCCCATAGCGGTTCTACCTCCACGTCGACCGTGCGCCCGGTCGCCCCTCGGCAGCCGGTCGAAAAAACGGGTCGTCTCGATAAGCCAGTCTCAAAAGCCAGTCAGCAAAAAGCCGGCATCTCGAACGCGCCATAGCGCGCATTTCGAAACGCCGGCCTATCATAACGCTATCTTGACAAAAAACACAGCACGTCCGTCGAACCTCGCCCGCCGGATTGCCGGG
>CAYMHQ010000132.1:0-2930 GCA_964390275.1 uncultured Coriobacteriaceae bacterium
CACGGCTGCTCCGGTGGCGTTCGCGACTACACTTCTCGCATTTTTGGACAGACGGTCGACACGTACCTTCCGGAGCGCTTAA
Source organism: uncultured Coriobacteriaceae bacterium (assembly GCA_964390275.1). GTDB lineage: Bacteria > Actinomycetota > Coriobacteriia > Coriobacteriales > UMGS124 > CAYMHQ01. The sequence goes on from CAYMHQ010000132.1 coordinate 83, forward strand.
AACCTTTCGAATCTTGATGTAACGCTCTGGCGGCGTATGCATTTTCTACCTCGTTTTATGCAAAACGATTGCTTTGCGCCATGCAGACATCCGCGCGGCTCCAACATGTGTGAGTACTAACTTTAAAACTGCCTAAGACAAAGCCTCATCCTCCATTCCCCTTCCCGTTCTCCCTCCGGTCCCGCCCCGCTCCGGCTCGCCGTGTGCTGCCCGCGATCCAGCCGGATGCGCGTTTTGCCCAATCCGCCATGCCCCCGCGCGGCCCTTGCCCCGAACGGCTACTATATCCCCTTGGAAAGTCCCCTTCGGAAGCCCGCGACGGTCCCGGCACGGTCCTGCCGCTCGGTGCGGTTCTGCCTCCTCGGCATTGCCCGCTCGTCTGCCTACCAGGTATGGCTCGGCACGGCCCGACTCCGTCGCGAGAACACAAGAAAGGAAGGTCCCAGTCCCATGGAACGTCCCAACGCCTGGAAGCGCTACACAGAAGGCCAGCTGGCCGACCTCGACGCCTTCTGCGCCAAGTACACCCGTTTTATCAGCGAGAACAAGACCGAGCGCGAGTGCTGCGCCTCCGCCATCGCGCTCGCCGAGGAGGCCGGCTACGTCGACCTCCAGACCTGCGTCGCCGAGGGTCGCAAGCTCTCGGCGGGCGACCGCGTGTACGCCTCGATTCGCGGCAAGACCCTCATGCTCGTCGAGCTCGGCACCGCGCCGCTCCAGGAGGGCCTCAACATCCTGGGCGCTCACATCGACTCGCCCCGCCTCGACGTCAAGCAGAACCCCCTCGACGAGAAGAACGAGATTGCGACGCTCGACACGCACTACTACGGCGGCGTCAAGAAGTACCAGTGGGTCGCGATGCCGCTCGCCATCCACGGCGTGTTCGCGATGAAGGACGGCTCGACCGTGCGCGTGGCGGTGGGCGAGAAGCCCGAGGACCCGGTGTTCTACATCTCTGACCTCCTGCCCCACCTCGGCAAGGACCAGATGGACAAGAAGGCGTCCGAGTTCATCGAGGGCGAGATGCTCGACGTCATCGTGGGCAACCGCCCGCTCGTGGTGAAGCCCGCCGAGTCCGCTGCCGAGCCTGCCGACGCCGCGTCCGCGAAGGACCAGGTCAAGGCGCACGTCCTCGAGCTGCTCGCCGGCTTCTACGGCATCGACGAGGAGGACTTCATGTCCGCCGAGCTCGAGGTCGTCCCCGCCGGCCCCGCGCGCGACTGCGGGTTCGACCGCTCGCTCATCGCCGGCTACGGCCACGACGACCGCGTCTGCGCCTACCCGAGCCTCGTCGCCCAGCTCGAGTGCCGCAACCCCGTGCACACCTCGGTGACCCTGCTCGTCGACAAGGAGGAGATCGGCTCCGTCGGCGCGACCGGCATGCACAGCCACTTCTTCGAGGACACCGTCGCCGAGATCCTCGCTCTCGCCGGCGAGCCGGGCAGCCTCGCGCTGCGCCGCTGCATCCGCAACTCCCGGATGCTCTCGAGCGACGTCTCGGCCGCGTACGACCCCGCGTTCTCGTCGGTCTTCGAGGCGAAGAACTCCTGCTACCTGGGCCACGGCCTCACGTTCAACAAGTTCACCGGGTCGCGCGGCAAGAGCGGCTCGAACGACGCCGACGCCGAGTACGTGGCCTCCATCCGCCGCGTCATGGACGAGGCCGGCGTGTTCTTCCAGACCGCCGAGCTCGGCCGGGTCGACGCGGGCGGCGGCGGCACCATCGCCTACATCATGGCTAACTACGGCATGCGCGTCATCGACTGCGGCGTCCCCGTGCTCTCCATGCACGCGCCGTGGGAGGTCGTGAGCAAGGCCGACGTCTTCGAGGCCTATCGCGGCTACAAGGCTTTCCTGAGCGCCGAGTAGCCGGCGTGTTAGCCGGCGGCCGGTCGCGTCCGGTCCCGGAGAGCCTGTGGACAACTGAGCGAATGCGTGCGGGGCGTCCTTCGGGGCGCCCCGCTGTGTTAGGGTGAGGTCCGACAGGGGTCGGACTTGGGCTTTCGGACCGAGGTTCCAAGTTGTGCGAGCCCCGACGGGCCCCGGGTTCGGGGCCTCATCGGTCCAGGCGGATTTCGGATTGCGGATTACGGCGGAGGTGCGGCATGGCCGACTTGGATGACGACATCGCGCGGAAGGGTGCCGACGACCTCGAAGGCACCGCGGCCAGCCCCGGGGTGGGTGCAGACTCGGACCCCAAGCCTCGTGCGCATCGAAAAGCCCAGGTGGCGGCCGTCGTCCTGTTCGTCGTCGCCGCCGCGCTCGTCCTGTTCGACTCGGGCGGACGGTTCCTCGGGTACACCTGCGCCTTCGCCGGCGCGTTCGTTCTGGCGTTCAGCTACGCCGCCCGGGTGCTGAGGAGGGTCATGCTCGTCATCCTTGCCGTCATCGTCGTCGCGATCGCGGTCGTCGAGGTCCCCATCGTCCGCGAATCGCTTGCCGCCCCCTCGGAGGAGGCCGACTACATCATCGTCCTCGGCGCGGCGGTGAGGGGCGAGACCCCGTCGCTCGCCATGCGCGAGCGCGTCGAGGCCGCCGTCGAGTTCCTGTGCGCCCATCCCGACTGCAAGGCGGTCCTCTCGGGCGGGAAAGGGCGCGGTGAGAGCATCACCGAGGCCGAGGCCATGCGCCGTCTGATTGTCGCGGAGGGAATCTCCGCCGACCGCCTCATCCTCGAGCAGAAGTCGACCTCGACGCGCGAGAACCTCAAGTTCTCCTTCGAGGCAATCCTCGACGATGGGGGAGACCCGGCAACCGCGGCGGTCGTCAGCAGCGAGTATCACATCTGTCGCGCGAAGATGATCGCCCGCGGCCTCGGCGTCGAGGTCGGCGCCGTCCCCGCGACCAC
>CAYMHQ010000132.1:3030-8114 GCA_964390275.1 uncultured Coriobacteriaceae bacterium
CCGCCCGGCATCGCGCGAGGTACGCGTCGTAGTAGCCAGCCCCGTATCCGAGGCGCCGCCCGACGCGGTCGAACGCGAGCCCCGGGACGACCATCGCCGCGATGTCATCTGGCAGGTAGACCCTCCGGTCGGTCGGGAGCTCCTGCAGGATCCTCCCCGGATGCGCGATGAACTCCAGCGCGTCGCCCTCGTCCGGTCCTCCCTGCCCGCCGTGGAGCAGCTCGGCGGGGGAGACGCCGACGAACTCCATACGCCCGCCTGGCAGCGACGCGGGCAGCGCGAGGGAGGGTCGCCGGTCGTCGGGCAGCTCAGCCAGCGCGCGCACGAGCGGGGCGAGGTCGAGCTCGGACCCGAACGCCTGATAAACCGCAAGTACCCCCGGGGCCCTGCGGTTCGTCTCCTCTCGCATCCCACCGCGCGTCCCGTCGCCGTCTGCTCGGTCGTCTGCCCCGCGGCACACCGCGAGCGCGATCTCCCGCACGCAAGCGCAGACGGCCCGCGACTCAAGCTCGCGGGCCGTCTCGTCCATCTGGTCTCTGTGCGCGCGGAACAGCTTCCTGAGCGCGTCTTTTGTCGCGGGGGATGCTTCAGCCGCCCGTCGTCCGTGCTCCTCGACCATCGGCTCCCTCTCGGGTTCGATTCCGGTTGGGGCTCCGTCCGGTCCTACTTCACCTTGACGAGCGAGAACACCTCGGCGTCGGAAGCCTTCGCGATCTCGTCGCGCGGGTGCAGGAACTCGAGCTCCATCAGGAAGCCCATACCCACAATCTGGGCGCCGAGCTTCTCGACGAGGTGAATCTGCGCGACGCAGGTGCCGCCGGTGGCCACGAGGTCGTCGACGAGGAGCACGCGGTCGCCGGGCACGATGGCGTCGGCGTGGATCTCGAGCGAGGCGGTGCCGTACTCGAGCGCGTAGGATTCGGAGACCGTCTCGCGGGGGAGCTTGCCCGGCTTGCGCGCGGGGACGAAGCCGGCGCCCAGCTTGTACGCGACGGGGGCGCCCACGAGGAAGCCGCGCGCCTCGGCGCCGACGACCTTGGTCACGCCGGCGTCCTTGAAGTGGTCTGCGATAGCGTCGACCACGGCGTGGAAGCCCTCAGGGTCGGCGATGAGCGGGGTGATGTCCTTGAAGATGACCCCGGGCTCGGGGTAGTCGGGGATGGAGGTGATGAGGCCCTCGAAGTCGAAATCTGCCATTGCTGTCCCTTCGGGATGCGGTGCGAGAACGGTGCTGAACAAGCGCGCGTCGTGCGACGGAACGCGGTGCGTCCCGCGTGGCGAAACGCGGACAAACGCCTATTCTACTACCATGTCCGTTGGAATGTATAGCGCCCGTCGCCTTTGCGACACGGTTCCCACGGCGGCCGGCATCGCCCCTTGGCCCGCTCACGCCCCGCTCGGCAATTGCCTCTGCTCGTTCGACCGCCTTTTCGGCGTCCCTTTCCCGCCCCATCGTTTCCTGCACGTTACGCACTGTTTCCGCCGTGGGTCAGTTTATTTCCCGCGTATTTCTATTGTTCGCTGGTTTTTTAAATCCGTCCATCGCCGCCCGTAGACAGCGTGCCTATCTCCTACAATGCCTACGGTATAAGCCAAGCGGACCATTCAATCGGACTGGTTCGTCGCGGACCGCCGCCCAGAAGCAGGCGGCGGCCGAACGAGACGTGAGGGGGAAGCATGGGTAAGCGGACCGACATCCACAAGGTACTCATTATCGGGTCTGGTCCTATCATCATCGGCCAGGCATGCGAGTTCGACTACTCGGGAACTCAGGCGTGCAAGGCGCTGCGTAGCCTCGGCTACGAGATTGTTCTGGTCAACTCGAACCCTGCGACCATCATGACCGACCCCGCCACCGCGGACGTCGTGTACATCGAGCCGCTCAACGTCGAGCGCCTCGAGCAGATCATCGCCAAGGAGCGCCCCGACGCGCTGCTCCCCAACCTGGGCGGCCAGAGCGGCCTCAACCTCTGCTCGGCGCTCTCCAAGGCGGGCATCCTCGACAAGTACAACGTCAAGGTCATCGGTGTCCAGGTCGACGCCATCGAGCGCGGCGAGGACCGCGAGGCGTTCAAGGAGACCATGCAGTCCCTGAACATCGACATGGCCAAGAGCAAGGTCGCCTACACGGTCGACCAGGCCGTCGAGATCGCTTCCGAGCTGGGCTATCCCTGCGTCCTGCGTCCCGCCTACACCATGGGCGGCACGGGCGGCGGCCTCGTCTACAACGTCGAGGAGCTTAAGACGGTTGTCGAGCGCGGCCTTGCCGCGAGCCCTGTGCACGAGGTCCTCGTCGAGGAGAGCGTCCTCGGCTGGGAGGAGCTCGAGCTCGAGGTCGTCCGCGACGCCAACGGCAAGATGATCACCGTCTGCTTCATCGAGAACATCGACCCGATGGGCGTCCACACCGGCGACTCCTTCTGCGCCGCGCCTATGCTCACCATCTCCCCCGAGGTCCAGAAGCGCCTGCAGGAGAAGTCCTACAAGATCGTCGAGGCCGTCCAGGTCGTCGGCGGCACCAACATCCAGTGGGCGCACGACCCGGTGACCGACCGCGAGATCATCATCGAGATCAACCCCCGCACCTCCCGCTCGAGCGCCCTCGCCTCCAAGGCGACCGGCTTCCCCATCGCCCTCGTCTCCGCGATGCTGGCGAGCGGCCTCACCCTCGACGAGATCCCCTGCGGCAAGCACGGCACCCTCGACAAGTACGTCCCGGGCGGCGACTACGTGGTCATCAAGTTCTCGCGCTGGGCGTTCGAGAAGTTCAAGGGCGTCCAGGACAAGCTCGGCACCCAGATGCGCGCCGTGGGCGAGGTCATGAGCATCGGCAAGACCTACAAGGAGGCCTTCCAGAAGGCCATCCGCTCCCTCGAGATCGGCCGCTACGGCCTCGGCTTCGCCAAGGACTTCCACGAGAAGACCAAGGACGAGCTGCTCAACATGCTCATCTTCCCGTCGAGCGAGCGTCAGTTCATCATGTACGAGGCGCTGCGCAAGGGCGCCACGGTCGAGGAGCTCTTCAACCTCACGCACATCAAGCGCTACTTCATCGAGCAGATGAAGGAACTGGTCGAAGAGGAAGAGGCCATGCTCGCGTACGCGGCGGCCAACCCCGGCGAGCTCCTGCCCGCCGCCCAGCTCGAGGCCGCCAAGAAGGACGGCTTCGCCGACCGCTACATCTCCAAGCTCATCGGCGTCCCCGAGACCGACGTCCGCGCCCAGCGCGAGGGCCTCGGCATCGTCGAGGGCTGGGAGGGCGTGCACGTCAGCTCCACCCAGAACAGCTCCTACTACTTCTCGACCTACAACGCGCCCGACCAGACCACGGCCTCCGAGAACCCCAGGAAGATCATGATCCTCGGCGGCGGCCCCAACCGCATCGGCCAGGGCATCGAGTTCGACTACTGCTGCGTCCACGCGGCCAAGGCCCTGCACGCGCTCGGCTTCGAGACCATCATCGTCAACTGCAACCCCGAGACGGTCTCGACCGACTACGACACCTCCGACAAGCTCTACTTCGAGCCGCTGACCGCCGAGGACGTCCTCGCGATCTACGCCAAGGAGAAGCCGCTCGGCGTCATCGCCCAGTTCGGCGGCCAGACCCCGCTCAACCTCGCGTCCGAGCTCGAGCGCGCCGGCGTCAAGATCCTCGGCACGAGCCCCGAGGTCATCGACCTCGCCGAGGACCGCGACCGCTTCCGCAAGGACATGGAGAGCCTCGGCATCCCCATGCCTGAGTCCGGCATGGCCGTCACCGTCGACGACGCCCTCACGATCGCCCACCAGATCGGCTTCCCGGTCATGGTGCGCCCCAGCTACGTCCTCGGCGGGCGCGGCATGGAGGTCGTGTACGACGACGAGAACCTCGTGAGCTACATGAAGGCCGCCGTGGGCGTCACCCCCGACCGCCCCATCCTCATCGACCGCTTCCTGCACCACGCCCTCGAGTGCGAGGCCGACGCCATCTGCGACGGCGTCGAGGCCTTCGTGCCCGCGGTCATGGAGCACGTCGAGCTCGCCGGCATCCACTCGGGCGACTCCGCGGCCATCCTGCCCTCGGTCAACATCTCCGAGGAGAACCTGGCCACCATCAAGGAGTACACGCGCCGCATCGCTGAGACCATGCACGTCTGCGGCCTCATGAACATCCAGTACGCCATCGAGGACGGCAAGGTCTTCGTCATCGAGGCCAACCCCCGCGCGAGCCGCACCGTGCCGCTCGTGTCCAAGGTGTGCGGCATCCAGATGGTGCAGCTCGCGACCGAGGTCATCACCATGCCCTTCACCGGTGAGCCCTCGCCGCTCGACAACCTGCACGAGGCCAAGTACGCGCACTACGGCGTGAAGGAAGCCGTCCTGCCCTTCAACATGTTCCCCGAGGTCGACCCGGTCCTCGGTCCGGAGATGCGCTCCACCGGCGAGGTCCTTGGCCTGGCGAGCACCTTTGGCGAGGCGTACTTCAAGGCGCAGGAGGCCACGCAGACCCGCCTGCCCCTTAAGGGCACCGTCCTCATGAGCGTGAGCGACCGCGACAAGGAGGAGCTCGTGCCCGTGGCGAAGGAGTTCGTCGAGGCCGGCTTCAAGATCCTTGCCACGCGCGGCACCAAGGCGGTCCTCGACGAGGCCGGCATCACCTGCGAGCTCGTCTTCAAGCGCGGCGAGGGCCGTCCCGACATCGTCGACGACATCCTGAACGGCAAGGTCGACCTGCTGCTCAACACCCCCAGCCCGAGCGCCGAGAGCGCGAGCGACGGCAGCGAGATCCGCAAGGCCGCCATCAAGGCCCGCATCCCGTACATGACGACCATCGCGGCCGCGCACGCCTCCGCGCTGGGCATCCTGACCGTCAAGAAGAACGGCGCCTCCGAGATCAGGTCGCTCCAGCAGATCCACGCGGGGATCACGTACTAGCGAGAGCGAGCAAGTAGCGCGACCGAGCACGTAGCGCGACCGAGCAAGTAGTACGACCGAGCAAGGCATAGCGTGACGAAGCGCGCCTCCGGGGAATCGCCCGGGGGCGCGCTTTTTAGTGGGCTGGCGGTGGGGCTGGCGGGGGAGGAGGTGCGGCGCCTCGTTAGTGT